>NZ_RHOO01000039.1 GCF_003946555.1 Companilactobacillus hulinensis | reverse complement strand
GTTTTAGGCTGGAATACTGCCATTGATTCATTTCGTGGATATTTAACAAAGTGTTCGGATTAAACTTGCAATCTCTCAATAACAAAACTATACATACATGCTTTATATCCATACATTTCAAAAATCAAATCCAATACTATCGACATTTGAACATGTTTTGCCTGACTAGGATTATCCTTAATAAATCGGATTGTTTCCAAGGGAAACTCTAAATCTGAATTCAAGTCATTCCAAAGATCATAAAATTCATTCAAAACATTAGCTCCAGTCAAGGTGTCCAAATCCAAAATTTCTGATTCATCGAGTTCAATCTCGGCAGACATCACAGCCCCATCATCAGGGGATTTCATATTCCCCCACCATTCTGCGGCATCTGGATCATTAACGAAAAAATATACGCCATTTCCCAACCAGTGATTAATTTTGGACTGTGATATAAATTCTCGATTATCTAGAATATTCAAAGCATTCTTCATAGACGTTCCGTGGTAGATGACAAATTTCATAGTTACTACAAACCAACTTTCAATATTATTAACCAATCTCAACTAGTTAATAGTATCGCACGTATGTTCGTATCACAACAACTTACATAATATACAACAATTTAGTTACAAAACAATTACTCAAATAATAATTCAAACCTATTTAATATAATAAGCAAATTGACGTAATCAAGATTAGTAACTAATATAGTTTAATTACAACAAAATCATTCTAAGGAGAGCGTATGTTCATTCACATATACTTAATGATTGCTGCACCCGTACTAATCGCTACTTGGTTGTATGCCAGACATTGTTTGAATCGCAAAATCAGCCAGATCAACCAGAATTGGGAACTTTACTTGAACGTTATTTTGAAAGACCTCGAGTATCAAGTTACCTATGCGCCAGCCATAATAATTATTTGCGTAATTTTTATTTTCAACATTATTACTAATGCCCCTTATCTCAAAATAAGAATGGATTATATCTACGTCTACATTCTTACTATACAAATTATCTTGAATGCCATTAAAATATTCATTACTAAAAAGCTCTAAAAAAACGACTATGCAAAATTAATTGTATAGTCGTTTTTTGAATTTTAAACCTTAAACACCCAGCGAGTACCATTCGCAAGTTTAACCGATAACCAATTCATCAACTTAGCGAAGAATAACTGACGTACCAAATCGATCACAGTGCATGTGATATAAACTCCGGCCGCAATCAGAATCCCCATTCCAACTGAACTTGCCAACGTCTTATATTGTGCATTATTAACTGCCGTCCACAAGGCTAAGCGAATAACCACATTATCGTGAATCAAATACACACCCAAAGTTGCTGAAGATATCGTATTAATGAATCGGTTACTTCCCAGTCGCCAATCCTTTGCTAACAAGAATAATGAGAATGATGCCAAGACAATGGGTAATTTGTTTTGGAAAATAAAGAAGATAGCGTAGTTCATGAAGAACTGATTAGTCTTCCCCATGATATTCAAATCAGCCACCAACAATAGTGTTACTGTGACTGACCCGAAGAATATCAACCGTAACGCCGTTTTACTAATATGCAGATCATAATTTCTCATAAAACCAGCTGCCAAATACAAGTATAAGAACCAAGCATAATCACTGTACCCAGCCAACTTCAAGTTAGAAACAGTCGGAATAATTACCCAAATAAATGTTAAGAATGACAATAGGAAGACATACTGTCGTCGTGTTAAATGATGAATCATCACATTCATAAATGGCGATAAACAGAGCATGAACAAGAACGCATTAACGAACCAATATTCCAATGGTATCGGGAATATTAAGTGAATGATATTTATCTTACTTAGATATGGACTACTGCGATCGAAGAACCAGAATATCGCCAGTACCACATACGAATAGAACAACGTTTCCAGTAATGTCCGATAAATTCGTTCAAGTTTAAAAGTCTTATTAACCAAGAAATAAGCACTGATCAAAACGAAGATATTCACCCCCACCTTACCAAAGGATGTGACAAGATTGAGTCCGACCTTTTGCCATGAAAAGGTCCCCTCGAAGAATGTTCCATGGATCCCGTAATGATGCAGTACAATTAGAAACATGCTGATAATTCTTAGCAATTCAAAATTCGATTGTCGTTGTTTCATATATAATCCCCCATGAGCCTAATTATAAAACAAAAAGACGACCTCGTGATTTTTATTACGAGGTCGTCTACTATTTTACATGAGTTTTTTCGTTGTTAGCCAACACCTGCATACCTATAACGGAATGCCATTTATCTGATTTTTTCGTCTTCAGCAGACACCTACGTACCAGCAAAGGCACGCTAATTATCTAATTTTATAGATGCTCATCCATCTCAATATCTATTAGTCAAAATACCATTTCATTCAATCAATTAAACACACCATCACGATCATCACGTAAATCAGATAATTCATCAATAACCTTCTGGTATCTATCTTCTGGAATACGTTTATCTCCCGCTTCATATCGCTTAAATCTGTCCAAAGATATGTTCAATGCATCGGAAGCCTCTTTTTGTGACAAGTTCAATTCCCTTTCAAGTCGTCTGATCTCGAGTGACAAGTCAAACTGCTTAGATGCCATAGCACGTTTCAAATAATCATTGTCGGCAATAAGGGAAGAAGTTGAAAATTCATTTATTCTCAATTGAATCATCCTTTCAAGTCGCATACTCATACCAAAGTCTCCACTTAAAATGGTAACATTTTACTTTGTAAAGTTCATTTACATAGCGAGTTTTTCGTGTACGAATTGTCTGGATAAGAAAACACCTGAATTTATCAGAAATCAGGTGCAACAATTATAAATATTATCCAATGATTTATGTACTTACATCTCAGTGTTCTTCAACAACAATTCTTCCTTATGCTCACGAACATAAGCTTTGAACATTGGATCAATAAATCTCCATGAATTACGGTCTTCACTTGTAAGAACATCAAACTTTGAGCTCTTCAATTGAGTCAAAGCAGGACTTATAGAATTAGGTCCCTTATCACTATCCTTACGAAGTTTATTTACAGATTTCAAAATATCTTGAATTGTCATAGTAGTTCTATCATCGTTAGCCATAACATACAATACATAATTTCTTACCGTTGTTTTGGTTCCTGTTTTATTCTTAGCGTTGTTCAACTTTGAAGCATAATCCAGTTCATTAACCTCAAATATTTCGTGAATAGCCTCTGAAATATACTCATCTTTGATAATTGGGCTGCTGTTATCAACTGCCGCATAGCCAGTCTTTTGGCCTAACTCATGCACTACTTTACCTATTCCACTTGAAATATAGGCTGTTTTATTAATTTGATTGTCTGTACTTTCAAGTTTTGCCCTATCCCAACCGTTCTTAATAATTTCACTACTTTCGTCCGCATTCAGATAAGGAACCGATATTGTTGCAAGACGACTCTTTAATGATTGCACATCGTGCCATAATTGTTCCGCAGTACTAGCAATACCCACAAAAATTATTTTGGCGTATGAATCATCATAATTAACGGCATCATCAGACATATTTTTGGCTATTTCAGACAATCTTATTCTTAGATTAGCAGCTTTTTCAGTTAAATTTTCCATATCATCAACTACTAATACTGTATTACGTTTAAACAAGGCTTCTTCTAATATTGAGAAATCATCTGTTCCAGTATACTTTTCGACAACATCCTGTGTAGTAGTCCTATTTTGCCCTTCCAAATTAGCATTAAACCAATTAAAAACTTTTATACCACTCGATCCTTTAATATTATCTTCATTAGTCTCAATTGTTTGAATTTGACGAGCTAAATTCAATTTGTTAGCAACATCAGCTATGAAACTATCCAGTGTCGTTGTATTTGTCATGCTAACTCTGACACTATTAGTTCCATACTGATCTCTTAACTTCTCCAAATTGTCCAACACCATACTAGTCCTACCGGAACCAGTAGGACCATAGACCAATACTTGTCTACCCTGTTGTGAGAATTCGCGAAATATGGTCTTGTCCAAAGTACCACGACCAACATAATTTCTTGTTGCAGGTTTACTGGGTGTGAACCACTTTGCCAGTTCCAACTCAGCTTTTGTACCATTCCAAGCCATCTTTCGTCCCTCCATTTACACTTTAGCTAATTTTATCATCAACGGTCGAGTAATGGGACAAGTATCCTTCGTATAAAAAGACGTCTTTAAAAGATAATTAATTGTCACTGGCCACAGTCAGATCTCTTAACGAAGATATTTTTTGTTCGGTATTCCTACATTCCTTACAATGCTTACGGAATTTATGTGAATGAAACTCATAATTAATGTGTGCATGATTATGTCCTGGAGCTACATCCAAGAATAATGTGATTACATAAGTTCTTCGTAACTTCTTAAAATGAAAGAATCCTTTTTGATCATCACTACCTCGATCCACAAAGGAGAATTTAAGTGTCCGCCACTTCTTTCGATTATTCATTATTTCATCTTTTTTAACAATATTTGTATCTGTAATTTCTTTATCATATCCTGCCAGATAGTCCAATAGGAATGGTGGTAAAACCCATAATGTAGCGGTTGAATGCTGTTCAACAATCTTCCTATTACTAAAGGACTTTTTGTTGACAAAACTAATCTCATGACTATCTTTACAGAACTTAGTATACTTATCTATCCCATAATCAAAGCAATTCTCCAGTATCAAATGATCATCACTATTATTAGTAACAACAATTTCATACCCCCTAGATTTACCTTTAGTAGTTTCCTCGTAGTCACGCAAACCTATACCAAGATTAGAGTCCTTAGCGTCCCGAAATGCAAATATAGCACCCAAAAAGCCTAACGCTGTTGCCACTACATTGGCCCAATCAGCCACGTTACCAAAATCCATCTTAATCCCCCCATATTCAACATGTATTATGAAAATAATTATACATCTGAATATGTGAAAAAAATTATTGATTTAAAGCAAATAGTCCTGAATACGTTGGTATTCAGGACTATTTGCTACATACGACACATTAGGACTAATTCACAATCATAAAAAGTATTAATAATTCCCACTATATTCTTCACTAGAACCACTACCGTCAGAATAACCAGTGTCAGAACTAGCACCTGAATCAGAACCGCTATCAGATCCAGTATTAGTACTTGAGTTAGAACCAGTTCCAGAACTGGCACCAGTACCATAACCAGTACCTGATCCCGTTCCAGTAGTAGAACTTGAGCCAGTGCCATAACTAGAACCAGTACTTGTTCCGTATCCTCGACTAGCCCCTGTTGTTCCAGTAGTAGAACTGCCAGTACTACCAGTTCCAGCACCGACACCACTTGATGAGTTAGAAGAACCTGATACAGATGAACTTGTTGAATTAGAAGTTCCATAAGAATTCACCGAACTTGTTGAACTCGTATCGTCATTAGAACTAGTATCCTTAGCTTCTGACTTCGAACTCTTCTTCTTCACATTAGTAAGATAAGCAGCATTACCAGTCTTAGCATGCTTCAATCCCAATCCCTTACGGATAATATTTGTAACACGCTGTAACTCCTTCTTACTCATGACTTCCATACTTTGTTCCTTGATCGACTTACCAGTACCCTGCAAGTGGTCTTGAGAAACATTCTTAGTTGCCTTGCGATAATCCGTAGCGATAGCTCGCAAATTATCAAAAGTTAAGTCCGTCTGAGTCTGACTAGAAATAGAATCAATGAACTTCTGGTTCAATAACGTCGAAACAGAACCAGACTTATGAATAATTGCCGTTAATACAGCACGTTGACGTTTCTGCCTACCATAGTCACCGTCTGGATCATCATAACGCATCCGTGAATAACCGAGCGCCTTCTTACCATTCATATGAGTCTTCTTACCCTTAGTGTATGTGAATCCCTCATACTTGAAGCTCATCGTTGGCGTAATATCCACACCGCCAATTTCATTCACAACCTTCTCCATACCACCCATATTGATGAGCGCATAGAAGTCGATAGGAACATTCAACATCTTCTCCACAGTCTTAATGCTAGTTTCAGCTTGACCAAAAGTATAAGCCGCGTTGATTTTAGCTGGAGAATCATCTTTATAGCCAGGAATATTCACAGCCGTATCACGAGGAATACTAGTCATGGTTGTCTTGTTGGTAGAAGGATTGATCGTAATAACCATCATACTATCAGTCCGCCCCTTGTAATCACGCCCCAAAGCACCAGTATCCGTACCCATTAATAGAATCGAAATTGGCTTCTTCTCACTAAGTTGCTTACTAACATCCCGTTCCTTAGTAGCACCTGACGGCTTGAAAGAACTGTTAACAGAATCCTTCACATCACGATACCTAGACATCCCATATGCAGCACCACCGAATACCAGTAACAACAAGAAAATTAGGAACGTGTTCCTTAGTGGATGACTCTTTTTATTTCTATGTGGCATAGCTTCCCCCTATAATACAAAATCCCTTTGAAATGCATCTTCTATTTATATTTTGATATATGTTAATTATATCTTTAATGGTTGGTTTTCTCACTATTATATAGTAGAAACTGGGGTAAAAAAATAGTCTAGAACTCGTGGGGAGTCCAGACTTAATATTTTATGAATATGAACAGTACCACCGTAATAAGTATTAATAATTCATTTAAGTAGATCATTTAAATTAAATTCATGGCAAATTTTATAATCAAGTTAGCCACTTGAGAAAAACTGAATAAAAAAACACCAAGACGAAAAAATCAGGTATCAT
>NZ_RHOO01000038.1 GCF_003946555.1 Companilactobacillus hulinensis | reverse complement strand
CCTCAGCTAGTGATTCCGACTACTACGGCTCACGGTGGACTTCCACCACCAAGTTAGCGCCCATGCCGGGCGCACCTATGAGAGTGGCGTTAGAGCTATGCTCTTACACCACCGGGCGTGTTTGAAGACTTGTTGAACTTCACAAGTCTTCAAACCGAGAATTGAGACCGCACTTCGGCTCAATTCGGTCCGCATAGCAAGCAAATATTCTTAACTCTGGAGACATAACCAACAAAACACAATAAAAAAATCTCGCATTTACACTAAAGTAAATACGAGATTTTTATTTGAACATATTTTGCTACACTATCACTTATCACTAATACTATTCTTCAAATTGGTCAGCGAACCATCACTCGACAAAGTCTTGTACTGATTGTATGCCGAATACCAATTACCATCACTGACAGCTTGACGTAATCCATCATATTTGCTGTCAGAAAAAATAGTTTTGGCAGCAGCTTTTGATTCTGAAGACGATAACGACGAATTCTGTTGCAAAAGTTTAGCAGCATCAGGCTCGCTATTAGCTGACTTAATAATATCAGACATCTTAGTAGCTTTTAGAGCGGCCGCAGCCTTTTCAACCTTCTTATCATGTTCAGCATCACCATTTTTCGTTGAACTAACTTTTTTGACTAATTCATTTTTGACCACTTTGTCAGACGGCGTATCATTTCCACCACTAACACTTCTCATTGCGTTGTTCAGTGGGAAAAAGAAGACAACTCCGAGAATTATCAGAACTATTATTGTGATTAAAGTTATCCAAATTGCTTTTTTGTGCGATTTCTTATGATATTTACGAAATCTTTCTTCGCGCATATTCTCACCTCTATTAAGTAGAACTATTACGCCAATGGTAACACGAACAGGCCAATTTTCTTTATATTAGTTTGATATACGCCCTATAACAACTATTATTAGTAAATATTAGTGTTCATATCAATTGATTCTAGATTTGCTTTCACTTCATTTAAGAATCTACCTGCTGCCAAGCCATCCAGAATTCTATGATCGATAGTCAGGCACAGATTTACTTTATTTCTGATACCGAATTTATCATCGTCCAATACTGACAATTCTTTTCTAATAGTTTCTACTTGCAGGATTGCAGCTTGTGGATAGTTGATAATTCCCATCGACTCTACTGATCCAAACGATCCAGTATTATTAACGGTGATAGTCCCACCTTCGTTATCAGCTTTAACTAACGAATTATTTCGTACTCCCTGAGCTAATCTTGAAACTTCAGCAGCGATTCCTATAATCGATAATCTATCGGCGTGTTGAATAACAGGTACAAATAGAGCATCTTCCGTCGCTACTGCAATAGAAATATTAATATCCTTGTGTTGAATTATTTCATCATTTTGCCAGCTGCTATTCATCTTCGGATTATGAATCAATGCCGCACTAACAGCTTTTACAAAGAATGGGAAATATGACAATGAGAAGCCGTTTTGTTTCTTGAAGTCATCTTTGAGACTATTCCTCAACTTAACCAGTCCCGTAACATCCACTTCGATCATAGTCCAAGCTTGTGGAATCTCTTGAACACTCTTAAGCATATTTTGAGCAATAATCTTACGAACTGGACTAGCCTTTACAACTACATCATTGTCACTTGAAGATACAGGTTGTATTTGAGATTGCACAACTGGAGCGGTTTGTACCGCTTTAGGTTCAACAGTTGCAGTAACAGTAGCGCTAGGTGTGAAGTTCAAAACATCTTTTCGAGTAATACGTCCACCCTTACCACTACCAGTTACCTGGCTCAAATCAATATTTTTTTCACCAGCAATCTTTAGAACAGCTGGTGAAAAACGTGCACCACTTGGTGCTGATACTACTGGTGACTCTTTTGGTCCACTGGATTCATTAGATACTGGAGCCTTTTCATCCGTATTCATCTTCAAAATATCGGCTCCAATACTAACTACATCATTTTCCTTTACTAATAACTCAGAAATAACCCCGTCATCACTTGAAGGAATCTCAGTAACAACTTTATCCGAAATAGCCTCAAGTATCGGATCATATTTCTTAACTTTATCGCCAGGTTTTACTAACCATTGAGAAACAGTAGCTTCAGTAACGCTTTCACCTAAAGGGGGCATTTTAATAATTATTTCTGACATAATTTTCCCTCCTAAAATTCTGCCAAATCTTTAATGGCAGCCTTAACTTGTTCAGGATTTACTAAGAAAGCATCTTCTAGATCCTTAGCATACGGCATACTTGGTGAATCTGGACCAGCGAGTATCTGAACTGGAGCATCCAAGTCAAACAATGCATTTTCTGCAATTACTGCAGAAACATTATTCATAATACTGCCCTCTTTAGGGTCTTCAGTTACCAACAAGACTTTTCCAGTTTTCTTAGTTGCTTCAATAATTGTTGCTTTATCTAACGGATACAAGCTTCTCAAATCGACAACTTCGATCGAAATATCATCTTTTAATTCTTCAGTAGCCTTGAGAACATACTGCAACATCATACCGTAAGCAATGACAGTCACATCATCCCCACTTTGAAGAATATTAGCTTTGTCGATCGGAACCGTATAATCTGCGTCTGAAATGTCAGCTTTGATCGAGCGATAGAGCTTCTTGTGCTCATAAAATAGGACTGGATCTTCACTACGAATAGCAGTTTTCAGCATCCCTTTGGCATCGTATACCGTCGAAGGAGTAACGACTCTTAGTCCCGGTTGGCCAGCAAAAATCTTTTCAGTCGATTGTGAATGATAGAATCCACCTCTAACGCCTCCACCATAAGGTGCACGCATAACAATCGGTGCTGTCCAGTCACCTGCTGTCCTGTAACGCATCTTTGTGGCTTCCGAAAGTATCTGGTTGATAGCAGGCAAAATGTAGTCAGCAAACTGGAATTCAGCGATGGCGTGATGACCCATAAGTCCTAATCCGGTTGCTAAACCAGCAATTTCTGATTCACCCAACGGAGTATTGAAAACACGCTCATCACCGAATTTTTCAGCAAGTCCTTTGGTAACTCCAAAGACACCACCTTTAACTCCACCGACATCTTCACCAAAGATCATTACACCAGGATCACGTTGCATCTCCTCATCGATTGCGAGATTCAATGCTTCTAGATAAGTTTTTTCAGACATATTATTCACCGCCTTCATAAATATGTGTCATTAATTGATCAGACGTTGGATTAGGCATAGCCTCTGCATCTTCAGTAGCTTGATTGATCTTATTTGCTAATTCATTCTTAATATCTTCTAGTTCTGATTCCTTGAGAATCTTTTCGTCGACCAATTGTTTTTCCATTATATCGACACAGTCATGTTTCTTCATTTCGGCAATTTCTTTTTCAGAACGATAAACACGTTGATCATCATCTGATGAATGAGCAGTCAATCTATCAACCACCATTTCAATCAAACTAGCGCCTTCACCATTGCGAGCATGTTGAACTGCCTCCTTGAATGCTAAGTATGTTTCAGCAAAATCATGGCCATCAATATGTTTGCCAAAGATTCCATAACCAGGTGCACGATCAGATAACTTTTTTACACCGAATTCTTCATTATTTGGTGTCGAAATAGCATAACCGTTGTTCTCAACTACGAATACAACTGGCAACTTTTTAACGCCCGCAAAATTCAAAGCTTCATGGAAGTCACCTTGAGCAGTCGAGCCTTCACCAGTAGCAGTCAAAACAATACTATCCTTTTTATCGACCTGCATCGCCAAGCCCACACCAGTCGCTAATGGTAATTGTGTAGTAACAGTTGAACTGAATGAAACAATATTATAGCGCTTATCACCATAATGATTAGGCATCTGGCGACCATGTGACGATGGATCATCTTCTTTACCAAGAGATCCCATCAAAATATCCTTACTGTTCATACCCCAAACCATTACCGCAGCCATATCACGATAGTACGGCAAGAAATAATCTTTCTTTGGCTCAAAAGCAAGTGCCATCGCAACCTGTCCTACCTCTGCACCTTGACCAGAAATATTAAAAGTTGATTTACCAATACGATTCAGTTGCCAAAGACGTTCATCCAACATCCGCGCTTCCTTGACCATCTTATAGGCATCTATTAATTCCTCATTCGATAAGCGGCTTTCTTTTAATTTCATTTTTTCCACTCCTTATCATTTATTAACAGACATTCCAAAAGTATCGTTGGCGGCTTCCATAATTGCTTCTGATAACGTTGGGTGCGGGTGAACCGTGTCGCCAAACTCTTCCGGACTAGCATTCAAATAAATTCCTAGGGCACCTTCACTGATCATATCTGTGGCATGCGGACCTACAATACTAAGTCCGATCACATCGTCAGTTTTAATATCAGTGAACATCTCGACTTGCCCAACTAATTCTCCTTGGATCATCGACTTACCATTAAACTTAAAATCAAATTGTCCCTTTTTAGCATTAGCTCCATCGCTAGCTTTACCATCAACCAGACCAACACTAGCAATTTCAGGGAACGTGTAAATTCCACGAGCAATATTATCGTAATCCAATGGAATAACTTCACGTTCCAAAATCTTATCAACCACTAATTCAGATTCTTTAGCAGCCACATGTGCCAGTTGAACCGTAGGAATAACATCACCAACAGCATAAATATTCTCAGCTGTCGTTTGATAGAATTCATCCACCTTGATACCTTTTCGAGTAAACTCCACACCTGCAGCCTCTAAGCCGATATTTTCAACATTAGGTTTACGACCAACAGCCACCAGGATCTTTTCAGCTTCAAAAGAAATTCCCTTATCGCCTTTTTGAGCAGTAACAGTCGTTTGACCATTATCAATTGCGGCCGATTGCACTTTTGTGGATAGATTAACCTCAATGCCCCTTTTTTCGAATTCATTTTTTAACTGGTTTGAAACCTTAGGATTCTCATTAATAATCAATCTATCTTGAAATTCCACAATTGTAACCTTAACTCCCAGATCATTCAGTAATGATGCCCATTCAACACCAATGACACCACCACCGATAATAGTGATCGATTCTGGTAATTCTGTCATTTGTAGAATTCCATTAGATGTTAAAATATTTTTTTCATCCACTTGAACGGTAGGTAAGCTAGTTGGTCTTGAACCAGTGGCAATCAAAACATTCTTGGGTGTCAGAACAATTTCATCACTGCCATCATTAGGCTTGATCATGACTGACCCAGATTTGGGTGTAAAAATAGATGTTCCTAGAACACTCCCTTCCCCATTAAAATAATCAATTTTATTCATCTTCAACAACGCCGATACACCATTGCGTAACGTCTGAACAATTTTATCCTTACGATCAATTATTCTGGTAAAGTCGATTTTGTATTTGTCATCAGCAACTATCCCAAACTCGCTCATATCTTGAAACTTACGAACCATCTCAGCACTCTTCAAATAAGCCTTAGTAGGAATACAGCCACGATTCAAACAAGTCCCACCAATCAGGTCACTCTCTACTAAAGCCACACTCAGTCCTTCTTTAGCGGCCTTGATTGCTCCAGAATAACCACCAATTCCACCGCCAACAACGACCAAATCATATTCTTTTGCCATTAGCCAAAGCCTCCGATTCTATTCGATAATTTTTTGCCGGCTCCAACCCATTCAAAACTCGTTGACCACCAAGGTTGAGTGCCTGCATTTCCATCTCACCAGGAAGTACAAAAGTAGGTGCAATCCATCCCACATCTTTAGTAAGCGCTTTCATCAGTGGGACAGAATAAGCCAGTCCACCTGTAAAAATAATCAGATCAACCTTACCCTTAAGTACCGCAGCCTGTTCACCAATTTCTTTGGAAATTTGATACACAAGTCCTTCAAATACCAACTTGGCATAGCTATCGCCATTATCCATCTTTGTTTGAACCACTCTTAAATCATTGGTTCCCATATATGACACCAAACCACCAGCTTGCGTGATCATCATTCGCATTGCTTCTCGAGTAGCATGATGTTCAAAAATATAGTCAACAACACTCATAACACTGACGGCACCAGCACGATTAGGGGCAAATGGACCTTCTCCATCCAATCCATTATTTACATCCACGACACGACCATTCTTATGTGCACCAATGCTTATGCCTCCACCCAGATGAGCAACAATCACATTAGCATCGTCATAGCTCTTGCCGATTTTCTTCAAAGCTTCACGTGCAACAGCCTTTTGATTCAGAGCATGGAAGACGCTTCTTCTATCCAGATTCTTGACACCACTCAAATATGCCACCGGTTCAAATTCATCCACCACAACTGGATCAACGATAAAAGCTCGTTTGTGGTATTTTTTTGCAAATTCTTGAGCAATTATTGCACCCAAATTAGAGGCGTGAATCCCATATCGACCAGATTTCAAGTCCGCAATCATTGTATCATCGACTTCATAAGTTCCACCGGGAATAGGTTTCATTAATCCTCCACGACCAACGAATGCATCAATTTCATCCAGATTAAAATTCTGCTTCTGAACATAATTCTCAATTACGGCAATTCTAAAAGGTTCTTGTGCAAATAAATTATCAAATCTATCAATTTCATCATTATTGTGTTCGATATTAGTTCCAAAAACTTCAGTTTCGTTATCATACATTGCTACTTTTGTAGAAGTTGATCCAGGATTAATTATCAAAGTCCTCATAACTGAACACCTACTTTAAATAACTTTCAGCGCAAACTTCAACGCTAATATCTTATTTTCGAGTGAATCGCCTCTCGAAGTTAGAACAATTGGTATTTTTGTCCCAACAATAATTCCACCAACTCTAGTTTTGGTGAACATCGTTAGTGACTTGTATAACACATTACCAACGTCAATATTAGGAACTACCAATATATCTGCATCACCTTGAATCGGACCAGTGAATCTCTTTTCAGCAACAACTTCCTTCGACAATGACAGATCTAATGACAAAGGACCATAGACAGTCGCATCAATTCGATTATGATCATAAAAATCCGTTAATTCCTTTGCTTTAACCGATGAGGGCATCTTTTTATTAAAATTCTCCGCTGAACTAATAAGTGAAACCTTTGGATGTTCTATCCCAATTGCATGGGCAATTTCTATCGCATTTTTAATAATTTCTTTTTCCTGATCCACCGTGGGATCAATATTCATTGCTGCATCGGTCAGTAGAACCGGACGATTTAACTCAGGTATCTCCAAAATCGAAACATGCGACAATAATCTACCTTGAACCAGTTCATATTCTTTTTTTAAAACCTCCTTTAGTAAAGTGTGCGTTTGAACTAACCCTTTAAATAGAATATCCGCTCCAGCAATAATATCTTCTATTGCCAACTCCACAGCATCTTGATCATTAACTGCAGTAACATAACTCACATTTCCAGCGAATTTCCGATTCACCTGACCCACACCAAATAAATCGAAGTATATTTCTTTCGACTTCGAAAAACTATTAACTAATTCAAAAATACGATCATCATTTGCTCCAGCTACAGCTATCCTTACACATTTGGGCATAATAGCACCTCATCATTCGGTATACCAATATGGTAGTTACCATTATTATTATAAAAAAATTGAGCATTTGCGATTCATCGTCAGTTTACATGATTCCTACTATGTAAGCAATTTAACAGCTTGTATATGTACTAAAGTCCCACTACACTAGGTATCTAACTAGTAGTATACCAATCGTATATTCATTTAAATATAATTATCATAATGACATAAAGGATTATGCTGACACATACTTATAAGCGAAGTTTTGCTGAACCAGCACAGCACACATGGAATCCATTCCAGTAAACATAAAAGGTCATAGAATCCAGTGATTTATCTGGATTCTATGACCTTTTGATTTATATTTTAGAGACAAAAAAAGAGGACTGAATTTAATCAGTCCTCTTTAAGAATTGCGTGGCAGCTACCTATCCTCGCGGGTAGTTTCCCACCAACTACTTTCGGCGTGAAGAAGCTTAACTTCTGTGTTCG
>NZ_RHOO01000037.1 GCF_003946555.1 Companilactobacillus hulinensis | reverse complement strand
CGAACACAGAAGTTAAGCTTCTTCACGCCGAAAGTAGTTGGTGGGAAACTACCCGCGAGGATAGGTAGCTGCCACGCAATTCTTAAAGAGGACTGATTAAATTCAGTCCTCTTTTTTTGTCTCTAAATTGTAATATAAAAGCTCTATACTTATTGAATATTAGGCGTAAAATAATTTAATGATATGAAGATATTAAAAACTTTTTTAATTTGATTAAAATTTATGATTTTTGATAACGAATTTGCTTTAATTAGTATCATAAGGCGTTTAAAATAAATGAGTAAACATCTTTTTTAATTTAAGCATCATGATCGGTTTTAATTTTAAGATAATTATTTTATTAATTCTATTAATAAAAACAAGTGTATTTTTTTACTATGATATAATTATTCTAACCTGGGGGTGGCATCATTGGATAGTTTTACTGACTTATTTTTATCTAAATCGGAAATAGAAAAGATTCAATTATTCAACAAGATCAAATTAATCAGAACCAACCAATTGGCAAGTTCTGATCTGATTGGGACATATCGCAATCGTAATATTGTGGTTAAAGACATTAACCTTCGTAAGGCTGCTTATCAAATGAATAAGAGCTACGGAAGTGTTTATAATACTTTCTTAGGTATCCAAGAGGATTTCTGCGATATCTTAGGAAAGAAAGATTATTCTGTTGAAGAAATGTTTAATGAAACGCGTGACGGTTATCATGCGTATCTTACAACTAGATCAGATGGATATTTATTCTTAGACGCAATTGTCAAAGGTAAGGAATCATCATTTAAGCAATTCTATACAGACCTTAATAGTAGTAAGGCAACTGTGCTACGTCATTTGAAACCAGTTCGTGGTTACTTGAAGCGTTTCGGTGTTCGTATTGCTTATGAACCAATGCGCTTTGTTGGCGATGAGGAGGCTATTCGTTTAGCCGTTGCCGCTTTATACTGGAATGCTACAAGAGGCTACGTATGGCCATTTGAAGACTTTAAGAGGGAAACAGCTTACAAGGTCGTTGACATTGCTCTTGATAAATATCGCATGAAGCCTACTAATCAATTAACTAAGTTGTTTTATGCTTTTGTGGTCATGTCTCATTTGTACAGAATTATCGACGGAAACCATATGCAAAATATGGATGCTTTAAATGTTATCAATTATCCTTTCCCTAATATTTTTGAGGGCGCTAGTGCCATGCTTGAGGGCGACACTGGGAGTGAGAAGATTAGAGAATTGAAACGTGCTATCAAGGAAGATGTTAGTTATGAGGAGCAAATGTTCCAATCAGCTGATTTCTATATTCTTTTGATGTGCGTTCCTACTACTTTTGAGGTTTCAGATGAATACTTACAATCTGTATCTAAACAACTTGTTCGATATAATCCATTGTTCGCTAACTTCATCGACGACTTCTTGGAATTGATTCCTATTGATGTTGAACAAGCTATTTCAGATATGGCTTTGTCTCACAAAGAGTTTTTGCGTTATAAATATAATTTAACTACATGTATCATTGGTGTATTGGCACTTGATCGTAATTACATTGAGATCCTTAACTTATATTCTGGATTTGGTGATGCAATTAGTAAGATCAATGATGAGAATCTTGAAAGCAAGATCAACTCAACTGTGCAACATCTAATGCTTCGTGATAAATATAGTTCTCTTAAGGGTAAATCTAAGCCTATTTCTGAAGCAATCTATGCTATCGCTTATAGATTCTTCTCACTATATAATAAGAATATTCAAGTTAAAATTTATCTAGAACTTGAATCATTTTTCCTAGTTTATTCAGATCTTTCAGTTACTTTACAATCATTACCTTATGCCAAAATTGTTAGTGATCCTAAGGATGCTGACATTATTGTTACGGCTAATAGTGATGATTTGCCTGCTGACGAGATGAAAGATGATGTCTGCATCTATCGTTGGATGTATAATGGCGTCGATGGACAAATGGGTGGGTTATTAAACTTGATATATAAGATCTGGACTGAAGAGAAAGTTACTCAGAATCCAAATCTTTAATTTCAAATTGGTTGCAATTTTTCTGAAAACATATTATGATGTAGCTTGTGCGATGAGTCGAGAGCCGTCGAATTAGGACGGCATTCGTGGTAGGGTATCAAGCACTACTCGCAGGATTCGCGGGCGATATCTTCAGAAATTGTGTGAACCGATTATCTGATTACTCATTAGAGTACTACCTTAAAACCATGGTTGATTTTTATGCCATGGTTTTTTTATTGGTTAAAAAAAATAGAAGAGGTGAGAAAAGATGCGAGCTCAAAGAATGTGGCTATTGATCTTGAACATTACATTTAATATGGTGATGGGATTCATATTGCCGGTCAATACAATTTTTATTCATAAAAACCTACATGAATCACTTACTACTGCTGGTTTGGCATTGATGATCTATTCGGCACTTATGATGGTCGGTAATGCTTTAGGTGGTGTGATGTTTGATCGATTTTCAAGAAGGGGAACGCTTTATGCGGGATATATTATCTCGGTTGCCTCGTTGGTGGTTATGTCAGTTCACCATGTTTGGCCAACTTATGCAATTATGTTGGTAGTATTAGGATTCGGAATGGGATTATCATATACGGCGATTAACGCCTACACGGCTTTTGTTGCTGAACAAATGTCTGGCGATAGTCGAGTTATTTTTAATAATATGTATTTGGCTGCAAATATCGGTATTGCGGTTGGTTCAACTGCGGTTGGATTTATCTTTAAGCTGAGTATCTTTTTGACGTTCTTCATTCCAGCTTTATTATTTATAGTAGCTATTTTAATTGTGTTATTTAAAGGAAATGTTCTTGATCAAGAGAATGAAGCGGAATATGAAAGTGGCTCTGATAAAACATATGTTGATGAAGAGGTCGATCCTAGAATAGAAATTGGTAGTGGTCGTTTTGAAATCAACTTGGTCATCATCTGTGCTGCAATTTTTGCAGTTTGGTTAGGCTATTCTCAATGGGACAGCAATATGTCTATCTACATGTTGAATAAAGGTTTCTCAACACGTCAATATGGTCTTGTATTTACGTTTAATGCTGCTTCATTACTAATTATCCAGCCAGTAATGAATCGTGTTGTATCGAAGATTTTTAAGCTTTTGAAGAATCAAATTATGTTGGGTACAGCAATTATGGGATTGTCATTCTTGATTTTACCTAAGGCTGAAACTTACTTGATGTTCATTATCAGTATGTTATTCCTAACCATTGGTGAATCAATGGTATTCCCAACGATTCCAGCATTGTTGAGTAAGATGTCGACGAATAAGAATCGTGGAACTTTTCAAAGTTTTTACAGTATTTTTGGTTCCCTAGGTAGAGCCTTGGGACCTTATGCTGGTAGTTTAGTAGTTACGTTATTATCATTCTCACACTTGTTTGTAATTATTACGGTGATGATGCTGATTTTTGCAGTAGCTATGGTGGGCGTTAAGGAATTAGAGTAATGTAGAGCGTGTCAAAGAACGGGAGTAGTAGCGAAAATTATTGTTCTTTGTAAGCGCGTTTTGGAGCGTGTCAAAGTACATGCCACTACATTTAAGGAGAGAGTTATGACAATTGGTATTATTTTAATTATATTGTTGTTGCTGGCCGTTCTAATTTCGAACGCTCTTTTTTTATATCTTCAAAAAAGAGGTTCGAAGGCTCTGAATGGTGCAGCTCCAAAAATTAAGCGTGACGCTGGTCTTGATGAACGGACAGCCGAGTTTTTAAACATGAATAAAGTGGAATGGACGATTGAATCTAAATTCAATGGTAATAAGTTAGTTGGTTGGTTCACTCCAAGTAATGGTTCGAAGGTTACTGTTATACTGGTTCATGGTTTTGCGGTAGATCATAATTCACTTAATATTCATGCTCAATTATTTAATCATCTAGGTTATAATGTTTTGCAGATCGATAATCAGGCTGCTGGTAAAAGCGAAGGCAAATACATGGGTTACGGTTATCTTGAGAGTCGTGATCTGTTAGACTGGATTGATGAATTAAATAGAAGAAGACCGGATGAAAAAATTGTTTTGTTTGGTGCTTCTATGGGTGCAGCGACGGTTATGTTGACATCTGGTGAGTCATTACCTGATAATGTGAAGGCAGTGATTGAGGATTCTGGGTACACAAGTACCGAAGATATCCTTAGTTATCATTGTAAGGACCGCTTCCATATTAAGGGATTGTGGTTGATAAGAGGTGCTTCGATCGTATCTAAAATACGAGCAGGATTCTTCTATGGTCAGGCAGATTGTACTAAGGCACTGAAACATTGCCAATTGCCAGTATTGTTCATGCATGGTAAAAATGATTTCACGGTTCCATTTGAAATGGAAGAAAAGTTATCCACCTGTGGAAACTTTCCGAGAATGATTTATACCAGTTTGGGTGTGCACATTCGAAGTTACTATATTGATTCAGTCAAATATCAGGAAACTGTGGAAAACTCTTTGAAACGTTATATTTAGGAGGAAATTATGAAGATTAAGATTAGTGATTTTATTGAAAAGGTAACTGAAGGTACTTTTGATCAGACTAGTTTGCAGATCAGTAAGGATGATCTGTTACAAGAAAGTACATGGGCTATTGAAAAGGCAAGGGACCAAATTACTAAGGATCTAGCAGATGGCAAGTTATCTCAAGTTATGATCCATGTCGTGGATGCAGAATTTGATATGGATTTTTATCTGGAAACTGGTGTTATCAATCTTCCATTCGATGATGCTAAGAAGGTTACTCATTTCTTTGATGACGATGATGAAGTTGAAACAAAGATTTATCTATCAACACGTTGCGATTATTTGAATGCGTCACGTTTTCATATTGATCTTATTTCAGAAAACGAGTTAAATGCTACAGAAATTAAACAAACTATGAGTATAATGAAAGAGAACTATGAAACTTCTGTCGAAACTTTCAGCAAGAAAGATGAAACAGAGAAAGAAGATTAATTATGAATTCAATGTTGCTACTATTGATTATGGGAATAGCGGCAGGTTGTCTTGGTGCTGTCTTGGGAATTGGTGGGGGAATGATTATCACTCCTGTTTTGACCATCATGATGGGAATGGATATTAAATATGCCATTGGTGCCAGTATTATCTCTGTTATTGCTACGAGTTCAGGTTCTACTATTGCTTATTTGAAAGATGACATGCTGAATCTGCGTGTTGCGATGTTCCTAGAAATTGCCACAACTGTTGGTGCAATTATGGGAGCACTATTGGTTGGAGTATTTTCTAGTACATTCTTATATGTACTGTTTGGATTCTTCCTATTATATTCAACATACAATATGATTCGTAAACTTATGGATAAGAAGGGCGAATCAATTTATACAAGTGATGACAAGATCGTTAATAAATTGAACTTAGCCAGCACTTATTATGATAAAGCTGAACAAAAACAAGTCGATTATTCGATGAAAAATGTTCCTGGTGGTTTTATCATGATGTGGGCTGCTGGTCTTGCCAGTGGATTGCTGGGTATTGGTAGTGGTGCCTTCAAGGTTATCGCTATGGATACGATTATGGAGATGCCCTTGAAACCTTCTAGTGCAACAAGTAACTTGATGATGGGTGTTACAGCTGCTGCTAGTGCGACAGTTTACTTCTTCAATGGATCAATCAAACCAGATATTGCGGGACCACTTGCAATTGGAGTTTTGGCTGGTGCCTTGATCGGTGCTCGTGTTATGCAAGTATTGAAACCTAAAGTTATTAGAATGATTTTTATTCCTATTATCTTATACATGGGAGTACAAATGGTTCTTAAAGGATTTGGGGTGAGCTTCTAATGTCCGAAAAAACAAAAGTAGATTCAAAAAAAATGCATGAAGAGACTCGTCAAGTTGAGTTGGTTATTGGTAAAATTCTTCGGGTCGGCGTTATAACTTCAGCAATCGTTATACTTATTGGGATCGCCATGTACTTCATTAATGGTGGTGGCGGCTATGATAGTGGCTTCCCTAGAAGATTCTCCGCAATTTTCTCTGGAATTGCTGCAGGTAAGTCATATGCAGTTATCATGTTGGGAGTATTCTTCCTGATCCTGACACCGGTATTGCGTGTTGTTGTTTCTATTTATGCTTTTTATAAAGAAAACGATAAGCTATATGTCATTATTACAACGGCTGTTTTGATTATCTTAATTTTCGCTATGATGATGGGATATCGCAGTTAAAGCTGATTTTAGACCTCGCAAGAGGCCTTTTTTTATATTCTTTTTTAGCAGACAAAGACGAACGTCTGTTTTATAATTGAGAGTGATTTGTAATTTGTACTAGGAAAGGAGTCCGTTATGACGACTAGAATTGGAATCAGACAATTAGTGGAATTCGTCTTACGCAAGGGTGATCTGGTTGAGAATAAAGATAGTTCGAATACGGCTCTAGCTGGTGCAAGGATACATCGTAGGCTTCAAAGTGGGCGTTCTGATGACTATGAGAGTGAAGTTTACTTAAAGAAAACCGTCAGTATGAATGATCAGGATTATGTTATCTCAGGTCGTGCCGATGGAATTGAAATGACTAATAAATCATTGTTGATCGAGGAAATCAAAACCTCAGACCAATCTTTTGAGGATATCTCGGATAATACGCACGATCTCTATTGGGGTCAGGTGAAGGTCTATGGATATTTATTGTTGGAGGATGAGCCAGACTTTGATGAAGTTACATTGCAACTGACTTACGTTCAAACTAATAAAGAGAAAATTACTCGAACCAAAGAAGTTTTTAAACGTGTTGAACTAACTAAGTTTTTTAATAAAATTATCAAAGAGTATGAGTATTGGCTGACATTACGGGCTAACTTACGACGTGATAGAAACGACTCTATCAAACAATTGCCGTTCCCATTCCTGAAATTTCGAACGGGACAACATGAGATGGCTGGGGCAGTTTACAAGACCATAACACTGCAAAAAAGATTATTTGTGGAAGCTCCAACAGGTACAGGTAAAACAATTTCGACCATGTTTCCGGCAATCAAGGCCATGGGGGAAGATACTATTGAACGACTATTCTATCTAACTGCCAAGCAAAGTACGAGACATGTAGCAGAAGATACGGTTGCATTGATGGAACAAGATGGCTTGAAAATAAAATGTATTACGTTAACCGCCAAAGATAAGATCCGCTTCCCTGAAGAAAAGGATGTTGCACCAGAAGATAATCCGTTCATGGTTGGTTACTATGATAGATTGAAGCCAGCGCTGAAAGACCTTCTGACGCATGAAGATTTGATAACTCGACCGGTAATCGAGGAATATGCGCTAAAGCATACGGTTGATCCATTTGAGTTTTCATTAGATACTTCGTTATTTTGTGACATTATTATTTGTGATTACAACTATTTATTTGATCCGTTAGTTTATTTACAGAGATTTTTTACAGAAAAAAACTTGGAAAACTTCTTCTTGATCGATGAGGTTCATAACCTGGTTAGTCGTTCACGAGATATGTATTCAGCTGAAATAACTAATGCTGGGATTTTTGATTTACTGAAACAGGCTCGAACTATTAAAACTCAAGCCAGTGAGGATTTTCAGAAACAAGTTAAAAAAATACGTCGGGAATTCAATAAAATTGAAAAGGATTTGCAAGAGGAGCAGTTAACTGAGCAAGTAACCCCAGAACCTCCGGAACAGATGTTGCGGGTATTACGAAAGTTCACTGACTTCATGACTGACTGGATGCAGCAACAAAAACCCTCTGACTTCCTAACTTCAGCACAGGATTTCTTCTTTAACTGTCTAACTTTTGTCAAAATTGGTAATTTGTATGATGAAAGTTATCAAACTAGGGTGGTTATTGAAAATAAACACGTAACTATTAAACAATTGTGCCTTGATCCCAGCGGATTCTTGAATCAGTCGCTGAACATGGGCTCAGGAGCGGTTTTATTCTCGGCGACGTTATCACCGATGGAATACTATCAAAATGTTTTGGGTGGAGTGGATAATAGCTTGGCATATCAGCTCCCGTCACCGTTTCCCCCGAAGAACCAGGCAATACTTGTCACGCAGTACATTCGGACAACTTATCGTGAGCGTGAAAATAGTGAATCGGCGATCGTAGCTAGCCTCTATGCCTTGGTTTCAGCTAAGGAAGGAAACTATTTGTTCTTTTTTCCATCATATGGATATTTAAAACAAATAAAAGAAGCTTTTGAAGCGGTACATCCAAAAGTTAAGACAGCATCTCAAGAGACTGATATGGATAATGAAGCTCGAACAGCTTTTTTAAATCAATTTCAAGAAAATCCCGATGAAACGTTAGTTGGTTTCTGTGTTTTGGGCGGTATTTTTTCAGAAGGAATCGACTTGCGCGGTGACCGACTAATCGGCGTAGCAATTGTGAGTGTTGGTCTTCCCGGCCTTAGTGCGGAGAACAACTTAATTCGTGATTACTATGATCAGGATAACGGCAAAGGGTTTGCATATGCATATCAATTACCAGGGATGAACAATGTCTTACAGGCAGCCGGTAGATTGATCCGTAGTAGTCATGATACAGGGATAATTCTGCTGTTAGACCAACGATTTGCTAGTCGGCGTTATACGGAATTATTCCCACCACATTGGCAATATTATCAGAAGATTCGTTCAATTGAGCAATTATCAGCGACGATAAATAATTTTTGGCAGATAACAGAGGGTGATAGGCATGAAGACTAAGCTAACCAAGAATCTTGAGAGTACTTTGTATCAATATTGTTATGAGCAAGGAGCTTACGTAGTTGAGGAAGTTTCAATACCCGACAAGAAGGGAATCGTCGATACTTTGAGTTACCAGCAATTACCTGACGGAGAGATAGAATGGCGGTGTTATGAATTAAAGGTTACTAAGTCAGACTTCCATTCCAAAGCTAAACTTTCGTTTATCGGTAACTACAACTACTTTGTATTGCCACAGAAGTTATATGAGGAAGTTGCTGAAGAGATACCAGCTCATATCGGCGTTATGATATATCGTGCTTTCGATAAAAAGGCTGCGGATCTCGCACCGCAAACATTACGTACGCCGGGATTTCTGACAATTGCTAAAAAAGCTCAGTATCAGGATCTGCAAGTGGATGAAAAACCTTTGACGGCTCACTTTATAGCTTCACTATTCCGTGAAGTTGATAAAGCTAAGCGAGTCGAAAAGGGTTTGCAGCTTTATTCAGATGATCAATTGTATAAAGAAATGCGAAAACGTGCTAAAAAGGGATATAACATATACAAACCGGATCATAATGTCTATGACCGCTTCATTGATGATATGAAAGATGACTCTGTAACGGAGTTGCAAGAAGAGCTTGATGCTCGAAATGCAGAATATCAAGAATTAAAATTGAAATTACAAGCGTTACAGCAACCTGATTTGGGAGGTAAGGTATGATTTATTATCCTTATTTGCGTGGTCGAATGTATGATCTATTGGCATTGAAATCCTTGTCTGAAAATAATCAACTGGGTCGAAATATTGTGCCTATAATCGAACCAGTTCGGGACTCCAAAGAATTACAACAAACGGTTCAGATATTTATTGATCAAAAACAGCCTTTTGGTGTGATTGCTAATCCGCAGGTTAGTCTATATGGCTTGAATGGTGAGGCTAAATTATATCCATTACCAAAATTATCTGAATTACCATTTTATTATCCAAGTGCAATCTTGGCGCCAGACTTCAGTAGTGACTTCTTGAAGACTTCAGGTAATCAAAAAAGTTTGTTGATCGCTAAAAATTATCCATTATTACAAGCCTATGCGAATACTAAACTGTTAAAGAAAGTCAGTGGAATTCTTATTCCAGAAGAAGCTCGATTACATCAGTTAGCGGGTGATAAAGCAATTTCTTTGACTGATCCATTAGCATTTGTTGAACATGTGGCTGATTATGCTGACTTAGATGATGAGTATTTTGAGCCAGCCAGTTGGTGGAATCAGGTTGATAATTATCATGGATTCGGTGATTACTCAATGGTTGGTAGCCACTACTTCGATAAAGGCATGCCGTCACGTGCCATTTCAATGCATATTATTTACGTTACGACAGATGGCAGTCTTAGAATCCATCATTTCGTGTCAGATAGTAATGAAACAATGGGTGGACAGAAGAACAAGTTTTTCGAGGCGTTACAAAAGTTATGTGACTGGGTCCCTGAGAATCTGCATGGTTTGAACATGACTCCAGCGTTACAGGAATTAATGGCATATCAAGCACAAGATAAATTCCCAGGATTAGGTAATGTTAAGAAATTATCGTTGATGCACCATTTTCAGTTGATGCATCGGTTATTGGAGTTAAAAAAATAAATAAGTGAATTCTTAATGTGCGTAAGAATTCACTTATTTATTTTTTTATTGAAGATCCTTAATATCGTATGAAATGTCGCTATTTTCTATAACATAAGGATCATGTGTAACAATAATTACAGTTTTACCTTCATTTTTTAGTTCCTTAAAAATACGCAAATTGCAAGAACAAGTTAGCCACTTTTTAAAAGACTGATACCAAGGGAGTTTCAGTTAGTGGAGTTAAGTAAT
>NZ_RHOO01000036.1 GCF_003946555.1 Companilactobacillus hulinensis | reverse complement strand
ATTACTTAACTCCACTAACTGAAACTCCCTTGGTATCAGTCTTTTAAAAAGTGGCTAACTTGTTCTTGCAATTTGCGATAATTTATTAGTTGTGACAACACCTTTCTTTTTAATGATATTTCCCCAAGTATTCGTACTTGCGTTCACTGATACCAAAGAGTTTAGCATTCCAAGTAGTAAGAAAGACACAAAAATCATGCCTGAAATAACTCTTTTTTTCATATGTAATCCTCCTAAATTTTAAGCGTAATGATAATATATCATGTTGGACACTCAGAAAATAATTCAGATTTAAAATTAGTTCTTTCGAAAAATGAAAAAAGCATTCTCAATTGAGAATGCTTTCAGTAACCTTAAATCTTTGAATGCTTGTATCCAGCGTTAATTGCTGCTTGTTCGTTATCAAAGTAGACTACGTTGCTGGATTTGATCTTGAAGTTTCTTTGATTACTTGTATGGTAAATTTTAGAATCAGAATTACCAACGACTTTGTTCATTTGGCTTGTATTAATAAGAATAATTGCGCTTGGATCAGTTGTACTGGATGGCTTATTTGCGCTTGGAGTTTTAATAGTTCCATAGTTTGAAACAATCTTCGATAGGGAAATCGTAGGTACCCATTCGTTGGTTGCAACACGGTAGTAGGTTAATCCATCATTACCGGTAGTTGTTTTGTTATAGATCCACGATGAATTGTTAGATAATGCACGATTTTTGACACGTGTTAATTTGTTATTGTTTAGCGAATATAATGTAGCAATTTCGTTCGTTGTAACAATTCCTTTGTCTTTACCGATTTCCCCGTTGGTTGTGGTGTCGGCATTAACAGTGATTAGTGACTGTGCAGAGTCGAGTAACATAATTGCGGCTGCAATTATACTAGATATTACTGTCTTCTTCATAATTATCCCTCCAATATTTTATTACAATATTAATATATCATTAATACTTGTGAATTAATCAGCAAACGTGAAGTATATTACAAATTGGCGTCAGTAGCATTAAAATAGAACGTCAGGAATGAAATGTAGATATTAAAGTGTTATGATATTTCTGCGATACAATTAATGTATTGCAACTATTTTCTGTTCAAGATAACTAATATCGAGATAAGGTCAAACCGCCTTATCTCTTTTTTTGTCCGGATTTAGCATATTTCTTGCCTGATTTTCCGCAATTTCGTAATCTGGAATTACGAAGTATATTTCATAATTGCAAAGGAGAGAAATCATGTTTGAAAAAATTATTGTAGCAATCGATGGTAGTCCCGTTTCTTTTAGAGCATTGGATGTAGGAATGGAATTAGCACTTAAATTTGATTCCTCTATTGAGCTAGTTTCAATTACTAACACAAATAATATTCCTGTTACCGTGGGTATGTCTTATATGCCGATGGTCAATGATTTGGAAGGGATGACAAAGAAGCATCTAAAAACTGCGGAACAACAACTAAAAAATCAAGAAATCCAATATAACGTTATCTGTGAAAAGGGTGATCCTAGAGGTTTGATTGCGTCTGAAGTTCCCAAATGCACCAAGTCCGACCTGATTGTACTTGGTAAAACAGGTAAACATGCAATTGAAAAGTTCTTAATTGGATCGGTCGCACGACATGTGGTTGAGAAGGCTGAGATTCCAGTAATGTTAGTTGATTAGTATAAATTATTTCATTTTTTATTATGTTCGATTAGCCGTAGAATTAAGTTGTGTTTCAGGGTAATGTTTTTACATGGATAAAATTAAATTTGTAATAGCTGACAAAGCACTAAAATATATTGAAAGTTTGAATAATGATGTTCAAGGTAAAATATTTTCCTCTGTAGATTTTATTGTAAATAATGGATTCACTAAGAAAAGTAATAAGATACCTTTAAAAGAATTAAAACACGCTGAAAAGTTAAGGCATGATTATTTGAATAAGGGGATAAATGGATGAAAACATTTAATTTCGAAGATTTACTTAAAGAGAAAATGAAGAATGAGGAATTTAAAAATTCATTTGAGAAGGAATATCAGAGACTCACAGACATCAAAGTGAATGATGATGTTGTTAAATGTGATTTTAGAAACAAAACAAGCGCTGAGAAAAAGTATATGTGATACAAGATAAGGGACCTGCCAACTAAATGGCAAGTCCCTTTTGCATATGCAGTTGGTAATATTCATTACCAGCGCTATCCAACATTTCTGACCAATCTTTGAAGACGGTCGTTTGTGAGACAATCAAGTCCCAATTGTTTTGATCAATTTTTTCAAGTGTTACTTTATCAACCACACCAATAGCTTTCATGAAGTCTTCAATACAGAAGTACATAGTATTGCGTTCCATGAAGTCATTTGAAAAGTAGTGTATGAATGGAATATCCTTGAGATTCTGCCTAATAGCACATTCTCTAGAAATCCGGTCTAAAATAGTTTCCCCAGCTTGCACGAAGATTCCCCCTATATAGGAACGATTTATGAATTCTCATGTAATTTTTCTTTTAGATTATCAATTTCGTGATGTAGCTCTTTGTTCTCTTGGGACAATGTATCTAATTTTACTATTATCTGATCTAATTTCTCATTACTTTGACTGTTGGTCTCAGGCGTGAAGTAGTTGGTAATCGTACTAGTAAGTGTACTGACGAAGCCAATTCCTACTATCATTAATAAAGATGAAGCAATTTTACCGACCAATGTCGTTGGTGCAATATCGCCATAACCAACCGTAGAGGCAGTCACAATAGCCCACCAGAAGGATTCCCCCAATGAAACACCTTCTGCCATGGAATACATGATTGCAGCTGTGATTAATACAATTGTACAAACTATAAATAAATATATCAATCCATTAATTTTTAAAAACTTTTTAAAGTGCTTTTGAAGCTTGCCGGCAGTCCCCATAAATCTCAGTAGAGCAAATACTTTTAAAGCCTGAAAAACACGAAATACTCTGAAAACACGGAAAAAACTAAAGATTGAATAAAATGGGATGATTGCTAAAAGGTCAAAGATGTTTTTGCGGAAAAATACTAGTTTATCTTTGGCTAAGATCCATCTAGTAAAATAATCAATTGTGAAAATAGTTAGTGTCGTTATATCTATCAAATTATATGGAAGTTTGTTGACATCAATGCTTGGAATGAAGCTCAATACAAGCGTGATAAGCGAAAGCAGTCCGGAAGCAATGATTACTACATAGTAGGCAATTCTCAATTTCTTGTTGTTTAAAATATTATTATACGTTTTCATATTAGATCTTCTATCTATTTGTATTAATAATACTGATCAAATGCCTCTCTAGTTATTATCATAGCTTATTTACAAATTGATTTAAATAAGTAAAGTAAACAATTATATTGTACCCAAAAAGGCTCTATATCAGAATCTATCGATTCTAATATGGAGTCTTTGATTTCTAATGCAATTTGTAAATGATAAAACTGATTACGAAACAATCGGTTAGTCCTGACCATGCAAATATAGATTAGGTAAATTATTTAAGAATTGCTCTCTTATTTCATCTGATGTTGTTTTAGCTTCACCAAGGTGAATCCAGTTCGTATGTTTAGAATCAATCCCAATATCTGAAAATACTCGGTTGATCAGATTACTCTGAATCGGATCACCGGATTCATTTTTTAGGTAACTTTTAGTTATCGTGGCCGTTGTTATAATGGTTGCTTTCTTGATGTAGGTCAATAGACCGTGCCATTCTGGTTTACCTTCATATGCGAAATCCTTCAACATTACTTTATCAAAGAATCCTTTAAGCTCTGCGGGAATTTGGTGCCACCATATTGGTGTAATGAAAATTAATTCATCGGACTGACTTATCATTTTTTGGTAATGTTTGACTAACTGATAAGGTGTTTCACCGCGACTGAAGAGGCGTAATTCTTCTTTTGAAAAACGTGGATTGAAGTCGTCTTGATATAGATCAATCACTTGGTAAACTTGCTTGTTTTGCTCAAAATAATCGGCTAGGCGTGTCAAGATACCATGATTAAGACTGCCTTCATAGGGATGTGCATAAATAATAGTTTTCATTAATGTTTTCTCCTTCAAGTTGATGGACTGAGTTTATGATATAATCATCATTCAAACAAGTACGCAAATTAAAGTGCGGTACTAACCAAAAGGAGAGTGTAATGGCGGATATCGATTACATTAAAGAAAATCGTTTACAGGATACTGGTTTTGCTTATACTTTACGATTAATTGGCGGAAAATATAAAATACAAACACTTTATGCTATTCACCTAAACCACCAGCCACTTCGTTACAACGAACTTAAACGTTTACTTGCTCCAATTTCTTTCAAGACCTTAACCAATACTTTGCGAGAACTAGAATCTGACGGATTAGTGCATCGTGAAGAGTATCCACAGATTCCACCCAAGGTTGAGTATAGCCTAACTGAATTGGGTGAGTCCTTGATTCCCGTAATGAAAGGTATTTGTAATTGGGGCGAACGTCAAAAATTAGAATAAATGGATAACTCATAAAATAGGTTACGCACGTCTGATAGGTTTTTTTCAAGTTTAGTTGTAAAGAAATAGAGTCATCATCAATTTGATTATTCAAGTTGATGATGACTCTATTTCTATTCTCTGAATATTAATGATTTTTTATAATGATTAAGAATGGGTCTGTAATTTACCAGAATCCAGGATATCCTGACCCAATTCAAACTATTTTTTTAAAAAGGTAAGCACATTCTTCTTACTTGATTTCATATTCCCTGCTAAGAACGAAATTATGACTGCTACAACAGAAGATACAGATTCCCATACCGACCATTTAAAGACTAGTGTTAAAACTAACATAATAGCAACTGAAATCAACAAGACTCCATCCTTAGGGCCTAATTTTATATACGGATACATCATCATCATATTTCACTTCCTTCATTGAATAAGCTCAATCAGGATTTATTGTGGATGTATCATTTTTAGGTAGATTTTTGTTACCTTCTAACGCAGCTTTATCAGAGCCTTGAGACAATTAGGCGCATGGTCATTGCCAGAAAGTTCTGTCTAAGCTAACTGAGACTATACACTGAATTGTTTACGAAATTAGGGATAACCTTACCGATAGGTAGCGAGTTTACCAAGTGTAGCGGATGGAACACAGGCAGATTCCGTAAAACCTTGACAACTGTGCGTCTATCTCTGGTAGGAAGAAGTCTAGGAATAATTCAACGTCCATTTAAACCCTAAGAACAGTATACATCTCTTTTATTTTTGCGAAAACCCTTTCATATAGAAACTTTGATAGGTGTATTTTCTCTTACATTTTTAATAATTGAGTAACCTTAATCTATTCACCTTCACCAAGTAATCTGGCAACTTCATTCTCATTATGTGCTAACCAACCACAAGCTGCAGCAGCAATAGCACCAACTAAGTCATCCAAGAACACGTTGATCTTGCCGGTTGATTTATCGTTCAGTTTAGCTAAAACACCGTGTTTTAATTTGTCGACGTAACCGTAGTTTGTGACAGACACAGAGCCATACAAACTTGCCAATGTTATGGCCATATTTTCATCAATGCCATAGGTCGATTCATCAGTTTTCATGATACGTTGCATAGGGGATGATAATAGTCCCTTTTCGGCTAGCACGTCTAGTTCAATTCCAGTCATGATAGCGTTTTGAGCTTCACGTTTATGTAGAACCTTTTTAATAGCATAGATCGATATACCTTCATCTAGCCCAGGCACATAGTCCTTTTCTAGGAAGATAACAATTTCAGCGATGTCTGGTAATGTAACGCCACGTTCTTCTAGATTTCTAATGATATGTTCATAATATTCTTTGTCTTGTTCAGCAAATGATGCCATAAAATCCCTCCAGATTAGTTCTCTGATAACCATTCCGATTTGAATTCATTTAAGAACTCGTACATGAATTGTTGACGATGCAAGGCGATACGCTTTGCGGTCGGTGTATTCATCATACCTGTCAATTTTAGCAGTTTTTCATAAAAATGATTAATGATAGTCTCGTTATCAAGATTACGGTATTCAGCTTTACTCATTTTTTCACGTGGTTTAATAGCTGGGTCGTAGATTGTTTCAGCGTTCACGCCACCGTAATAGATAGCACGGGTAATTCCAATCGCACCGATGGCATCTAATCGATCAGAATCTTGAACCACTTGACCTGCAAGTGACAGTTTGGGAGGGTTCTTGCTTAGTGATTTACTAAATGAGAGATTATGCGTGATATACATTATCTCTTCAACTTGAGACTCATTCAGGTTAATGCTCTTCAAGAATTTTTTGATTTCAGATTCCAATTCAGCTGGATCATCGACCAATTTGTCGTCGGCAACATCGTGTAGGTAAGCGGCTCCTAGGGTAATCAGTTTGTCAGTCTTTTCCTCATTTGATAGGCGATTGGCCATTTTAACGACACGTTGAATGTGGTCGAAGTTGTGTCCGGTGTGATCTTTAACCATTTTGTTGTATGAAAATTTGCGAATCTCTTCAATTTGTTGTTCGTTAGTCATAATATAAACAGTCCTTCAAAATATGATATATACATTCTAGCAGAGAATGCGGTTTGTGCTATGTTAAAAAGTAATATTGTATTAAGATATAACTATAACTTAGGGAGGTAGTAGAAAATGAATTATATCAACAAAGAGATTCCAGATTTTGATGTTAAAGCATATCATAATGGCGAATTATTGAGTTATAACAAAGATAATCTACTTGGCAAATGGTCAATTTTGTTCTTCTATCCAGCAGATTTTTCATTCGTATGTCCAACCGAGTTGCAAGATCTACAAAAAAACTATGCTGATTTTAAAGCAAATGATGCTGAAATTTATTCAGTTTCTGTCGATAGTGAATTCTCACATATGGCATGGGCTGAGAATACTGATAGCATAGGTAAGATTGAATATCCAATGTTGGCTGATCAAAAACATCAGTTGGCAGACTACTTTGACTTGATCGATTCAGAAAGTGGTCAAGCTTATCGTGGTGTATTCATCATTGATCCTAAAGGTATTATTAAGTCATATACGGTTAATGCAATGGGTATCGGACGTAACGCTGAAGAGATTCTTAGAACTCTGGAAGCTGCACAATTTGTTGAAGAGAATGGCGACAATGTTTGTCCTGCAAATTGGCACCCAGGTGAGAAGACGATCGTACCAAGTGGAGACTTAGTAGGTAAAATTTAAATTTAAAATATTTATGGACCTCTTTTTGAGGTCTTTTTTTGTATTCTACATGTGGTATGTGGATAATGTATAAAATACTACATATAGTGTAAATAATTATAAAAATTAATTTTATACTTGAATCGTTGTGATACTGGGCTGTATCACAATTGTGTTATCATTCACGAAAATTAATTTAAGCAAAGGTCTTTCAGTGAAGCGTTAATTGGTGGTATGATTTTATCTGTTGTTCAAATATAAGGGGAACAAATAAGTTTCAAAAGAGTGAGGAGAAGAATTAAATGACAAGTATTTTTAGCCCAAAGTGGTATGTCGAACAAATGAAAGGTTGGAGTTTTAAAAGTTACATGCTTTTAATGTTTGGTTTGGGTGCCATCACTGCTTCAACACTTTCACACAGTATGTCAGGTATTGCCGTTGCTACATGGTTTGCCGGTGTTCTAGGATTTACATGTACAGTTGCAATCACTAACGCCAAGCCTTTAAATGGTGTGTTAGGTTTAGTTTCAGCACTTATTTATATTTTCGTAGCTATTAACGCTAAGAACTTTGCTGATGTTATTTTACAAACAAGTTATATTATCCTTTTGGATATTCCTGTTTTGATCAGTCCACAATGGGCAAAGGATGCTGAGAAGCATATCCATGGTCTTACAGGTACAAAATGGCTACTTACAGCCTTATTCTTCTTTGCATCATGGGGTCTTCTTTATTTGATGGATACACATCTATTTATCAGTCCTAGACCAGTAATTGATTCAGTTGCTAGTGCTATTGGTTTCACAGGAGCTTTGTTATGTACATTGCGTTTCCGTGAACAATATTATTTCTGGACTGTTCAAGGTATTATGTCAATCGTTCTTTGGGGTGTTACAGCAGCTCAAGGAGATGCTAGTCCTGTTCTATTCTTGACTTACATCATGTACTTCATGAATGATATGATTGCATTCTTCGATTCACATATTCACTGGTTCCACAAGGTTGATTCAGCCTCAACTTCAGATGTTGAAGATGCTGAACAACAAATGAACTAAATATTTTAATATTAAAAAGTTGAGTTGAGTAGAAAACTCAACTTTTTTTTTGGTAAAATGCTAATATATGATTTACTAGAATATAAAATATAAAGTGGGTTAGTTATATGCGTGGGAAAAAAGTTCTAAAAGGTGCGTTGATATCTCTAGTTGGCGTGTTAGTAGTTGCCGATTTAGCGGGTGGAGCATATTTGTTCAATTATGCCTTCAAGAAAGGCAGTTACAGCAGTACTTTAGTTACCGGACCATTGAAAGGAAACAATCGCTGGTTTAATGCTTCGGAACAACAGATCTGGACGGAAAAGTCAAAAGACGGATTGGAATTGAAAGCAAGATATTTGCCGGCTGAACAAAAGACCAATAAAACAGTTGTAGTTGTTCATGGATATGGAAGTGCCAGCAAGTATATGGGATCGTTTGTAAAAATGTTTCATGATGCTGGATATAACGTTCTTGCACCTGATAACCGTTCGTTTGGGTTGAGCGAGGGTGAATATGCCGGATATGGTTGGAAAGACCGAGAGGACATGCTAGGCTGGATCAAACGTGTCAATAAGACGAATGGATCTGGGTCACAGATTGGGTTATATGGTATCAGTATGGGTGCTGCTACTGTAATGTATACATTAGGCAAGCATCCTCAAAATGTTAAATGGGCGATTGAGGATTGTGGTTATTCAACGATTTCTGGTGAGTTAAGTTACCAACTCAAAGAAATGTTCCATTTACCAAGTTTCCCATTGGTTCAAACAGCAGCTGTTTACTCCAAAATATTCGCAGGATATAACTTCTATGAGGCTAATACTAAGAATACTTTGAAGAAGAGCCATGTTCCGTTGTTCTTGATTCATGGATCAAAAGATACCTTTGTTCCAACAAGCAATATTTATGAGAATTATAAGAATGCCAATGATCCTAAGAAGATGTGGATCGTTAAAGGTGCTGAGCATGGCAAGGCATACAATATGGACAAAGCAAAATATATTAAGAATGTTACAGAGTATGCTGCAAAATACTTCAAATAAAAAATGGAAGACAATTAGATTTGTCTTCCATTTTTTTATCTAAGTGAAATATTTTCTTTATAGATATTATTTTCGCTGTGATATGTTATTTCGACTGACAGCGTTTCTTCGTTTTGAAATGTATTCTTTATCTTAAATGACTGTTCAGGATTAAGCGGTTTATTGTCGTAGTCATCTATTTTGTCGGAATTGTTGATGGTTATTGAGTTGATGATTCCTTGTGATCTGCCGGTATTATGAATAATGATATTTTTGTCGTTTAATTTAACAGTCAAATATGGTCGTTGAAATTGTTCAATTGTGCGGGCAGTCTTCTTAAGGGATGAGTTCATCTTAAAGATTGAAGTTGAAAGTAAGACGACTCCGATAATACTTGTAATTGCGATAATAATGGCTGAAATAGCTAGAGCAAATTCATTGAATGGTAACATGTCTGATCTCCTTACGTTTTTGTAACGTTTACGAACGCTTCTGCAAGGTCTATTTACTTGCGGTTCAGTCTCCTGAATAATGTAGTTAAAGAGTTATATAGAGGAGATTTGTATGCAGAAACTTAGTTATAATCGAGAAACTTTCAAAATAATATTGATGCTATTAATGGTTTTGGACCACATTCCAGAATTTATTTCACCATATTGGGCAGATGCATTCCACATAATTACGCGTGTCGTTGCCGTTGGGTTCGGATATTTGGTAATTGAGGGACTACATTACACGCACAGCAAGAAGGATTACTTGTTACGATTAACGGGTTGGGGAATATTCATGGGAATTGGTAACTTCATTATGAACCAATTCTTGAAGCCTAGCTACCAGATGTCGATACTTGGCGATAATATTTTTGTTACTTTGGCACTAGGTGCCGCCATTGTCATGTTGTGGAATTCAGCACAACGCCGTAACAAATATATTGCCTTTGCATTGCTATTAGTTGGCTGTATTCCAATTTTAGAAGGTAGTTATTTATTGCTTCCATTCATGTTCATTACTAGCTTAACTTATGGCAACGTTAAGCAACGAGATTTGTCGTATTTAGTACTAGCAGTATTTTTTGGAATCTTGGAATTATCAATGAGTGTCCCGGCCATGGATACAAATAGCTTGTTGTCAATCTATGATGGGATCGCCATGAATGCTAGTAGTATGTTCTTCATTCTAATTGTGCCAATGTTACATTTGTACAACGGAACTCAAGGAAAACTGGGCCGTGAAATGAAATACTTATTTTATGTATTTTATCCAGCGCATCTATGGATCATTCATTTGGTCGCTAATTATTTGGGTAAATAAAATTAAATTGTTGACGTGATGTCGTTATCGACATATACTAATCATTGTCGATAACGACATAGGAGAAATTTATGAATAAACAATTTAAAACTTTAGATGATTTTTTAGGAACACACTTTATTTACACTTATGATAATGGTTGGGAATATGAATGGTATGCCAAGAATGATCATACTGTTGATTACCGTATCCATGGTGGTATGGTAGCTGGTCGCTGGGTCACAGATCAAGAAGCAAATATCGTCATGCTAACAGAAGGTATCTACAAGATCTCGTGGACAGAACCAACTGGTACTGATGTTGCCTTGGACTTTTTACCAAACGAGAACAAGATTCATGGTACTATTTTCTTCCCTAAGTGGGTTGAAGAACATCCAGAAATCACTGTGACATATCAAAATGAACACATTGATCTAATGGAAGAATCACGTGAAAAATACGAAACATACCCAAAATTGGTTGTTCCTGAATTTGCTAATATCACATACATGGGCGATGCTGGAGTCGAAAATGAAGACGTTATTAGCGAAGCTCCATATAAAGAACTACCAGATGATATTCGTCAGGGTAAGTATTTTGATAAGAATTATCACAGAATTGATAAATAGAATTGTTATTGCTTCGTCTGATGAGATAAGATTTATGGTGAGAAGTTTGGAAGTAGGAGAAATGTATGCCTAAAAAAAGAGTATTACCATATATATTGTTGGGATTGATCAATAATAAAACCAGGTTGTCAGGTTATCAAATAAGCCAAGAATTCAATAATGAAATTGGAGAATTTTGGCATGCATCACATAGTCAAGTTTATCCTGAATTACAACGAATGATCGATGATGGATGGATATGTCCAGATGATAATAACGATGATTCTAAATCTATTTTTTACCTAGTAACGTCTGAAGGAGCTTCTGTATTAACCGACTGGCTAAAAGAACCATTGTCGCAAAAAGACGATTTGTTTTCAGTTAAGCTGTATTTCATCAAGGACAAAAATAGTCCGATACTAAAAAAGTTAATTGAGCAGCAAATGTCTATAAATAAAGCTCATTATTCACATTTGTTAGAGCGTCAGGAATTACTTTTTTCAAGTTCAGAGAATATTGACAATAACTATGGTCATTATTTGATTCTTACACGCGCAATTGAACGTGAGAAAAACCATATTGATTGGCTAACCAATACATTAAGTAATTTGAAATAGAAAATAATCTTACAAAATTGTAAGGTTATGCTAACGGTTCGGTTACATTGGTCAAAAGGTATTTACTAAACAAGATTTAAGCGTGATAATTAATATTGGTAAATGAATTTGAACATTTATCAAATAATACTACATATCATATTGCTAAATCCGTAACTAACAGCTTTGAAGTCTGCCCGACTTTGGAGCTGTTTTTTTTGGTTTGCTCCGGAAGAAAGTAATTTGAACCTGCTGATCGAGTAGGAGGTAAATTAATTACCGACCTCTCACACCACCGTACGTACGGATCCGTATACGGCGGTTCA
>NZ_RHOO01000035.1 GCF_003946555.1 Companilactobacillus hulinensis | reverse complement strand
GATACCTGATTTTTTCGTCTTGGTGTTTTTTTTATTCAGTTTTTCTCAAGTGGCTAACTTGATTATAAAATTTGCCATTGTTTAATTTTGAAAATATGGTCATAATAATGAAAAACCTTTGTGAGGAATAATAATGTTCAAATACGCAATTTTCGACTTAGATGATACTCTATTGGACTTTTATCGTGGTGAGGTGGAAGGTGTTCGTCGCCTTATGAAAGAACAAGGTGTACAAGATATAGAACATGGATTACAAGTTTATCTTTCTATCAACAAGCATGTTTGGGAACAGATTGAACAAGGTCATCCTAGTCAAAAGCTATTGGATACGCGATTTTCGATTGCCTTCTCCAAACTCGAAATCACGGTTGACGGTAAAGAACTTGAAGCTCAATATCGAAATATCTTAAATCATAATTTCTATACAATAGATGGTTCAGAACAGTTATTGCAAGATTTGAAATCTGCTGGATTGAAGCTGTTTGTCGGTACAAATGGTGTAAAAAGAACCCAACTTGACCGACTAGATGGTTCACATTTAGGGCAATATTTTGACGACTGTTTTATTTCAGACGATATCGGTTTTACCAAACCAGACAAACGATTCTTCTCTCCAATTTTTAAGAGATACAAGGATATCACTTACCAAAATACCATAATGATTGGCGACAGCCTGAAATCAGATATTTTGGGTGCAAACGAAGTAGGATTACAGAATATTTGGTTTAATCCACACCAAATTGTTAATAACATGGACTTCAAACCAACTTATGAAGTCCAAACTTATCAACAAGTGGAAAATATTTTGATATAAAAACAGGCACAATCACTGATTTAACAATGATTGTGCCTATTTATTTCAGCCGTCTATCGGATTTGAACCGACGACCCCCACCTTACCATGGTGATGCTCTACCTATCTGAGCTAAGACGGCAAATTTCATCTCTTATTTTACCAAATCAGTAGTAGAGATGAAATATCTAACTTAAAATGCTTCGATAATTCCTACAATTCCGGTTGTGAAGAAGAAGAACGCTAGGAAGAACACGATGACTCCTCCAGCAAGTATCGGATTGAATAACAGTACAAAAGCAAATATCAAATTCAAAATTGCTAAGATAACAATTGCTAAATAATATTTTTTGCCGAAGAAATGATAGAATCTTGATGTTGTTAATTGGAAAATTGCATCGATCAAGAACCATATAGCAAACATATAGATCAAAATCATTACACTGACATCTGAACGTACAATAAATAGCACGCCAATTAAGATATCCACAATAGCTGAGAACACTGTCCAGCCACTTCTAACCCCCAAGAACTTAGTCATTTGTGAGCCAAACCATAATTGATATTGCCCACGTAAAATAACATAAATTCCAAAAATCATTGCAATGGTCGATAGACTATTTAAGGGATACCACAAGACCAAGTATCCGGCATAAAGAGAAATCAAACCAATGATGAAACCAAACCAATCGAAATGTCGCTTAGAATAATCCACAAACATATCCCCTTTTCAGAAAATTTAACATAATACTTACATTACTCATTTTAACATTATCCACCCGCAAATTTTTATTAAATGCGTTATAATGGAAACAACTAATTAAATTCTTAGTCTAAACGAAAGGTCAAAAAATTGTCACCTAACAAAGAAAATTATCTCAAGACCATCTATGAGCTGAATTATGATTTCACCAAAATAACCAATAAGCGTATCGCTGAAATTATGAATGTAAGTGCACCCTCAGTAACTGAAATGCTTAATTCACTAGCTGCTGACGGATACCTAACTCACTCGCCTTACAACAAAATAACCCTGACCCCAAAGGGAAACAAAGTATCAGAGAAACTAGTTAAAACTCATCGTTTATGGGAAGTATTCTTAAATCGCTGCTTGGATTATCCTGTCGACAATGTCCATAACCATGCCGATGATTTGGAACATTCATCAGACAAAGACTTGATGGATCACTTGAACGACTTCTTGGATCATCCTCAACGTTGTCCACATGGTGGTATCATTCCCGGCAATGGCAAAGGTGAAACTGACGCCGATGATAAGTTACTAAGTATGATTCCGGATGGACAAACCGTTCAAATCGTTCGTGTATCTGATAACTATGACTTCTTACAATATTTCTCAAGTTTGAATATGAAAATTGATGACACTATCAAGATCATCAAAAAGGAAAAGTTCGACAACTCCTTGGTAGTTAAAAAAGAAGACGGCTCTAATGTAACAATCGGTGCTAAGGCTATCGATTATATTTTTGTTGAAGATCGTCCTGATATGAAGGATTCTGAATAAAGGTGTACATCTCCGGTTACGAAAAGTTTTACCTGCCGTATGGACCGGTGAGAGCCAAGGTCTCTCACCTCGACTTTAAGCTTTGCTTCGCAAATCTTAAAGCTCGTCCTGTGGCTTACGCCACACTCACGGCCAGTAAAATTTTCGCAACCTCCGACTTTGTTGGTAACACTTTATTATGCTTAACTTCTATAAATACATATCTATAAAAATATAAAAAGCTCTCAAGCTGGATAAAAATCCAAACTCGAGAGCTTTTTTCATATATACAAAATAGCCGGAGATAAAAGATAATAAATCAGCCGTTCTAACATCACTGGACGACTTTTGAAATCTGCGGTCCATGCAGAGTTCAAAATCGAGACTTCAGACCGCCTTTCGGCTGAAGTCGGTCCCACAGCAGATTTATTATTTTTTTATCGCAGGCGTAAATCTACATCAAATTCTCAAAAAATGCTTGTTCATCATCATTACACTCACGAGCAATATCATCACGCATATTACAGTGGAACACATGCTCACGAGGATGCTCATCATCCCCATAAATCTTGAATTCATGCTTAACATTGGCATCAAACAAAAATTGATCCATTCTCACAGCCTCATCGTGTAAGAAATCATGATTAGCAGACATAACATACAATGGTGGAACAGTAGCATCGATATAATTCTCAGGTGTCATACATTCATGCATATTCTTCTGCACATCTTCAGTGAAGTAAGTATCAATAGTTCCCGAAATCATCCCCGGACGACTCAAGAAATATACTCCGCAATTCATTGCGGCTCCCAAAATATTAATCTTCTTCAATTCCTTAAATCCAAACCAATCACGATAATTAGTATTGGAGTATGTCGTCATAAATTGAAATACCAGATTACCACCGGCACTGTCACCGACTAAGAAGACTCGGTTTAAATCAAGATTATATTCATCAGCATGTTCAGATACCCATTGCATAACTGCATTAGTATCTTGCAAAGCACCAGGAAATGGTGTTTCTGGAGCAAGTCGATAATTGAAGTTAACGAACGCAAAACCACGTTTTGCCCAATCCAATCCATAGAATTGGTAAGTTTCCTTAGTTCCATAGAAATATCCACCACCATGACAGTTAACTACAACTGGCAGCTTACCCTCAAAATCAACTGGTTCATAAATATCCAACAAGTTCAAAGTTCCAGCTGGTCCATAACTTATATCGTCAAAACGTTTTACTTCAGGAGGATTAGTTGGCAATCCTGCATCACGACGATCATCATTTGCTTTCCATTCCAAACGAGTAGCTTTTACTGCTTCCAAATCTGATTCATTCATTACTTTTCACCCTCACCATTAAACAATTCTTCCATAGCATCAAGTGCAGTTCCGCCATAAACGTATGCTGGACCGCCACTCATGACAATTGCAGTATTGACCGTTTCAATTATTTCCTCACGCGTTGCTCCAGCCTTGATTGCATTACGCATATGATCAAGAATACAACCTTCACAACGAATTGAAATAGCTACACATAGACACATTAACTCTTTTGACTTATGAGACAATACACCATCTTTCAGTGCAGAACTGTGCAAACTCAAAAAGTCCTTACCAGGTTCACCTGACATCTCTGTCAACAATCCATAGTTCTGTGAAATCTTGTCTAACTTCTCTTTGTAATATGCCATAACTAATCCTCCTGTATTTGCTAGTTCCTATGATATCGCTTACAGAAAAATATGCAAAAAAAACAGCGACTTTTTAGGCCGCTGCTTTATTACTATTCGCATCATTTGCTTCGCTGATCTTAGCATAGAAAGCTGCTAGAGTCAGTTGTTCATATGGGTGTAACCAAATTGATAAAATTTCATGTGTCATCAAGTTGACGATTTCCCATAGTAAAAATTCAAAACAGATAAAGAATAACGTTGTCTTATATCCACGCATCATTCTTGAACTCTTCGTTAAACTCAAGAATGCAGAACGGATCGACCAAGTCTTATTCTTATCAACATCATCCTTCAAAACATAAAAGCTTTGACTGAAAATCAAGAAGAACCAGATACCTGGAATGATATAAAGTGACAAGCCAGCTTCGATGAAAACACCAAGCATAGTTGTGATAAACAAGACAGGGAAGAAGAAGTTACCGCTGAATACTTGCAGACTATCCTTCAAAGCGTTGATCTCATAATCAGGATTACGCATCTTGTCTAACATTGTATATCCGACACCTGTACAAACCAAGACGAAGAAGAACATGAATGCGAAGACAATTACGCTACTTCCTGGAGTCAAACTCAAAGCATATTTTGTGGCTGCACTTGGATCATTAGCCATTTGTTGTGAAATCTCAGTTAAACGTTCACTGGCAGCTTGTGGATTACTAAAACTGACACCCAATTCACCTAACCAGGAGTTATATATTCTCGTTCCGAAATACATGGCAACTAAACGCATCAGGATAGGAAAAATATTCAAAGCAACATTTCCCTTGATATCCTTAACAAAGGTGCGCATCGCCAGCCTTCTAATTTCTAAGGCATTAACTCGCTTATAATTATTCATTAATATCCCTCACAGTACGGAATATTATAACATACAGCTTGTTAGTTTCTAATTGATACTACTTAATTTCAACCGAACCATTAGTAGTCTCAACTTTTAACAAATTCTCAGAATCTTGATCATGTTGATAACTTGTACCTTGGCTCTCACCGTAATACTTAATGTTTCCATTGACTGTTGATAAGTCTAAGCCATCTGTACTAGTTCCCTTAGCCGTGAAACTACCACTTCTCATCTTGAAGATGTTCTTGCCTTTGACTGTCGATTGGCTGATTTTGGTGCTACCATTTCTTGATTCAACCGTTAAATTGTTCAAAATACCCTTGTAAATACTCAAATCTATATTACGAGACTTGATCTTAGAATTATTAATATTAGATTCAATAAACTCTAACTGAGAGTTAGAAGATTCATTCAATTCAAAGTTATCAATATCTGTTTGTTGGAATTCCAAGTAACTTGAATCTAGCTCAATGTTCTTAGCATTTTTGATCTGTGAATCAACGAAGTTAAGAGAACCAGCTGAGCCGCCATTAATTACCAAGTTGTCAATGTTTGCGCCATTAACATCCATACCTAATTGATTCATATTAACATTCAATTCTTTTAACTTAGCTCCAGTTGGAACCGTAATCGTGATATGTGGATTATCGCTAGAAGATACTCCGATAATATCCTTATACTTACCGTACTTGTTACCAGTAATGTGCAAGGTTCCGTCAGCCACATAGTAGTCACTATCACGCAATTCGTCGCCGACTATTTGAATCTTATATCTGTCGCCAGATTCGATATTTACTGAATATGCCTGGCTATCAACCTTGATCCTATCGAACTTACTCAAGTCATCAGTCTTGTCAACTGACTTAGAAATCTTGAATCCGTGGTCCCAAAGGATGGTCTTTTGGGCACCCATTACTAGTCCGCCTCCAAGTAAAATTGCACCAATGATGATCAAATATAATCCTGTCACAAAATATTTACGCATTATCTTTGACCTCCCTTACTTGGTGTTTTTCTTCCATACAATAACTTCTTACCGACCCAACGGAAGAAAATAACGATAACTTGGAAGAACCATTTGAATACTGCAATAATAATTGGAATCAAGAAGAAGTCGATTCCTAGAACTATCAATCCACCACCAACGTAGAATAACGTGGTCCAGATTGATTGGAAAATAACTGACATACCCATGAATATTGCCCCGACTCCAAGAATAACGGATAGAGCTACTAAGAATACAAACGTCAGAATCATCAGAATTGCCGCAGCCGCAATGCCTGCCAGCATAAGGATCAATGCGATAGCCAACGGAATTGCTACAGGAGTTGCGAATAATCCCAAAATAATCAACCAGATCATTCGAACATTCTTCTTGGCCTTTTGTTCGGTCGGAACATTCCCATTATCAACATTTTGGTAATCTTCTTCTGACATTTTGATTGAATAATCAGTTAAGACTTTTCTAGCCAAATGCTTGGGTGTTCCCAATTCATTAATAATTTTGTCTGATGTATCAAGATCAGCATCAATAATAAATTCTCGATAAAATTCTAAGACATCTTTACGATCGTCGTCATTCAGTTGTCCCAAATAGACTTCGAACTCATTGATGTATGACTCAACGGCTTTAGTTTCCATCGTTTCCCTCCAAAATAGCATCCGTGGCATCTTTTAATTCTTTCCAATTAGCACGAATCCTAGTTAATTCTCCTGTTCCTAATTCGGTGATTTTGTAATAACGGCGATTACGTCCCTCGTAAGCCTGATCGTAGGTTTCCAACCAACCTTCTTTTTTTAATCGTCTGAGAATTGGATACATGGTCGATTCTGATATGGGGAATACCTTCTGTACTTCCCTAGTAATCGCGTATCCGTAGTAATCTTCTCGAGTTAACAAGGACAGGACTGATCCTTCAAGAATTTCGGTTGACACTTGAATTGCCATATTATCTCCTCATTTCCTAATACTATACGAGCCATCAATACTATACGTCGTATAATATCATTGCACGAATAATATAACGTATCCTATAACCTAAGTCAAATGATATTCGCAAATTAATTCTTGACAATAAATAACTTTGGCTTTATCATTGTCTTCAACATTTAAACACGTACAAAAACGACGACAGAAGAGTAATTTGTTAAGTTGGTTCAGAGAGTTGACGGGGGTGCGAGTCAATCCACTTAATGAGTGAAACACATCTGTAAGTTGAATAACTGAAATCATAGTAAGTTATTTCGGTAGTCCCGTTACCACTGAAGTTATGTAATAACTTGTTGAGTCTAATACCGTGAGATATTAGAAATCAGAGGTGGTACCGCGAAATTCGCCCTCTTAGTCTTTTGGCTAAGAGGGCTTTTTTTATATCACAATTACATAACTTCCTGAGGTTAGTATCGCAAGGTATTAACGAATCAGAGGTGGAACCACGACCAGTCGTCCTCTTAGCAATTTTTTGCTAAGGGGATTTTTTTGTATCACGTTTATATATAGGGAGGAAACAATATGAATTATATTTTTGAAATTTTACCATCATTATTAAGTGGTACCGTAATGACACTTAAAATTTTCTTCTGGACTATCATTTGCTCATTACCATTAGGAATAATAGTTTCACTTGGAAGAAGTTCCAAATTCAAACCACTAAGTTGGTTAGTCTCATTCTATATTTGGGTAATGCGTGGAACTCCATTGCTACTACAACTTATCTTCGTATTCTATGGATTACCAAACATGCCCTTCGCACATATTGTTTTCGAAAGATACGACGCAGCACTATTCGCCTTCATCCTAAATTACACTGCCTACTTCGCAGAAATATTCCGTGGTGGATTCGGTGCTATCAGCGATGGACAATTCGAAGGTGCTAAAGTTCTCGGATTGAATTACTTCCAGACAATTAGAAAAATTATCGTTCCTCAAGTTGTCAAAATCGTCTTACCTTCAATTGGTAATGAAGTGATCAACTTGGTTAAGGATTCATCATTAGTATACGTAATTGGCCTAGGCGACTTGCTACGTGCCGGAAATATCGCCAGTTCACGTGACGTCACACTAGTACCTCTCGTATTAGTCGGTATTATCTACCTATTATTAACCTTGGTATGTACATGGTTATTGAAATTGCTTGAAAATAAATTCAGTTATTATAGAGATTAACTTAGAGAGTGAAAGAAATCGATAAATGTTGAGCATATCCTAAATAATTTATTGATGTGAACCTTGCATCATTAAATTATTGTAGATAAGCGGAAACATTTGATTTCTGTAACTCGTTTTGGAGGAAAACATATGCTTAAACTTGAAAATATCACTAAAAGTTTTGATGGCAAAACCATCTTAGACAACCTGAACCTTGAGGTTCAAGATAATTCTATACTTAGTATCGTTGGGCCTTCCGGCGCTGGTAAGACGACATTACTACGTTGCATCGCCGGACTTGAAACCGTCGGTTCTGGATCATTCATCTTGAATGGCAAACCATTCGACCCTTCTGATGAGTCAGCCAAAGAACGTGTTGTTGGTGTAGTCTTCCAAGACTTCAACCTTTTCCCTCACCTATCAGTTCTTGAGAATGTAACCTTGGCACCAATGATGGTTCTAAAACAAAGCAAAAAAGACGCTAAACAAAATGCCGAAAAAATTCTTGCTCAACTTGAATTAACTGATTTGGCTAAGCAATATCCATTTGAATTATCTGGTGGTCAAAAGCAACGTGTTGCCATCGCCCGTGCCTTAGCAATGCAACCTAAGATTCTCTGTTACGACGAACCAACCTCAGCACTTGATCCAAGTCTGCGTGACGCTGTTGCCGAAGTTATTCTCAACTTGAAGAAGACCGGCATCACTCAAATTGTTATTACCCATGATCCAGCCTTCGCTAAAAAGATTGCTGATCAATTGCTCGAAGTGAAACCAATCGCTAACAAATAATTAGGGGGGATTAATATTATGAAGAAAAAAATCATCAAAATTGTTACTCTCCTAGCCTGCTTCGTCATGGTACTTAGCTTGAGCGGTTGTGGGGATAAAAAGTCAGTTGCTCAAGAAGCTAATACCGCTGATACATGGGCAGCTATCAAAAAACGTAAACGTGTTATCATCGGACTCGACGACACCTTTGTACCAATGGGATTCCGTGAGAAGAATGGTAAATTAGTTGGTTACGATATTGACCTAGCTAAGGCTGTTTTCAAACAATATGGTATCAAAGCTGACTTCCAACCAATTGATTGGAATATGAAAGAAACCGAATTACGTAATCGTACAATCGACCTAATCTGGAATGGTTATACAATTACACCAGAACGTCTCAAACAAATCGCCTTCTCACGTCCATACATGGCTAACAGACAAGTCTTGGTAACTAAGAAGAGTGAAGGCATCAATAGTTTTGCCGGTATGAAAGGTAAAACACTAGGTGTTCAAACTAGCTCTTCCGGTGCCAGTTTATTGGACGAACACCCTGCTATGTTGAAGAATTATATTAAGGATAAGACACCCGTCATGTATGATTCTTTCAACAATGCCTTCATGGACCTCGATGCTGGTCGTATCCAAGGAATGCTGATCGATAGTGTTTACTCAGGATACTATATCCAACACGAAAAAAATCCGGAATCATATCAAACTACTGTTGGTGGATTCGATGGTGAAGACTTCGCTGTTGGTATGCGTAAAGGTGACAAAACTTTGAAGCGTAAGATTGACTCTGCATTGCAACAACTTGCTAATGATGGAACACTTAAGAAAATAAATGAAAAATGGTTCGGTACTAACGATAATTCGTTGATTAAACCTGAAAAATAAAAGCAAAAATACCCCAGGGCAAATAATAATATTTGTCCTGGGGTATTTATTTGTTTAACTAACGGTGACAAATTTGTGTTAGAAGAAAACTTTACTAACAACAATCACGAATCCTAATAGAACAAATGTAACCGTCGTAAACTCAATTCTGAAGTGCAGTATAATTAAAGCTATATTAAAATATTACAATGCTTCTTCAAAGGAGTTCAAAATATGTTCTCATTAACTTTCAATGTTGGTGGCTTTTCTCTTAACCGACTAAAAGATCAACTTCAAGAAAAGCAAATTGGTCTTAATCCGAGTGCTGAAAAGTTATTTACTGATTCTCGGCTTATTCTTTCTCAAGAGCCACATTTAGTAACTTTAAAAATTTTGACGATTGCCGAACTGAATTTAACGACTACCGCTACCTTGCCCAATATTCTTTTGAGCGCCCAAGAACAAGGTTATAAACTTTGTCCTCTGGAAACAGCTATTTACTGCCGTTTGTTCTGGCAAAATCAACCAATTAGTGATGATCAAGCCATGCACCGACATAAGGCTCCTGACTCAGCCGTCACCATTGCTTCGCCTATAACTTCAACCGATGTTAACCAGCCTAAAGGATTTTATATACGACATGTTAACAATCGTTTATGGCTAAGAGGTTACATTTGTGATGATGACTTCATCTGGCAACAGGAGAATTTGTTTGCTTTTCAAAAATGACTGCTCTAAGATTGATTTCCTTAAAATATTAAAAATCACAATCATCGATAGTGGCGTATTGATGGAACCGACATATTTGATAACTTGATTAGGGATGCTTGGCATTTTGACTGAAAAGATAAGTATAAAAAAATCAAAACTAAATAATAAAATCTCTTTTCGCAATATGACATCTAATTTCATGAGCTGTTTCTTCACTAGATTGCTGTGTAGAATCAATAACATTATTCTCGTATTCACCTACATCAGCAAATTGTTCCCACATCGTCTCCACTAATTTAATATTAGTATCTTCATCTAATTTAGTTCGACCGATTGCACGTCTCATAGTCACATCTTTATTTGCTCTCAAAACAATATAGTGCACTTCATATCCTTGTTGAGCCAATTTCTTCCAAGGATTAAAGAACCATGGGCCAATGATACCATCAACGATAACTTCGTATCCATTATCAGAAAATACTTTAGTAGTTTCTAAGAAAGCATTTATAACCACTTCATTTTGAGATTTAGCTTCTGGTAAATATGGAGCAACATAGCCCTTTTTTATATAGTGATAGAAATCATCGGTTAACATATGTACCGATTGTAATGAATCTGAGTTTTCCGCCAATATATCCGAAACAGTGCTCTTGCCTGTGGCGGGAGAGCCAGTAATGATAACTATTCTGCTTCTTGACAAGATATCACCTCCTATTAAAGGTCACTTTTGATGGCAAACTTTTGTAGCATGTCATCAGGTAGCCAGCAATTGATCCATAACTAACACTGCAGCTGGATTTTCTTTGAATACATATATTTGATATATTAACATTACTATACAAAAAATGCGTTGGGTCTTAATCCCAGCGCATTTTTAATTATTAGCCAAATATTAATTATCAGACAGTCCTCACTTGTCCAATAATCAATACCAACCATTTAACTCAATTTGAAATATCATTACTTAACATACACTTATTCATTGATATATTTTGATTCGTCTAAGTTATTTACAATGAAATCAGTTCAGTCAGCAAGATTACCATTTGTATTCTATATTGCCTTGATTGTATTTTCAGTTGATTGACCCAGATTATAGTCACCCAACGATATAATTACCACACCACTTCCTTTCAATTAACTAATAATTTAGGCTAAGGCCTTTTCAAGATCATTTAAGTAAGTACTCAATTGATTCTTAAAAAAACGATTGATTGAGAATTGAAAGAATTTATTCTTGGCATCGAATTCCTCAGTTATCTTTAACGTAGTGGTATCTTTATTATCCTGATGAAGTTCAAAAGTTCTTCTACCTGTTCCCTTTTGATGTTCAATATCCAAGGCTCGATTGACATTTTGAATTTGAGTAACCAAAGTATATGCTTCTGGTAAATTGTTTTGAGAATTCATCTCACTATACTGCCTGTCATTTTCAATGATTACTTCTGGTACATTTGAGCGCCATGAGTTATCACTAGGATTAATAATCTTCTCCCAAATTTGTTCTGATGTTGCTTTAAATTGTTTTTCTCTACTATACATTGACATGGTAATTCTTCCTTTATTGATTAAATGTTTATTTAATTAAGCTTTAAATAAAAAATCGACAACTATCGATTTTTTAAAATACCTTCTACTGATAAATGAATAAGTTCTTCTACTTCTTTTGGATCAACTTCTTTTTGTTCAGATCGACGCTGAACCATCATCATTACGAATGGAGCAAACAACAAAGAACCAAGATATTCAATATTGGTAGTTTTTAAACATTCACAATCAGATGCCTCTTCAAACAAATCCATCAGTGGTTTGGTTAGTTGGTTCCCACATTCTACTGCACTCATTGTAATCAATTCTGAATTAGCTTGAACTGCTTGCATGAAGCACGCTTCCAATGGATACTTCATAAAATATTTGGCAAAATGATTGATCCCCAAAAATAGTTTTTCTTCCATTGAATTACCCTCAGCAATATCTTCTGCCAGGTTTTCATCAAGTGAACTTTTTATTTCTATATAAATCTTAGATAGCATATCTTCCTTATCATCATAATAAACATAAGGAGTTCCCGAGCTCACATTGGCTCGTTTGGCTATCTTTCCAAATGATAAAGAAGGGATACCTTCTTCATCGACTATCTCAAGAATAGCTTGTTTAATTCTGTCTTTTTTGTTCTCATCTATCTTTCGCATGAATCAATAATAAACAGTCATTTAGTTATTGTCAATAGGATTCAAAAATAAAACTAAATAATCATTTACTATTAATGTATACCTGTCATACGTTAAGCCTGTGGCTTAAGCGTGTGACAAAGTACAACTTTTTTTGCTTAAATCAAATGGAGGCTGTAATCCAAAATCGGATTGCAGCCTCCATTTGCCTTAATGCTCGAAAATTAATCGCGTTCTGTTTTGCTCTATTCATTCTAATTATTACGATTATAAGCCCAAACGGTTAATGGTGCGAAAACCAACACAATTCCAATACCGAAAATCAATACCAAAACTGCTTCATGTGTCCAACTTCCTGTTGCCAAAATCTGTCTAATGGCAGTAATGACATAAGTAATAGGATTCATATATGCGATAAACTGCATAGTCTTCGACAATGTTTTAATAGGAATAAAGGCATTCGACAAGAATGACAAAGCTAGCATAACGATCAATGAAAAACTTGAAACAGTACTTGCGTTCTTGGCTAATAGTCCTAATAGTGCGAAGATCCATGAGATTGCCCAGCCAGTGAATACAGCAAGTAAAGCAATTACAACTACCCAGCCAAAACCGGCAGCTGGACGCCATCCCATTAAGTAACCGGTTGTTAATGAAACAGCTGCCGCAATTACTAAGCGCAAAATATCAGCGAAAAGTTGGCCGGCTAGTGGTGCAATATGTGCCATTGGTAATGACTTGAATCGATCGAATACTCCGGAATCCAAATCTTCTCTAATTTGTTCACCTGATCCAGAAGAGGCCGACAACATTGTTTGAATCAATATTCCTGGAACAATTGTTGGCAAATAATTTTGAACATTACCAGCAATTGCCCCTCCAAATAAATAACCAAACATTAACATAAACATGACTGGTTGAATGATCACATCCATGAATCTGTCAGGATTGTGAAATGTTTTTAAAAGATTACGATATGCCATTGTTGCTGTATTCATAATTAAATTACCACGTTGTGTCTTTACTTCCATAATTAATATCTTCTTTCCTAATTTTTACCTACTGTTAAATTCATAAATACATCGTCTAAGGATGGTTCCTGCACTGTTAAATTACTAATAGCAATTTTTGCTTGCTGCAACGTTACTAATAACGGTGTTAACTGATTAATATTTTTCAAAGTGGCGCTCAATTGCTGACCAGTCTGACCAATCGATTCATCTAGTTGTTTGGTCATTAACTGCACAGCGATAGTCATTTGTGAACTCTTATCAATGGTAAAGTTCAACTTCGTACCACCAATTTGTTTCTTGAGTTCTTCTGGCGTACCAATTTTGACCAACTTACCATGGTCGATTACGGCAATTCTATCAGCCAATTGATCAGCTTCATCAAGGTATTGAGTTGTAAGTAAAATCGTTGAACCTTGAGCAACCAGTTTTCTAATCGTATCCCACATCTGAGTTCTAGTTCTGGGATCAAGTCCTGTCGTTGGCTCATCTAAGAAGATCAATGCTGGGCGAGTAATTAAACTAACTGCCAAATCTAGTCTTCGACGCATACCACCTGAAAAATCTTTGAGGGATTTATCGGCTGAATCCAATAACGAGAATTCAGTTAATAATTCTTGTGTACGTTGCTTTGATTCTGCACGAGATAATCCATTTAATCGCGAAAAAATCATCAAGTTTTCACGAGCGGAAATATCTTCATCAACCGATGCATATTGCCCAGTCAATCCAAACATCGAACGAGCCAAGCGTCCCTCTTTAGCGGTATCATGACCAAAGATTTTTACACTACCATTGCTTGATTTCAGCAACGTAGTTATCATTCGTAAAGTTGTTGTTTTACCAGCTCCATTGGGACCTAATAATCCAAATACTTCACCTTTTTTTACATTAAAGGAGATATCATCAACTGCAATTTTATTATTAAATTTCTTTGTTAAGTGATTAACTTCAATAGCATTCATTGTTTCCATTATTTACTGCCTCATTAGTTTGAGATTTAATCAGGTAACCTGATTAACTACATTGTAAGGGTACCTGATTAATTATGCAAGAATTTTATCAGGTTACCTGACTATCTTTTTGTAAATCAACCAGTATAATGATATTTGGAGGTTAAATCATATGCCTAACTTAGTAAAACAAAAGAATGCCGCCGCTAAACTCATGGAGTTTGGTATGGTTCGCCACACAGTGGACAATATGTATCACAGGAATCCCGATGAAAATGAACACCGCCTTATGTTTCAAGGACAAGGTAAGATTCTAGTAGCTTTGTCACAACACGACGGAATCTCTCAAAAAGAACTAGCCACAAATCTCGATTTAACTGCTCAATCAACCGCTGAATTTGTAAACAAGCTGGTCAACAAGGGGTTAGTTACAAAAGAAAAGTCTCAAAAAGATCGACGAGTAACTATTATCACGTTGACCAAGGCTGGTCGTGAAATTGCTACAAAAGAATCCGCAAAGATACCTGAGTTTTTAAATGTATTGACCGATGAAGAACTGGATCAATTTACAAGTATCCTAACCAAATTGAATTCCAATCTCTATGATGAAATTAACGAGAATAATTCTAATTTATTTAAGAAGACACAAAAAACTATTAAGGAACATTTCCGTGATTGGTTCTTATAGAAAAACAGGACTAGAACTTGCTTGAGTAAGCAAGTCCTAGTCCTTTTCTTTATATATTGTTTCCCGCCTACGGTCGAAAATGGTGTTCCTGCTGATCGAGTAGGAGGTAAATTAATTACCGACCTCTCACACCACCGTACGTACGGATCCGTATACGGCGGTTCA
>NZ_RHOO01000034.1 GCF_003946555.1 Companilactobacillus hulinensis | reverse complement strand
AGTATAACCGCATAAATGCTTTATTTCACTAAATGGTTACGAGGGGGAGCAGAGCGGACCCTCAGATCGTTTTTTGTGTATAAATAAATGACAGGGCTTACAGAGTGGGTTATGATTGTGGTAATTCAAATTTTAAGTATTAGGAGTGTGATTCTTATGTTGAAACACCATTGCGGGACACAAATAACTGAGGCAGATAAAGAAAGAGCCATTAATTTGATCAGTGATAAACCATGGCTGATACCGGCAACTGTATTATTAGAAATTATCCCAGTTTCAATTGTTGCATACGGATTCTTTAAGAACCGTCGTTTACAGACGAAACTAAAGATTGAACGTGAGAAAACTATGCGTGCATATCTCAAACAAGGCAAAGATAAAGAAATGACACTTGAGGAACAACATTTTTTGAAACATCTATAAAATAAAAACACGTCTAATTAGTAGGCGTGTTTTTTTGTATCGCTATTTTATCTTGGAAGTCTTTGACAAGCAACTTTAAATTTTCTTGTGCGTCGTTAAATAAATCTTCATTGAAGCCGGTCAGTTCTTCTTCAATAAAATCTCGATCTTCAATATATTTGTTATAGCGAATCTCAATTTGCATACTGTTAATATGAGGATTCTTACCGTAATGCTTGGTGATCTTACCACCAGTGAAGGGAAAATTATCTGAAACGGTATAGTTGTGTTCGAATAGCTTGTTTGTTAACCATAATCGCTCAGCCTTGGAGCTCGTATTATCATAGTCATTGCCGATGACAAAGTCCGCTGGCGACATTTTTTCAAAGCGTGGATAGTAGAAAAAGCTGTGTAAATCGATCAAGTAAATATCTTCAAAAGTCTCAAACTTTTTTCTGATCAATGATTCTATAGCGGCATGATATGGCAAATAAAAGTCATTGATTCTTTGTTCGATTGTTTCTTTACTTAATGGTTTTACATACAACGAATGTCCAAAAGTGTTCTCTTGATAAACAACGTTGTGGCGATAGTTGTTATCCAAACTACTTTCAAAGTTTTGACGATTTGGGTCAGCGACATATCGGTTAATGTTGTTCTGAATAACAGTGAATCCCATTTCTGGTAAGAAGCTGTAAAGCTCCTTTAAAAACCAGTCAGTATTTGAAAGGGGGACATTTTTATTTAAGTTTTCAGCAATGTCATCTGGAACTAAAGTTCCACTGTGGGGCAGACTGAAGATCACTGGAAAGTCATTTAAATCGGGGTTGAAGCAATCAAAGTTTTGCATCTAAGACCTCATTTCTAGATTATATTAAAAGTAGAAGGTTGCCAATGAGTCGATAGAATAGATTTGAAGTAGAGAACTTTTTGAATTTTTTGAGCAATATAGATACGACTACGAAGGCAACAATTGTTATCGAAGTTAAAGCACTTACATATCCTAATAAGAATAATACCAAAGTTAGGATGATTAGTGTTACTAATTGAGCGTAGTCAGTTTTAGCACCGCCGAAGTAATCGATCAAAATAGCCGCAATGTTAACTAGCAGCAATGGAACTACAAAGTTAAATGATATGAAGTGCATATATGTATAGGCGATAGCGATAGACATAAAACTTGGGATGATAAAACTTTCAATGAGTGTTTGGACCAATTCGTACTTATCGGTAATAAACTTCGTGAGGAATAGGAGCATCAATTGGATGAATACCAAAATCACGACATTGGTATTCAAACTTCTGAATGATAACAAAATTAAAATCAGGTAGATGACACTGTATAATCCATTGAAGTAAATATTTGGTTTGAGACTGCGGATATATTCTTTGTATAAGGCCACCATTGCTATCATGATGGCGAGAAACCAGTTGATAGTGTAATTGGTTAAGCTGTGTGTGAAAATGAATATAAATGGGAAAACGTGATAACTTATGAATTCTATGAGAGATGAAATTAGTTTCTTATACTTAAAATTGATCATAACGACTCCTTGTTATTATAAAGCCATATTAATGTAGAAAATGGTCATCGTCAATTCAAGATTTTCATGAAAAAATTTGTTTTGAATTGAATCTGTGTTAATCTATTAAGAGGTTCCTGATGGGATCCTTTTTTTATTTGCGTAAAAGGAGAAGCCCTGTAACCGAAAGGTGGAAAAAAGAATATGTCAAAGAATTACTTATTTACTTCTGAATCAGTTTCAGAAGGACATCCAGATAAAGTCGCGGATCAAATTAGTGATGCGATTCTTGATGCTATTTTAGCAAAGGATAAAAATGCACGTGTTGCCTGCGAAACAACTGTTACTACTGGTTTAGTATTGGTTGTTGGTGAAATCTCGACATCAGCTTATGTTGATATCCAAAACGTTGTTCGTAGTACTATCAAAGAAATCGGATATGATGGTTCAAATCCTGGTTTTGATGGTAATAGCTGTGCTGTATTAGTTGCACTAGATGAACAATCACCTGATATTGCTCAAGGTGTTGATGACGCTCTTGAAAAACGTGGACAAGACAAAGATTATGATCCATTGGATCAAATCGGTGCGGGAGATCAAGGTTTTGTATTTGGTTTTGCTACAAATGAAACCAAAGAATATATGCCACTTCCAATTTCCTTAGCTCACAAACTTATGCGTAAAACCGCAGAAGTTAGAAAGAACAATACAATTGATTATTTGATGCCTGATGCTAAGTCACAAGTAACAATTGAATATGATGAAAACGACAAGCCTGTACGTGTTGATACAATCGTTTTGAGTACACAGCATAAAGCTGAAGCTACTTTGGAGCAAGTACAAAGAGACATTAAAAAATACGTTATTGATGAAGTTGTTCCAAGCAACATGATCGATGATAAGACTAAGTTTTTGATTAACCCAACTGGTCGCTTTGTTATCGGTGGACCAGAAGGAGATTCCGGTTTAACTGGTAGAAAAGTTATCGTTGATACATACGGTGGTTTTGCTCGCCATGGTGGTGGTGCCTTCTCTGGTAAGGATGCTACTAAGGTTGACCGTTCAGCTAGTTATGCAGCAAGATATATTGCTAAGAATCTTGTTGCCGCTGGAATTGCTGAGAAAGTTGAAATTCAAATTGCTTACGCCATTGGTGTTGCAAGACCGGTTTCAATTCATGTTGATACATTTGGTACAAGCGATTATTCAGAAGAACAAATTGTCGAGTGCATTAACAAGTTCTTCGATTTAAGACCATTAGGTATTATCAAAATGCTTGATTTGCAAAGACCAATTTATAAACAAACAGCTGCATATGGCCATTTTGGACGTACAGATATTGAACTTCCATGGGAAAACCTTGATAAGGTCGATGACATCAAGAGTTTCTTCAAGGATTAGTAGGTGATTACAGAGGCGTTCCTTTGAAGCAATTGCTTTGAAAGGAGTCTCTGTTTTTTTATGCAATTTTTAGAGTTATAAGATTTTGGGGAGGAATTATATTTAATGGAACAAAAAAATAAATCTAATGTAGCCATAGTTACCACAGCTATATTTATCGCTACATTTATGACCGCAGTGGAAGGAACAATCGTTTCAACCGCCATGCCAACAATTATTGGAAGTTTACACGGAGTTAAGTTGATGAATTGGGTTTTTTCAATTTACTTATTGATGACCGCTGTATCAACACCTATTTATGGTAAATTATCAGATATTATTGGCCGCAAACCAGTTTTGATGTTTGGATTAGGGCTATTCATTGTTGGTTCAACTTTATGTGCAATGTCTAATTCAATGTTGACACTAATTATGGCACGTGTTGTGCAGGGACTCGGATCTGGTGCGATTCAGCCGTTGACATTTACAATTATCGCCGATATCTATCCACTTGATAAGCGTGCCAAAGTTCTGGGATTCAATGGTTCAGCGTGGGGAATTGCTGCAATTTTAGCACCGTTATTAGGTGGATTCATTGTTGAAAAGTTAAGTTGGCACTGGATTTTCTTGATCAATCTTCCAGTTGGATTGATTACTATGTCATTGATTTGGATCTTCTTGAAAGAAGAGAGACGAGAGCATGATAAGGTCAAGATCGATTACACAGGAACAGCATTGTTAGTGTTGATTTTATTGCCATTAATGCTGGCATTACAAAACCTTAGTTCTAGCAACATTCTTATACCTATCGGATTAGTTCTCGTATCAGTTATTTCAATCTTTCTATTTATTAAGGTTGAAAAACGTGTAGCTGATCCAATTTTGCCTCTGCAATTATTTAAGAACAAAACGTTTGTTATTCAAAATATTATTGCCTTATTAGTCAGTGGATTTTTGATTGGATTTGAAGCATATATCCCAACTTGGATGCAGGGTATTCTTGGCCTTAGTCCATCCATGGGTGGTTTTGCCGTTACACCGAGTTCAGTTGTCTGGATCTTTGGATCATTCTGGGCAGGTACTCTTATTAAGAAAATGGCACCTAATCGTGTTATTTACATCAGTTTGATATTCCTTGGATTAGCCAATGCAGCATTGTTGTTTGCCGATGTATCTTCGCCATTTATCTACTTCTGTGGACTAGCTGCAGTTGCTGGACTAGGGTTTGGTCTAACTATCACAACCACCACAGTTACAACTCAGACGGTTGTTTCTCCTGAGAATGTTGGAGTTGCAACTAGTTTTAACACGTTGTTGCGTACTATCGGTCAATCAATGATGGTCTCAGTTTACGGGATCATTCTCAACACTGCTTTGATCAAAGGGGCAGCTGAAAACAAAAAAATAACTGTCGATATGATGAATCAATTAATTGATCCACAGACCGCCAGTTCCTTGCCAACAGAGCTTTTACCCAAAATGAGACAAATTCTTTTTTCTGGATTGCACAATATGTACGTCGCATCTCTTGTATTATTAGTAATAGGGTTAGTTTTGAATACCTTGGAGCTCAAAAATCATAAGATTCTTGGCTCTGAACAATAGAGTTGTAAATGTAACAATGGTCGATGCCAGTAAATAACCGCCAACGACATCACTAGGGTAATGAACGCCGAGAAAGATACGGCTGTATCCAACTAGTAATACGATGGAAATGGTAATTATACTGACGATGGTTTTGATACTTAGTTTTTTGAGAATAAACAATGCAACAATTAATAATGAAATGTAGAGAGCAAATGAACTTGCGGAATGACCGCTAGGAAAACTGTAGCCACCAGCATACACATAATGATGATGTGCGGGACGTGGTCTCTGAATATTTATTTTGATTGTGTGATTTATCCATGCCACTAAAATTTGGTTAGTCGCAACAAAAATTGCGGCATAAAAATATTTAAATACAGATAGGATAATTACAGAAATAATAGTTAATATTATGATTGTGTTAGTGTTTCCAAAAGAAGTAAAAAATCTAAAGATCCATAATGAAAAAGTATTGTGATGATATATTTGATTGATGACTATTTTGTCAAAATTGCTGATGAAGTTTGATTTTGTGGAAACTAGAAAACTCCAAATAATAAAACAGATTATTAGTAATATATTAAAAAAAGATACGTTTTTTGATATTTTCATTGTTTTTACACTCAATTGTTTAAATTTTGTTAAAGAAATTATATAATAATGTATAAGCTTTTATGTGTGGTAAATTAATATGGCAATTACACGTCGTCAACGCATTCAGGAAGAAAATCGCTTAACTAGATTAAATAATAAAAGTTCAAAGAATTCAAATTTACGTAGAAATGTTACTTTCTTAGGTGGCAGCCTAGTAGTTGGTGGGACATTTGCTACATTAGCTAACGTCTCAACTACTGTGCCAGTTCGTGCCGAAGCAATTTCATCCATTACTGCTAATAATACAATTGACAGTATAGGTTCAGCAAATATTGTTACACCACGTGGTGTCGGTGATACAAACTTTATCAACTATATTGGTAATTCGGCACGTAAATTAGCTGATAACAATGATATTTATGCTTCAGTTATGATTGCTCAAGCAATGGTTGAAAGTGGCTGGGGTACTAGTGGATTAGCTAGTGCACCTAATTACAATTTGTTTGGTGTTAAGGGTTCTTACAATGGAGAATCAGTTAACATGGGTACTCAAGAAGATGACGGTACTGGTAGTTTGTATTCTATTAATTCTAATTTTAGAAAGTATCCATCTTATAAGGAATCACTCGAAGATTATGTTTCATTGATCCGTGGTGGAGTATCTGGCAATCCTGAGATCTATGCAGGTGCTTGGAAGAGTAATACTACTTCTTATAAAGATGCTACTGCTTATTTGACAGGTCGTTATGCCACAGATACAACATATGCTGACAAATTGAATGCCATTATTGAAAAGTACGACTTAACTAAATTTGATACTAATGATGGTACTCAAGATCAAACTTATGTATTTGCTCAAGGTGATACATTACAATCAGTTGCTGACAAGTTCAATATGACTGTTGATACATTGATGAGTTTGAATAACCTTAAGACTAGCAGCTATGTATATCCAGGTAAGACTTTGACAGTTTTGAAGGTTATCGGTAATGATGATCAAGATGCTGAACAACCTGTAAAGGTTACTAATATGTCTAATATCACTGGCACAACTAGTTCAACATCAAATGCTGATGTTTCAGATGTGTACGGTAATAAACAAGCTCCAGTTATTGTTCAGGATGAAACAAATGGTGTTAAGAAGTATGATGCATCAAATAGTTCGTCTAACGTTGCTGTAGCCGTTAAAAATACATTAACATCTGGAAGTAATGGTAACTCTGACAACACAGATAATAATGCAAGCTCAAATCAAAGTTCAAATAGCGATGCAACTGACAAGACTGTAACTGTTCAAGACGGTGACACTATTGACTCAATTGCAGCACAAGCTAATACAACTGCTGATCAACTTAAACAAGACAATAATTTAAATTCAGATTTATTAGTTGTCGGACAGAAGTTAATGGTATAGTATATAAAACAACGGAAATAGTAAGTTTAAAAAGAATTTCAGAAAGTACGTGGTCAATGTGAACGTATAACTTTTTGAACCGAACTCGTCCATTTAAGTTTAATCGCTGAATTTTAGTAGGTGATTACGAATCGTCCGCGTTAAGGATTTTGAGAGTCACTCTATTTGGAGTGGAACTTAGGTGGTAACGCGATAATTCGTCCTATGATATCTTTAATTAGATGTTATAGGACTTTTTTATTACCGTGAAAATTTTTTTGGAGGGTGTACAATGTACAATCACAATACAGTTGAGAAAAAATGGCAAAAGTATTGGAAGGAAAACAAAACTTTCAAGACTACTACAGATAAGAATAAGAAGAACTACTACGCATTAGACATGTTCCCTTATCCATCTGGACAAGGTCTGCATGTTGGACATCCAGAGGGTTATACAGCAACTGATATCCTTGCTCGTATGAAACGTGCTCAAGGCTATAACGTCTTGCATCCAATGGGCTTTGATGCCTTTGGACTACCTGCTGAACAATATGCTATGGATACTGGTCACAATCCAGCTGATTTCACAGAAAAGAATATTAATAATTTCAAACGTCAGATCAATTCACTTGGTTTCTCATACGATTGGGATCGTGAAGTTCAAACTACTGATCCAAAATATTACAAGTGGACACAATGGATCTTTGAACAAATGTACAAAAAGGGTCTAGCTTATGAAGCTGAAGTTCCAGTTAACTGGAGTCCTGATCTTGGTACAGTTGTTGCTAACGAGGAAGTTATCGATGGCAAGACAGAACGTGGAGGCTTTCCAGTTGTTAGAAAACCTATGCGTCAATGGATGTTGAAGATTACTGCTTATGCTGACAGATTGTTGGATGACCTTGATTTGATCGATTGGCCAGAAAACATTAAAGAAATGCAACGCAACTGGATCGGCCGTTCAATTGGTGCTCATATTGACTTCCCAATTGATGGCTATGATGACAAGAAAATCACTGTTTTCACAACTCGTGCAGATACTGTCTTTGGTGTTTCATACGTTGTTTTGGCTCCTGAAAACGATCTTGTAGATATTATTACGACTGACGAACAACGTGATTCTGTTGAAGCATATAAAGCTGAGGCTGCTCGCAAGTCTGACCTAGATAGAACTGATTTGAACCATGATAAGACTGGTACATTTACAGGTGCTTATGCTATTAATCCAGTTAATGGTGAAAAAGTTCAAATTTGGATCTCTGACTATGTTCTTGCTACATATGGTACAGGTGCTGTTATGGCTGTTCCTGCACATGATGAACGTGACTATGCCTTTGCTCACAAATTCAATTTGCCAATTAAGCAAGTTGTTGAAGGTGGAGATATTTCTAAAGAAGCTTTTGGTGGTGATGGTGCTCATATCAATTCTGAATTCTTGGATGGTTTGCATCAAGAAGATGCCATCAACAAGATGATTGAATTCCTTGAAGACAAAGGATATGGTAAGAAATTCGTTAACTACAAGTTACGTGACTGGTTATTCTCACGTCAAAGATACTGGGGTGAACCAATTCCTGTTATTCATTGGGAGGATGGCGAAACAACTCTAGTTCCTGAAGATGAATTACCATTGAAGTTGCCTGCAGAAGCTGACATCAAGCCATCAGGTACTGGTGAATCACCACTTGCTAACTTGACTGACTGGGTAAATGTTGTTGATAAGAACGGTCGTAAAGGCCGTCGTGAAACTAACACAATGCCACAATGGGCAGGTAGCTCATGGTATTACTTGAGATATATTGATCCGCATAATGATGAGAAGCTTGCTGACTACGATTTATTAAAGCAATGGTTGCCAGTTGACTTGTACATCGGTGGTGCAGAACACGCCGTACTTCACTTACTATATGCTAGATTCTGGCACAAAGTATTGTACGACTTGGGTGTTGTTCCAACTAAGGAACCATTCCAAAAGCTATTTAACCAAGGTATGATTCTTGGTGATAACCATGAAAAGATGTCTAAGTCTAAGGGTAATGTTGTTAACCCAGATGACGTTGTTGAATCATATGGTGCTGATACTTTGAGAGTATACGAAATGTTCATGGGCCCATTGGATGCATCTATTCCTTGGTCAGAAAATGGACTATCTGGTGCTCACAAGTTCCTTGATCGTGTATGGAGATTATTTATCAATGATGATGATTACAGTACACTTCGTGATGGCTATGTAGTTGATACTAATGATGGTAAGCTGGACAAGGTATATAACGAAACAGTTAAGAAAGTTACTGAAGATTATGATGCATTGCGTTTCAATACAGCTATCTCACAAATGATGGTCTTCGTTAACGAAGCACACAAAGTTGATACAATGCCTAAAGAATATGCTGAAGGATTCGTTAAGTTGCTCGCACCAATTGCACCACATATGATGGAAGAACTATGGAGCAAGTACGGACATGATGGTTCAATCAGTTATGCAGCATGGCCAACTTATGATGAAAGCAAGATGGTCTCAGCTACTGTTGAATTGATTGTTCAAGTTAATGGTAAGTTAAGAGATAAGATGGAAGTTCCTGTTGGAATGGGTAAAGATGAAATTGAAAAACTTGCTCGTGAAGATGAGAAGATCCAGAAGTTTACTGAAGGCAAGAATATTGTCAAAGTAATTGTTATCCCTAATAAGATTGTAAATATTGTTGTTAAATAGAGAGTGGAGAAAACCGGTAACACCTGAGCATTACCTAGGATAACGAAGGTAACGCGAAGCGTTGCATTTGTTATTCGTAGCAAGCACAGGAATCTGGTTTTTGCAGCTCGTTTCAGTAGAGCGTGTCAAAAGACGGTAACACCTGAGCATTACCTAGGATAACGAAGGTACCAACGAAGTTGGTGCGTTTGTTATTCGTAGTAAGCGCAGGGTGTTGTCTTTTGCAACTCGTTTCAAAACTCAATCAAGTAGGCTGTGATTATTAAATCACAGCCTACTTTTTTAAGATTTAATTGCAATTGTTGGAAATTAAGAGTAATTTAAGGTTTCTGAGTTCGCAATTTTGCTATAATTGAGAAGATAGTTTTTAAGGTGGTGCAGGACTTGAGTAAAAACCGTGACGATGAAGAGATTACACCAGTACTAGATCCTGAGCTTTCAACGCAAGATACAATGTTGAAAGGTTCAGCATGGATGACGGCTGGTAGTATTTTTTCACGTATTTTAGGTGCAATATATATTATTCCTTGGATGGCTTGGATGGGTTCATCTTATCCGCAAGCTAATGCGTTGTATGCAAAAGGTTATAATATTTATAGTTTATTTATCATTATTTCTACGGCAGGTATTCCGGGAGCAATTTCTAAACAAATTTCTCATTATAATGCTTTGGATGAGTATTCAACTGGTAATAAATTATTTAAACATGGTCTGAAAATAATGGGTTTAATGGGAATTGCCTTTGGTGCTTTGATGTACTTTGGTGCTCCACTTATGGCAACGTTATTTGCGGACGGTGATCCCAGAAGTATTCCAGTCATCAAGTCATTAGCGATTGCTGTTTTGATAATTCCAATTTTAAGTATTATGAGAGGTTACATGCAGGGGTACTCCGACATGGCACCTTCGGCTATTTCTCAATTTATTGAACAAATTGCTCGTGTTATTTATATGCTTGCTGCAACTTATGTAATCATGAAGTTGAATAACGGAAGTTACATTAGTGCGGTTGTTCAATCTACATTTGCTGCCTTTATTGGTGCAGCGTTTGCGATAGGTATTCTGGCGTTTTCGTTCTTGAAAAAATTACCAAAATTGCGGGCGTTATCTCGTAATGGTAAAGCTCCAGAGGAATTGAACAAGAACTTTACACGTGAGATTTTTGAACAAGCTGTTCCATTCATTATCTTGGATGCTGGTATTACATTCTTCAATCTGTTTGATCAGTCTACATTTAATCAATTTATGAGAATGTTTGTTAAAGCTACTGGTGATCAACTTGATAATTATTATTCATTGTTTGGTTTCCAAGCCAATAAATTAATTATGATTATCGTTTCGTTATCCGCTGCTATGGCTGTTACTGCAATTCCAATTCTTTCAGGATTGTATTCAAAGGGTAATAAGAAAGAAATTGAAGATCAAATTTCTAATACGATTGAATTGTTCTTCTTCGTTATGATTCCAGCATCATTAGGGATGTATGCTGTGTCACAACCATTGTGGACGACATTCTATCGTTATGATCAATTAGGTATTCTAATGTTGCAATTCAGTTCGGTAATTTCTATATTATTAGGATTGTTTACAGTTTTAGCGGCTGTATTACAGGCTTTGTATCGTAATCGCCTTGCTATTAGATACTTTGTTTATGGATTTATCGTCAAAGTAGTAGTGCAAGTTCCAATGATTGGATTGTTCCATGAGTTTGGACCATTAGTTGCCACAAGCATTGGTATGGGTGTTATTTGTTGGTTAATGATCAAGAAGCTGCATGATATTTACCCATTCGACACTAATCGTTTGTCACGCCGAATAAGTGGAATTATCCTGTTCTCGTTGATTATGTTTGCAGTAGTAATCTTCATTAACTGGTTGGTATTCCACTTTGTTGGAAATTCTGATCGTGTTCTAAGTATGATTATTCTCGTTGTAGAAGCCGGTGTTGGTGGAGCAATTTATGGGTACTTAGTATTGAAGACACAACTAGCTGATAAGATTCTTGGTAGTAAAGTTGAACGTATTAGACGTTTAGTTAAGATTAAATAAAATAAAAGCTGACCTTTTCGGGTCAGCTTTTTGTATAAGAGAGAACTGTTATATTTCAGAATAGGAGGCACTCAATGAACTTTACTCGATTACGTTATTTTTGTGATGTTGCCAGATTACAGAGCTTTTCAAAAGCGGCGGATGAAAACTATATTTCACAAACTGCAATCAGCCAACAGATTGCTAAACTAGAGGATGAATTGCAAGTATCATTAATTGATCGTACGAAACTTCCCATCGAATTAACAAGAATTGGGAAAACGGTTTATCAACGTTCAAAAATAATTTTGGAGCAATACGATGTTCTAAAAGGCGAAATTGCTCAAATGAAGCAGACGGACAAGGTAGTTACGGTTGCATATCCTAATGGTGCAGTTGAACCTGTCGAAGAATTGGTTTTGCCGAAGATAAAGGCTATTGATGGTCTTGAATTATTTTTAGTGAAGAGTGATTTGAATGATATTCAGGATAAGCTGTTGAATAAAACAGTTGATTTGGCGGTTACGTTTGACTCTGAAATTACAGCAACTAACCAATTATCTACTATAGTTCTTGCTAATGGTAATTACGATGTAGTAGTTGGTAAAGATCATCCCTGGTATCAAGTTGATACGATCGAACCTGCGCAACTTATAAATGAACGAGTTATTTACGTTGAAAATCGGCCCAATACGAATTCATATTTGAAAATGAAAGACCACTCACAGGCAGATAATGTTCCTTTGAATATTACAGCAACGGTTGCTGACATTGACACGGCGTTGTTATTAGTACAATTGAACAAAGGAATCACGTTTATTCCAGACTATAAGTCACTAAAACATGAATATAGTAGTTTACATCGTGTGAAAATATTAAATAGTCAGCACAAGTATAAGATTTGTTTGGCTTGGCGTACGAGAGATGGAAATGAAAACTTACGTAAAATAATTGATCAGTTTGATAGATAGAAGCATTCACTTATAAGGTACCAAAAATTGATATTGGAAGTTGTTAAAATATTCACATACAATGGATTTATCAATTCAAAGGTGGTACTGAATATGGATAAATATGTTTTTACTGGAGTAGATGGTAATTTTGGTGGAATTGCGGCCGAAACTGCTTTAAAAATCTTGGACAAATCTCAATTAATTTTTACTGCACCTACACAAAAGGGTGTGTCGAAGTATGCTAAACAAGGAATTGAAACTAGAATAACTGATTTCAATGATCCTGAAGGATTATCTAAGGCATTCGCCGGTGCTACAAAAGTATTATTGATATCGATGCCATTTGTTGGTCCTAAACGTCGTCAAGCACATAAGAACGTTATTGATGCTTGTGTTGCCGCTGGTGTTAAACAAATTGTTTATACTTCGCTAGTCAATGCTAGTGATCCTATGAACCCAAGTATTGAGAAAATTGATCATGCCTGGACAGAGTCATATGTGGAGAATAAAGATTTGGATTATATATTCCTACGTAATTCACAATATGCTGAAGCCATGATTTCTAATTATTTTGCAATGTTAGAAAGTGGAGTTTTGGCTAACAATCAAGCAGATGGAAAGATGGCATATATATCACGTAGAGATTGTGCCATTGCTGCGGCATATGCTATGGCATCAAATTTGGAACATTCAATTTTGAATATCAATGGACCAGAATTAATTACTATTTCAGATTTTGTGGCCATAGGTAATGAGGTAACTGGTAATAATCTAACTTATAAAGCAGTCAGCGATGAAGAAGATTATGCTGTGTTCGATAAAATGGGTGTTCCTAGAACTACTGATGGACAATTCAAAAAGGGAAGCTCAGCACCTTTCTCTTCTGACGGCATGGTAACTTTTGGTGAAGCAATCCGTAAAGGTAAAATGGATACTTTCTCAGATGATTTCGTGAAGCTGACTGGGGTCAAACCACGTTCTGTTAAGATGATGTTCGAACATTCAGATGAATATCAAATTGGTGCAAGACATTCAGTAGATGCCTAAAAGTGTAGGATGGTGAAAATATGAGTGATTTTAATGCAGATATTGTAGTTGTTGGAGCAGGTGCATCTGGTATCGGTGCTGCACTGGCGGCCACTGAAAAAAATGCTAAAGTTATTTTGCTTGAAAAGGGAGATAAATTCGGAGGAGCTGGAATGTTTGGAGCTCAAGGATTATTTGCCGCAGGTAGTGAATTACAAAAGAAAGCTAATAATAATTATTCTCCTGATGATGCCTATAAGGAAATGATGAATTATACTCATTATCGTTCAAATACCAGATTGACCCGTGCAATTGTTGATAAATCAGCTGATACGATTTCTTGGTTAGCAAACAACGGATTGAAAACAGAATTGGTGAATAATACTCAAGAAGTTCATCAAGAACATCCCCGTGTTTATCATCAATACATTGATAAATTTAATGGCTTCCAAAACTTGATGGATAACTTTACGTCCAATGGTGGTCAATTATTTACAAAAACAACAATCAAGAAACTAGTTCGTGATGACAAAAAAGTATTGAAAGTGACGATCGATCAAGATGGCGTTGAGAAGTCAATTGATTGTCAAAAAGTTATTTTTTCTGATGGTGGGTTCGTCGGAAACCCTAAGATGGTTGATAAATACATACAAATTGATAGTGATGATCTGTTTAGTATGGGTGAACGCAAAGCTACTGGAGATGGAATCAAGATTCTAGCAAGTTTGGGTGCAGATACTAGTGGAATCGGTACGTTTGAAAATCATGCTGCTTCTGTGGTATCTAAAACAGATCCTAAATGGCATAATGATACAATTTTTACATTAACCAACTTGCCGTTTCTATGGCTAAATCGTCGTGGAGAACGTTTTGTTAATGAAGATATTTGTTATGACTTTGCTCTATGGGGTAACAGTACATACACCAATGGTGGCTATTACTACTTTGTCTTGGATCAAAAGACAGTAGAATATTTAAAGACCAATCAATTAAATTGGACTAACTCTTTTGAAAGAACCTTTACAACTCTGGCACATACTCCTGTTACTCATGTAGTTGGACCATTTCCTGAGATTGAATCTGATTTGGCCGAAGCAGTCGCTCAGGGTGCTGCAAAAGTAGCTAATACTATTGAAAACCTATCAGAAGATTTGGGTTTTGATGCGAAAAAAGTAAAAGAAAATTTAGATGGATATAATAAGGTCATCTCCGCTGAAAAGGATTCTGAGTTTGGGAAACCTTCTAAATTCTTGAAGTTTTCAGTTGAACAGGGACCATTCTATGCAATAAAGGCTCAATCGACTACGTTAGGTACCATCGGTGGTGTTGCTGTAGATGATAAGCTTCATGTTATTAATAATGAAGGACAAGTAATCGAGAATGTATATGCTACTGGTAATAATGCCAGTGGGATGTATGATACATCGTATCCAACACTTGAGGGAATTAGTTGTGCATTTGCTTGGAATTCTGGACGAATTGCTGGTGAAGATGCAGCTGAAAATATTTGAATAAAATAAAAGCTGACCTTTGCGGGTCAGCTTTTTACATCTAAAGATTTTCTTTTAAAAAGTTAAGAATAATTTCAACAATTTCTGGTTGCCAGTATTTAAGATCCATATGTCCAGCACCAGTTAATTGGTAAAAGTCTGCTTTGATATTGTTATCGATTAGAGTGTTATACAATTTCTTACCATCTTCAATTGGGACGACTTCATCTTTGTCTCCATGAAGAATCAAGAATGGTACAGTTTTGTCATTTATATAAGTTAGTGGGTTAGCTTGAGCATCTAATTTAGGAGCAACTTCTGGCTCAGCACCTAATAGGTTACGATAGACAAAATCAAAATCATTACTTACACTGCCTTGTTTAGCAGATAATGGATCAACAACTCCGTACCAAGGAATAGCGATGTTAACGTCACTTGAGAATTCTAAATTATCTCCAACATCAAATTTTGATTGGCTATTTGTTACTCCCAGCATGCTGGCCATGTGTCCACCGGCTGATTCACCCATAGTGATTACTTTGTTAGGGTTGATTTGGAACTTTTTAGCATTTTTTCTAATGTAACGAATGGCAGCCTTGGCATCTTCTAACTGGCCTGGGAAATTGACTTTATTGCTATCACGATATGATACGCTGACAATCACGTAACCGGCTCTGGCAAAGTCAACTAAGTTAGGCAAGTGGATGTTGTGATCAACGTCCATCCAACCGCCACCTCCGAACCAAAAGATAACAGGATATGTTGTCTCATCATTAGTCTGAAAGTGTCGTATTATAGACAGTTTCATATCTCGAGTTGAGTTTCCCAGCCATCCAGGTACCTGAGCATATGTAATATCTGAGTCTAGCCATAGTCCGTCTCTAGTAATAGGAACGTTGATTTCCTTCTCCATAATTGAATCCCTCAATTCTTTTTATTATTAACCTGGTTAAATTTTTGCATATATTTCGGTATATTACTAATTAAAGTTGAAGGTAAAACGACATAATTATTTTTGTATATTTTATCAGCAATATAGCTGTGTAGGAATAATCCAGCTTGGACAGTTTTTAGTGAATTACCGAATTGTCCAACAAATCCTGCTAATATTCCTGTTAAGGTATCGCCCATGCCACCGGTTGCCATACCTGGATTACCAGCTTGAATTTGTGAAACTTGATCTTGATAATAGATCTCTGATAGGTGTTTTTTAACAATTAATAGTGAGCTAGGTGCTAATTGTTTGATTGCTTTTAGATTGTTATCTGTTGTCTGGTCAGGAATTGACAGACCTGACAGTCGTTGCCATTCTCCTTGATGGGGAGTTAGAATCAAGTTTGGAATTGCTTTGAGTTCAATGTGTTGTTCTGCGGCAACTGTTAATGCGGAAGCATCCATGATTAATGTAGTATTTTCACCAATTGAGTCCTTGATTAGTTGGATTATTTCGACGGTCTTATTCGATGTTCCAAGTCCAGGTCCAACCACAATGACATTATTTTTGACTATTGCATCAGTCAGTTTTTCGGTATTATTGTAGTCAATAGTCATGGCTTCGGGTACAGCAGTATTCAGAGCTGTAAATTTTTCAGGGATGGTCGCAACAGTTACGAGTCCAGCGCCGGTATGTACAGCAGATGATGCCGATAATATTGCTGCACCACCGAAGGGCATTGATCCAGCAATGATCAAAATACGTCCATAATTACCTTTGTATGATTCAGGATTTCGTGTTCTTATTACGGTCGATAATATAGATTTATTGATTTTTTCCATTGCAAGAACCTCCATTTGTAGTATCATTTAATATTGTAAGCCATAACAAATGGGATTAACAAATTATAATGCCGCTGTGGCGGAATTGGCAGACGCGCAGTGTTCAGGTCGCTGTATGGTTATCCATGTACAAGTTCGAATCTTGCCAGCGGCATATTTGGTTAGTAGGAATGTTGATATATCAACGTTCCTGCTTTTTTATTTTCTTCTTAATATTTAACAAATTTATAAATATTATTGTATATTGTAATTGAAATGTTTTGGGAGGTGAGAGTTATCAATGGATTAGATTATTTTTTTAAATTAATTGAAGATGCGTTAGACAGAAAAATTGAGGATGGTAAATTTATTACCGATAGCTTTGATTTTCTACATTCAGATAATGAAATGGTACGAGGTACATTTCCAGAGACATATAAATTTATTCAATCTGAGCAATTTAAGAATTCAATTATTAATTGTTTTAAATCGGAAGATTATTTTTTGAAGTTAAAGATCAATTATTACGATGCTCTAAAGAAATATAATCAAGAAAAACTACAAAATAAAAGTAGCGTGATCGATAGTAATAATCAATTAGCTTACATGGAGATCAAATTTCACGTTCAAGGATTTGATTTGACGGAATCTGAATCGAATAGAGTGGATTATACGTATGATGAAAGCTTGTCTATAAATAGAAGTACTCGAACAATTAGATATAAGGAATTTCTTGGTGAATACACTGCCATACATGAATTCCAGATGAACTCTGACATTGGTAATTTACTAGATGAATGTCAGAAGTATATTTCTGAAATGAAGGTGTCAACTGAATATGACAATCAAGATGAATTCATGTTGTTATTTGTACAAAAGAACGATGGCAGAAAAGAATATGTTGAATTCAGCAATAAGAATCCTTTTCCAAAAGAATGGAAAATGCTAATTAATGTATTAAATAAGTTTTTTGAAGATAAGAATTCTATATATAAAATTTTTGATACAGAGTTATTTACGAGTGAACGGAAATATATCTATTGTAAAGTTACCTTTCAACCAGATGGTAAAGAATACTATTACCGAACGAATGATGAAACTCTAAAAGTCGGTGACAAAGTGATTGTTACAGTTGGTGAAGGTTACAAAAGAAGAGTTACTATTACAGACATAGAATATTATGAAGAGTCAAAGGTACCATATCCGTTAGCCGAAACCAAAAAAATTTTGGGTAGAGCAGAATTAACAGCGAAAATTATTGATGAGAATGATTCAGTGGTACGAGAGTTAAAAGAACTAGTCAGAACTGACAAGGAGTTATCATTAGAAACTGAAATTGATGATATTCATGACGATGAGCATCCACTTAGGTATTCCAAGGTAATTGAGATGGATGATTCTAGCAAGTGGATGGTAGTATTCAGCAATAAAGAGCTTATTGATCGACATCAAACCGTCTCTTTAAATGCTAAAGATATTTTGGAACATGCTATGGATGCCAAAGAGATCAGTGGAGTAATTTTGAATCCATGGGAAAACACCAAACTGATCAATAAAGAAGTTATTAAAAATGAGAGATTGCAAGTTTAATCCGAACACTTTGTTAAATATCCACGAAATGAATCAATGGCAGTATTCCAGCCTAAAAC
>NZ_RHOO01000033.1 GCF_003946555.1 Companilactobacillus hulinensis | reverse complement strand
TTTTGCGCTGTATTTAACCATATAAAAAGTACTCCATAACTGTTAGATTTTTTGTCTAACAATTATGAAGCACTTTATTTCCCTGTCTTATTTTAATTATTAGCATCGTCTTTCAAAACATATGACCAATCATCAATCGGTGTTCTATCACCATTGAATTCTGGTGCATCAGTGTTGTATAGGTTAGTGGTTGATTTGTTATCATTTTTAGAATATAGACTAGTTGATTTATTTCCAAGCGATTGTCGAGTCTTGATCAATCGTTGAATTTGATTCAAATAATTGTAATTAGGATCATCCGGATTAACTGGCGTGAATCCATTTGGTGTGTAGAATCTCAGTAGATTCTTGGAATTAACGGCATCTGAAATCTTTAATTTCTCATTTACCTTAGTTTGCCAATTATCTACTTTGGTAGCTAAGTCTGGATTGTCGTGAAGATCAATTGGATAGCCACTTTCGTTGCTGTAGACCTTTTGTCCCTTGCTATTGTTGATAATCGTATAGTTTGGTGTAATAAAGTTTTTATTTCGGAATGGCACGATACTGCTGTGTTTCTTGGATAGGAGGTCAGTACCAACTTGAATATAATTCTTAGTATCGACACCTGCTAAGTGAAGAATAGTAGGTAGGACGTCAATTTCACCACCGTAAGTGTGATTCACTTTGCCTTTTAATCCGTTCATGTGAATCATGAATGGAACCTTTTGCAAAGTGGCATTGTTGTAGGGAGTGATGTTGTCTGGATCTAAACCAATCAATGGTGCCAGTGCTTGATTTCTCTCATTAGATATTCCGAAATGATCACCATAAAGAACAACCATTGAGTTGTCTTCTAAGCCAGAATCCTTTAAGTATTGGAAGAATTCTCTTAATGCATTGTCCAAATAATGTGCAGTCACAAAATAATTACTTACCGAATTATCAGTGGTGTCTGGTGCTTGAAACCCATCGTTGTCTTCGTCTGGAATTGAGAATGGAAAATGATTGGTGACAGTTAAGAACTTTACATAAAATGGTTGTTGTAATTGTTCTAAATATTTTGCACTTTCAGACAGCATTAATTTATCTTTAGTACCAAGTTCCATATTTGCATTTTCAAGACTGTTATCAAAATATTCTTGGCTGAAGAAATAGTTATATCCCATGTTTTGATAGACGTCATTACGTGACCAGAAACTAGCCGTGTTACCGTGAAATACAGCACTAGTGTATCCTTTTTTCTGTCTCAGAATTGCCGGAGCAGCTTGTAGTGTGTTTGTTGGTGCTGAGGAAGTGAAGAAGCTTCCACTACCAGTTCCAAACAGTCCCGTTTCCAGCATAGTTTCCGCATCGCTAGTTTTACCAAGACCAACTTCATGATAGAAGTTATCAAACGCCATAGTATTTTTGTCATTATATAAACTATTTAAAAATGGAGTAACTTCCTGATCGTTAACTTTCATACCGATCAAGAATTGTTGGAAACTCTCCAAATGGATAATAATAATATTCTTGCCATTGGCTTTTCCAAAGTATTTAGGATTAGGTGCAGCATAATTCTGGTGTGTGTAATTTAAGACATCGTCCATGTCAGTACCGACCGCCGTCGAACGTGCCTGGTCTGTCATGGCTGATTTGATTGAATCGTAACCAAGAAAAGTATTGAATCCAAGATATTTAACGACATAAGCGTGGTCAAAAGCACGAGATAATAATTGTGGACGATTACTTTCGGCAATCATCAAGTTGAATGAGAAAATCAAGATTCCAACGGCAGTTGTTGCGATAGCATTCAATTTTCTAACAGGTTTATTGTCGAATTTAATGAATTTAACAGCAAATAATACTATCAGGATAATAATATCTATCCAATAAATAACATCATGAATCTGCATCAGATTAAAGCTACTACCACCTAGACCTTTGGCAACCTTGGTTACACCAAGAATTACAGAAGAAGTGATAAAGTCAGTGAACTCTCGATAATAGAGAATATTGGCGTACAAAAAAATTGAATCAATCAAATAAACCAATCCCATGACGATGTAAGAGAGCTTTGTCCGCTTGATATATAGGGCAATACTCAACAATATCAATGTTGTGGCGATTGGATTAATTATCATGATCAAGTGTTGGAGAATGTCACTGAGTCCTAATGAGAAGTCTAAATAGTAGGCGATAACAGTTTTTAGCCAAATAAGGAACGTCAAAAAACAGACGAAGCCGATACGTCTGTTGACTAATTCCTTAAATTTTAGTTTTATATTATCCATAAAGTTCCCTTGAGTTATGTCATACGTACTAATTTCATTATACCAGTTATATCAGTAGTCCCGAAAAGTGTTGTTGACAAATAGGGTATGCGGGAGGATTATTAATATGTTCTAATTTTATTAGTTTTTTTTTAAGTTTCTATAAAAATGTTATGGAAAGGGGGATTTTATGCTATTAAAAAAGTATTTTAGATTGGCTGGGGTGCTAACGGTAGTTTTGCTCTTTTTGCTTCCGATTGCCTCCGCTATTGAAATATCTGTTTCCTATCTTTTGCAAGTAATCACAGACACCGCCAGTGGCCATATCAACATGGCTTATGGTGTATTAGTAGCTGTGGTGGTTGGATACATATTCACCGACGCTTTGGTTTTCTTTGGTTCGTCATTCTTAGAACAAGTAGTTTTGAACAAAATAGTCAGTAAGATTAGATTGAATATGATCCAGTCACTCTTATACGAGAAAACGGGATTGGGATACAACACTCAAAATGTCTCGACGGAATACTACAATGACTTTACTAATACGCTAGACGTATTGCATAGCGATTATTTACAGGGAAGTATCAATGCATACAAGCAACTGTGTCAGTTTGTGATTGCTATGATTCTTTCGGTTATGATTCAACCGGTTTTTAGTCTCATTATTGTTTTGTTATGTCTTCCTGCTTTGATTGTTCCAATATTGCAACGTAGAGTTTTAAAGGACAATAAAAATCAAGTATTACAAGCATCAGAAAGTTATACACATGGATTACAGAATATTATTAACGGTATTCGAACGATTCAGATATTTTCGATTCAGTCTTTAATGAAGATGGTATTCCAAAAGAAGAATGTCGATTTATTGCATTCACAGAACAAGGATCAATTAAAGAGAAAGCAAGTTGGCGGTATCAGTCAACTTTTAGATAATGTTTTGTATTTAGGAACGTGGGTAGTCGGAATATATTTTGTTATGAATAAGTCAGTGACATTAGGCCAACTAGTTGCGTTCTCACAGTTGATGATATTCATTGCGGAGCCAATTCAATCCGCTTCAGGGTTGTTAGGGGATATTGTTGGAGGTAAGCAGGCAGCAATAAAAATTGATCGTTTAACTACCAAGAATGGTGATGGCAAAGCCTCTTTGAAGTTAAATAGGTTTCAAGATTTACAATATGAGCAAGTATCATTTTCAGATGATGGCAGACAAGTTTTGAGAGATATTAACTTGAATTTGGAAGCTGATAAGCATTATGTGATCGTTGGTAAAAGTGGAAGTGGCAAGTCATCGTTGATCAATGTTCCTTTCAGTTCCAATACCGCAATTGATGGGGATGTACTTATCAACAGACGTCCTTTCAAGGAATATAAATCAATGTCACTTAATCAACATATTGGAATTTTAGAACAGCAAAGCTATGTTTTTGATGAAACCATCAAAAATAATTTGTCTTTGTTTGATGAAAATATTGATGATAGTAGTTTGATGAAAATATTGATGATAGTAGTTTGATAGAAATCCTGAACCGTGTTGGTTTGACCGAATATGCAACTAATGAAGGATTATCATCTATGGTCGATGATAAAGGCAACAGCTTATCTGGTGGAGAACGTAAACGATTAACATTAGGTAGAATGTTATTAAGAAATTATGATTTTGTATTCTTTGATGAGCCCTTAACAGGGCTGGACCCCAAGACCTCCCAAGATGTGATAGACATTTTGTTGTCAATGCATGAATTCGGGTGGGCTATGGTTACGCACCAGTATAATAAATCATTGTTCGATTCAGCGGATGAAATAATCGTTGTGTCTGAAGGTAGAATTAAGACGGTTGGACGGCTTGATGATGTTTATGTTCAAGGATGTTTACATGAACTGAAGTTAGCTTGATTGAATTCTGAATGAAGTAGCAATGAATATTAAATAAGCTGAAGGTTGAAAATAATGTGAATAATGATATATTTTAAAGAATTTATTATGGTGCAAATATACCAAACCTCTTATGATAATTGATTCGCGTTATTGATAAAATTGTAGTGTTGCCTTGCCTCTCCGCAACGGATTGGAGGTACCATGATGTTCGATCATGTTCTCGCTCCACTTGTGGTTTCAATTATCTCAATATGGTTTGCGGAATGGTTAAGAAGCAAACACCACAGGAAACACTAGGTAAATTTTAACTCACGAAAAAATACCCCTGACAGTTGGGCTGTCAGGGGTATTTGTGTACCATGCAAAAACGATCATGTTCTTTACGAATTCATTATAGCATGTTACTTACACATAATCTTATTTGAATAATTGTATGTATTATATGAATCAATTAATACTAAGGAGTTTGCATATCATCTTTAACAACACTCGACCAGCTGTCGATATAAGTTCTATCACCATTCAACTCTGGTGCATCTGTATTGTACATTGGTGTGGTTGATTTATTATTATTCTTTGAATAGACACTAGTTGATTTCAATCCAAGAGAATTACGTGTTTTGACTAACTTTTGAATTTCGTTTTGATAACTGTATTCACTAGGATCAACGGGTGTGAATCCAGTTGGCGTATAGAATCTCAATAAGTTCTTATTGTTGATGGTGTCAGAAATCTTTAGCCTTTGGTTGACTTCATCTTGCCATTTATCCACTGTCTTAGACAACTGTGCATTTTCGTTCAGATTGATCTGTTCGCCAGTGTGGTTGTCATAAACGGTGTGGCCGCCGTCCTCACCACGAATAACTGTGTAATTTGTAGTTACGAATTCCTTGTTTCGGAAGGCAACAATATCATTGTGTTTGCGTGATAACAAATCAGTACCAAGTTGGACGTAGTTTTTGGTATTAACGCCAGCAAGATGAAGAATAGTAGGCAGTGCATCTATTTCTCCACCATAAGTGTGATTTATTCCACCCTTGAGGCCTTTCATGTGAATCATAAATGGTACACGCTGCATTTGAACTTCGTTGAAGTCATTGTTATTTGGATCGTATCCCAGCATTGGTGCAACGACCTTGTCTTGTGTTGCATTCAATCCGTAATGATCTCCGTATAGAACAATCATTGAATTGTCGTAAATACCACTGTCCTTGAGATATTGGAAGAATTCCTTCAATGCTGAATCTAAGTAGTGTGCGGTAACAAAGTAATTGTCGACGACACTTGTTCCTGTATCTGGTTTGGTGAAATCAATTGATTGATCTTCATCACCCAAATCATAAGGAGTATGGTTTGTGACGGTAATGAACTTGGTGTAGAACGGTTGTTGCAGTTGTTCCAGATATTTAACACTTTCTGAAAGCATCAGCTTATCCTTCATACCATATCCGATACTGGAATCATCGTTTTGATTAAAGTAATGGGAATCGAAGAAATAGTCATATCCCATATTCTTGTAAACATTGTCACGATTCCAAAATGTACCGACATTGCCATGGAAGACGGCGCTGGTGTAATTTTGTTTCTGTTTGAGAATAGCAGGTGCGGCTTGGAAAGTATTATCGGTACCTAATTTAGAAAACAGCGAACCTTCTGGTAATCCGAATAGTGAAGTTTCCATCATGTTCTCAGCATCACTCGTTCGTCCGCTACCAACTTCATGGAAGAAATTATCAAACGACATTGTGTTCTTATCATTATACAGGCTGTTCAAGAATGGCGTTACTTCCTGGTCATTGACTTTCATACCAATCAGAAATTGTTGGAAACTTTCTAGATGGATGATAATAATATTCTTGCCCTTAGCTTTACCATAATACTTAGCATTTGGTGATGCGTAATCTTGGTTTACGTAATCTAGAATATTGTCCATATCGGTACCGACCGCAGTTGATCGTACTTGATTGTTCTGGGCAGATTTAAGAGCGTCATAACCTAGAAATGCATTGAATCCCAAATATTTAACAATATAACTATTATCAAACTGTCTACCTAACAATTGTGGACGATTAGTCTCAGCAATCATCAGATTAAATGAGAAGAGAAAAATTCCAAGTACAGAAACAGCAACAGCGGTTAACTTCCTGATCTTTATCTTGTCAATTTTTATAAAATGACTGGTAAATAAAATAACGAGTATTACGAAGTCCAAAAAATAAATAAAATCATGAGCTTGCATTAGACTTGCACTACTTCCACCTAATCCTTTGGTTACTTTTGAGGCTCCGGCGATAGTATTGAATGAAATGAAATCTGAGAACTCACGATAGTAGAGAATGTTTGCGTATAATAGAATATTTTCCACTAAGTAGATAACACCCATGACGATATATGAGATAATAGGCTTGTTGATGTATAACGCTATACTGAGTAGAATGACTGTTGTAGCAATGGGATTTATAATTAAAATTAAATGTTGTAACGGGTCGTTTAATCCCAGCGAAAATTCGGCGTAGTAAGCAATGACAGTTTTTAGCCATAGGAAGAAGACTAAAAGACACATAAAACCTATGCGCTTGTTTAAAAATAATTTAAGTTTATTCATGAAAAATCCCTTATTTGTAAAATTTCTATAATAAATTTATTTTCTTCTAAATAAATTGCTTAATTGTTAGTATAATACGTATTAAGTAAAAAGTGGGAAAGAATGAGAAAAATGATATTTTTGGGACCGTTATATAACTATGTATCGAACCAATATGCCACAAGAATAAATCATTTTCCGTTAATACGCTTGTCTTTTTATGGTGCTGATAAAGCTATATTGTACACGCTTTTCTTCATTATATTAAGATTTATTTGGATTAAGTGGAAACATAAGAAGACAAGCTTCGCCCATGAGCTTTGGGTAACGGTGTTTGCTTTCTACGTGTTCCTACTTTTTGCCTTAACAGTATTTCGGGATGGGTATTTCTTATGGCAATTCCAATTTTATTGGCATCGTTCACTATCGCAGATCAATACCGTACCATTTATACAAACATTAAAATTATTAAATGCCAGGTCTTTGGTTGATTTCTTTTATAATTTATATGGTAATATTATATGGTTCGTACCAATGGGATTCTTTATTCCAGCATTGGGCAAAAAAGACCGTAAATTTTTCAAAGTTGTATTAATGGGTGCTTTGATATCGATATCGATCGAAGGTTTGCAGTTTATTTTGAATACTGGTGTAAGCGATATTGATGATGTTATTTTGAACACCGTTGGAACCGCTATCGGATATTTGATTTATTTTGTCGGAAATTGGCTTAAAAATCGCATAAAGATTTGAAATTTTCATTGAAAATGATAATCTAGTTTTAGGATAAATGGAGGAGAGAAAATGACACATATTAAATTTGATGATTCAAAATTAAGCAAGTTTGTTCAAGATAACGAACTAGGCGAAATGCAAAACCTTGTAACTGCTGCTGATGACGAACTACGTAAGGGTACTGGCGCTGGCGCTGACTTCCGTGGTTTCATCGACCTTCCAGTTGATTATGACAAGGATGAATTCGCTCGCATTAAAAAAGCTGCTAAAAAGATTCAATCTGATTCAGAAGTATTTATCGGAATTGGTATTGGTGGATCTTACTTAGGTGCTCGTGCTGCTATCGATTTTCTAAGTTCATCATTCTATAACGTTAAAAACAACAAGGATGTTCCAGAAGTTTACTTTGCAGGTAACTCAATTTCTCCTAACTACCTTGCTGACTTACTAGAAGTTATCGGTGATCGCGACTTCAGTATCAACGTTATCTCAAAATCAGGTACTACTACAGAACCTTCAATTGCTTTCCGTATTTTGAAAGCTAAGTTGGTTGAAAAGTATGGTGAAGAAGGCGCAAAGGGCCGTATCTACGCTACTACTGACCGTGCTAAGGGTGCTCTAAAGACAGAATCAGATGCTGAAGGCTACGAAGAATTCGTTGTTCCTGATGACATCGGTGGACGTTTCTCAGTTCTTACAGCTGTTGGTTTATTGCCAATTGCCGTTGCCGGTATTGACATTGACAAGTTAATGGAAGGTGCTGCTAAAGCACGTGAGGACTTCTCAGACCCAGATATGACTAAGAATGACGCATACAAGTATGCTGCATTAAGAAATATCTTGTACCGTAAAGGTTACACAACAGAATTGCTTGAGAACTACGAGCCAAACCTACAATACTTCGGTGAATGGTGGAAGCAATTGATGGGTGAATCAGAAGGTAAAGACCAAAAAGGTATCTACCCATCATCAGCTAACTTCTCAACTGATCTTCACTCATTAGGTCAATATATCCAAGAAGGACGTCGTAACTTGATGGAAACAGTTGTTATCATCGACAAGCCTCGTTTCGAAATGGAAATTCCTAGTGAAAAAGACAATCTTGATGGTTTGGGCTATCTTGAAGGCAAATCAATGGACTACGTAAACAAACGTGCTTACGAAGGTGTTGTACTTGCTCATACTGACGGTGGCGTTCCTGTAATGAGCGTTCACATTCCAGAACAAGACTCATTCTCATTAGGTTACTTGATCTACTTCTTCGAAATTGCTGTTGGTATTTCAGGTTACTTGAATGGAATCAACCCATTCAACCAACCAGGTGTTGAAGCATACAAGAAGAACATGTTCGCATTGCTTGGCAAACCAGGATTCGAAGAACTTGGCAAGGAATTGAACGAAAGACTATAGAAATTAGAGAGTGGAGAAAGCCGGGAGATTCTGAGCACTGCCTAGAATAACGAAGGTGCCGCATAGCGGTGCATTTGTTGTTTGTAGCAGGCGCAGGAATCTGGATTTCGTAACTCGTTTCAGCTTAGAAATTAAAACAAAGATGACAACCAAATCGGTTGCCATCTTTTTTACTTTATAGAAGTATTATTTGAATAATATTAGTTTTGTTATGCGTTATTTATTAAATCCAAAGGGATGTTGTGCCACGTGCCGAAATATATTATTATTGAAACCACGGGGGACGTTATGACAAAAAAGAAAACGATAATTTCTGTGATCATTGCTTTGGTAGTTTTGGTTGCAGTTGGATTTAGTATTTCTTCGATTAATGCAAAAAAAGCAGAATCAGCTGCCTTAGAGCAAAAAATTGAAAAACAAAAGGCTGCAAAGGCTAAGAAAAAGGAACTTGCAGCAAAGAAAGAAAAGCTTAATGAATGGAAACATCCATCTGAGAAAAAGGCTTATCCTGATTTGATGAAGCACAAAGATGCTTATATCAAGGTATCTATTGATAAACAAAGAGTGTACATAAAAGACGGCAGTAAGAATTTGTACACAATGAAAGCAGCAACTGGTGAGAAGGGTTCACCAACTCCTAAGGGGACATTCCACATTCAAAATCGTGGAGATCACTTCTATAATGCCGAATCTGATGAGGGAGCCAATTATTGGACTTCATTCAAAGATTGGGGAGTTTATCTATTCCACTCTGTTCCGACGGATAAGGACGGTAAGTATGTTGAGAGTGAAGCACACAAGCTTGGAACACGATCAAGTCACGGATGTGTGAGATTGACGATTCCAGATGCCAAATGGATCAATACCAAAGTTCCTGATGGTATGAAAGTTGTTGTTGAATAAAAGATTTTAGTCTCCGACGGTTAACTTCATAAATTAACGAAGTGCGAGAGGAAATTAATTATGACTGATAGAAGAATTGATCTAACTATTATGTATCGCAATGGATATTGAATAGAAAACTATTAAAAAATAAGTAAAATTATAGCAGTCCAACTCCTGATTCTTAGGGATTGAACCGCTTTTTATTTGTTTCAAATTGACAATTAATATAATGTCGTGATATTGTTTCTTTAATAAATATGAGAGGTACGCATATGTCGGATATTCAATAAGGTAGTTTTAAGTGAACACAAAATTTTAGCAGACTTAGTGCTGCTTTGTTTAGTGTACCCACCTTATGAATGACTGAAGAAGCGTAGTTTTCATTACTTCATGTTATTTTGGCGCAGTGGGTAACTGTGCTTTTTTTGTTCTCGCGAGTTGTGGGTATACAAAACTCGAAGGGAAAAATTAAAATTGAATAGTATTTTAAAAAAATATGGGCTTACAAATCAAATTAAAATTGAATCTGAAGAATATAATAATTTAGAAGTTGCTCGTGTAATCGAGCAGCAACGTAATATGTACAAGGTTATAAGTGAACAAGGTGAATTACAGGCACAGATTTCTGGCAAACTTGAGTATCAATCTGATTCTCAAAATGGTTTTCCAGCAGTTGGGGACTGGGTTATGATTTCACTTATGGATGATAAGCAAGCAATAATCCATAATATTCTGGATCGTAAAAGTATCATGAAGCGAAGTGTTTCTGGTTCTCAGAAGTCGGGACAAGTGATTGCCACAAATATTGATTATGTTTTTGTCTGTATGTCATTGAATGATAACTTTAATGTTCGAAGGGTAGAACGATACTTAACAGTTGCTTGGGATAGTGGTGCTACACCGGTGATTGTTCTAACAAAGGCCGATTTGTGCCAGGATCTGCAAGAGAAATTACTAGAATTAGAAGATGTAAGTGTTGGAATTGATATCGCTGTTTGTTCAGCGGCGGATAACGAAGGATTTGATGATTTACAAAAATATGTAGTTCAAGATAAAACCGTCGTATTTGTCGGTTCATCTGGAGTTGGAAAGTCTACTTTGATCAATCATTTGATTGGTGAAGAAGTATTGACCACTAAGGAAATTAGAAATGGCGATGATAAGGGAAGACATACAACGACACATCGTCAAATGCTGACAGTGCCAAACGGTGGAGTGGTAATTGATACCCCAGGAATGCGCGAATTAAAGATTTATACAGGCAATTTATCCAAAACATTTGATGATATCGAAAAATTGGCATCGCAGTGTAAGTTCAGAAATTGTACACACACCAATGAACCAGGATGCGCAATCAAGGATGCTATCGAACTTGGTGATTTGGATGCTGAAAGATTCGCTAGCTACCAGAAACTTCAGCGTGAAATGTCATACAATGGATTAAATTCAAAACAACTTGAGAATGAAAAGATTAATCGAATGTTTGGCAGCAAAAAGGAAATGAAGAATCATATTAAGAAGTATCGAAAAATGAACAAGAGATAATAATTAGAGCAGTTTGATTTCTGAATTTTAGAAATCAGGCTGTTTTTTAGGTTTTAGGTCTGTCTCCAGGTCCGAAAATGTTTGCCTGCTATGCAGGACGGATTGAGACCATGACTCGGGGCGGTCCGCACAACAGATGATTATTTTGAGTTCTGGAGACGAAAATGATGCAGACCCATAAATAAATATTTAAACATTCAAAAAAATATTGTTAGTTTTTCTAAAAAAACAATGTTTTTTTCTGTAAATCATGATATTATATCAATGGTCAATTGAGCGCACGCTCAAATTATTCAATATTCATGTAATTATAAGTGCTGTATGACTTAATCGTGTGCTCAATAACTGTGAAAAAGACGGAGATAACATCATAAGTTATAAATGATAATCTATCGCCGAATTTCTAAATCAATAGAAAAGAGGTACTACTATGAAAGATAGTGGTGAAGTAGAAGCAAACGATACAACCGAAGAAACTGAAACAACTGCCAAGCATGGTAAGTTTGTAAGTTCAAGTACCGCAGATAACAAGAGCTTGGATGAGATCAACGGTAGTATCGAAGTACCAGAAGGTGCCGGATTCTGGAAGACATTGATGACGTATACAGGTCCTGGTATTTTGATCGCCGTAGGTTATATGGATCCTGGTAACTGGATCACATCAATTGCTGGTGGTGCTCAATACAAGTACACACTCTTGGCAGTTGTACTTATTTCAAGTTTGATTGCTATGTTATTACAATCAATGGCTGCCAAACTTGGTATTGTTACAGGTAAGGATCTTGCGCAATTAACACGTGAGAAGACTTCCAAAACAGGAGGATTCTTCCTCTGGATAGTCGCTGAATTAGCCATTATGGCGACTGATATTGCCGAGATCATTGGTTCCGGTATTGCTATCAAGCTGTTGTTCAACATTCCATTGATTGTTGGTATTTTGATTACAGCTGCCGATGTTTTGATCCTGCTTCTATTGATGAAGTTAGGATTCCGTAAGATCGAAGCTATTGTTGCGACATTAGTTTCAGTTATTTTACTAGTATTCTTGTACGAAGTATTCTTGGCAAAACCAAGTATAACAGGGATTATCAATGGATATTTCCCACAAAGCAGTATTATTACTAACAACGGTATGTTGTATCTATCACTTGGTATCGTTGGTGCCACAGTTATGCCTCATGATTTGTACTTAGGTTCATCAATTTCTCAAACAAGAAAAGTTAATCGTGAAGATAAGAAGGATATAGCTAAGGCTATTAAGTTCTCAACAATTGATTCAAATATTCAATTGTTCTTAGCTTTCATCGTTAATAGTTTGTTATTGATTCTAGGTGCCGCCTTGTTCTATGGAACAAATAGTGAACTTGGCCGTTTCGTTGACTTATTCAACGCCTTAAGCAACAAGCAAGTAGTTGGTGCAATTGCCAGTCCTATTCTAAGTATGTTGTTTGCTGTTGCCTTGTTATCATCAGGTCAGAGTTCCACAATTACCGGTACACTTTCTGGACAGATCATCATGGAAGGTTTCATCAGATTAAAGATGCCACTGTGGGCACAACGTTTGATTACTAGACTTTTGTCAGTTACACCTGTTTTGATCTTTGCGGTTATCTATCACGATAATGAAGCTAAGATTGAGAACCTGCTGACATTCTCACAAGTGTTCCTTAGTGTTGCCTTGCCATTTGCCATCATCCCATTGGTTCTATTTACTAGTGATGAGAAGATAATGGGACAATTCAAGAATAAGAAGTGGGTCAAGTACTGTGCTTGGTTTGCAACAATTGTCCTAATCATTTTGAACATTTACTTAATCGTTCAAACAATTGCAGAAGCCTAGAGAGGTGGACTGATGGAAAAAAGTGAACTTCAAAAAGAAAAGATATTAAAGGTCGCACAAGGTATGTTTTCGGAACAAGGTTTCGAAGCTACTACGACTCGAGAGATCAGTCGAGAAGTTGGAATTTCCGATGGTTCATTGTACTATTACTTCCCAAAAGGGAAACGTGAAATTTTGGATACGATCGTCCGCGAAGGACTCGAAAGTAGAACAGTAGTAATTGACGACTGGTTTTCAGAAGTTAATTCTGTTGCTGATTTTGAAAAGCAGATTATTAGCCTATACGAAAGAATTTGCTTGATATTTGATGATGAAGATAGTTACCGCTCGTTTATGATAACTATTCGTGAGCGTCCGTTATTGTCTGATAGTCAGTCAGATTGGTTATTAGAAGTTTTGAGTAATATTCGTATCAAATTGGCCCAAGAACTGGAGACAGTCATCGACCAATTGAATATTGAGATGAGTGATTTTGGAAATATAACAGGTATTATAATTTCATTGATACAAAAATCTCTGTATGATGAATTGATTATAAAGAATAATAAAATCATTAGTAATAAAGTTAAACAAGAAACTGAGTCAGAGATGCGTCTACTGATGAAGCTGATTGCAAAATAGAGAGTGTGACAGAATATGGTCAGCTTTCGAGAATTAAAACAAACAAGACTAGTAATCCAAAATTGGATTGCTAGTCTTGTTTGTTTTAAGCGGAAAAAACTGTGTTTTGCCACAGCTCTTTAGTTTATCTTATTAGGTTTGCGGCTCAAAAAGTACTTAACACCATGAATGACGTGGAAATAAACTGACAATTCCAACATATCCATATTAAGGCTCTTCAAAAATGGCCATTCCCGTCGTGATGAACGCCACATGGTTGGTGTATCCTGAGTGAGATCTTCAGTGATTTCTTGTGGCTGATCTAAGAATATTCCTGATTCGTACAAGTAATTGGAGTAATCATAGAAGAATTCAGCTGTTTCGGGTTTGTCAATGTCTTCACGTAGGATCTTGACTCTAGCACGCATGAAACTCAATGTATTACGCATCAATTGGGGTCCGGTTGCTGAATCTTGCAGGAAGGCAAATAGTTGTTCAAAGAAATGTTGGTAGGAATGAATTTCACCGTTAGTTAGATAGTCAGCCAGGTGATTTTGAAATGGATATTTCCAATTGCTCAAATTGTATTCTAGTTTGTGTCCCAACCAGATGGTATAGGGAATTTCGTAGAACACTTGTGTCAGATCCTGTTCAAAACTTTCATTGACAATTTCTGGATATTCACGTGGCAATAGCTGATTGATCTCCTTGATTGGTATGTATGCGCCAGTCTTATCAGATGTCAGATCGAATAGCTTGTTCCAAGTCGTGTCGTCAAATAATTCTGGGTCGATCAGCTGAACTTGCTTCAAATTAATTGGGGCAGAATTAAGCGTATAACCAGCTTGGAAGCAATCGTTGGTAAGTTGCAATGTCTGAACGAAATGTCCTCCTAAGGAGTGACCTAGGCCATACAGTGCACATTTATCCTGAATATTACTCTGTAAATAATTGATAAAATCTCTAGCAACCAACATCTGACGATTTTCAGTATCGTTACCGACTAGAATGGCATTGACGTTGTAGTTCCAATCTTTGAAACCCTCCAATAGGAACTTCTCCAAACGTTTACTTCGAGAACTCTGCGTGTAATCCATATCAGCCTCAGTACCTTTGAAGGTAACGTAGCACTCGCGAACGCCATCTATTTCGACCTCATAAGCAATACCGGAGAATCCACAAGCATCTGCTTCTGGTATCAGTTCTTTAGCATCATATGAGCGAATGTAAGTAGGATGACGTTGAATCTTTTGAAAAATTAAATATTCAAGAAAACTTTCGGGCGTGAAATCTTCGAACAAATATCTATCATAGTCAAACTGCATAATTTTGGTTCTAAAATCAATGTCATGTAGTAGTTCCTGTGGTTTATATTTTTCAGAACGCTCCTCAAAGATGTGCATTTTATTCTGATAGATCAGCACATTCATTTGAGATAAATAACCTTGGCAAAGGCCGATATCCTCATCCTGAATCATTGCAATCAATTGTTTTAACTTATTGATTTTACGATTTCTATTGGGGATGTTTAAAGTATCTTTGTCATGTGATTCATCAATATTCTTTAATTTCAATGCTTTGTCGATCAATTCTGGATGAAGCATTTTTTTCTGTTTAAAAAGTGGATCTTTTAAGTTAACAGTTTGCGAAAGAATAGAATTCGTAAGTCGCGATTTTTCTTTGTTTAAATAAGAATAGCTAAAGTATAGCCGCTTGTTTTGACGCAGTAATTCCTTGGAATTCTCTTTGTCAAAGGTCAGTGGCAAGGCCTTATGAGCTCGAAAGTTCAACAGGTCAAATTGTTCGTATATCTTGTTCAATCTGTCTAATGATTTGAGTAATTCTTTCATAAAATCACCTCGTGATATCTTACATTAAGTGTAACAAAATAATGTTGTGAAAGTATAATTATTCCATTTTATGTCACATCTGTGATGCTTCACATTTGTAATATATCACAGATGTGCTATACTGTAGTTGTGGAGGATAGAGATATGGAAATAGATATAAAATCCTATTTAGAGGATAAGAATTTGACGATCTACTTCATAGCGAAGAAGAGTGGGTATGGATATACCACGCTGCATAAGTCTTTTAATAAAGACCAAACTTCGGCGACTCCGCTTAATCTGCGCGATATTGAAGCATTAGCCAAAGCACAAGATATGGAAATGTGGAGAGTGTTGCGCGATTTGGAGTTGCACTATCTGAAATAGAGAGTTACAGGAACCGGGAAATTTTGAGCACTGCCTAAAATAACGAAGATATTGCGAAGCAATACATTTGTTATTTGTAACAGGCGCAGGAATTTGGTTTCTGCAACTCGTTTACAACAGAATATTTAATTCGTTTAGGAGGTAATTGTTTATGGCAAAATCATTTTGGGATGACGATTTATTTTCAAATAACGATATGGACGATATTTTTAACAGATTAATGGGTGAAAATAATAATGGCAATGGTACAAAGTATTATGTGAACGGCCACGAATTAACACCTGAAGAATTAGCTAGATATCAAGAGATGCGTACTGCTGGCAAACAGATACCTGTGAACGATGCAAAACAGCAAGCAAGTACTGGTAAGACTGGCAAAATGCTTGATAAACTAGGTCATAATTTAACACAAGAGGCTCGTGATGGTTTACTTGATCCCGTCATTGGGCGTGATAAAGAAATTCAAGAGACAGCTGAAGTATTGAGCCGTCGTACTAAGAATAACCCAATTCTAGTAGGTGATGCCGGTGTTGGTAAGACTGCGGTTGTTGAAGGATTGGCACAAGCAATCGTCAAAGGTGATGTTCCTGCGGCTATCAAAGATAAGCAGATTATTTCTGTTGATGTATCTTCACTTGAAGCCGGAACACAGTATCGTGGTTCATTTGAGGAGAACATTCAAAATTTGCTGAAGGAAGTCAAAGAAGCAGGTAATGTGGTCTTGTTCTTCGATGAAATTCACCAAATTATTGGTACTGGTGCTGCTGGTGGCGATGCTGGTAGTAAGGGATTATCAGATATCATCAAGCCAGCATTGAGCCGTGGTGAGATATCTATTATCGGTGCTACAACACAAGATGAGTATCGTAATACCATCATGAAAGATGCTGCTTTAGCAAGAAGATTCAATGATGTAACGATCAATGAACCAAGTAAAGATGCTACTGTAGCTATATTGAAAGGATTACGCAAAGCCTATGAAGATCATCACAATGTTAAATTACCTGATGAAGTTTTGAAGGCCGCTGTGGATTATTCTGTTCAATATATTCCACAAAGATCACTTCCTGATAAGGCAATTGACTTGATCGATATGACCGCTGCCCACTTGGCTGCTAAGAATCCTGTCACTGACAAAGTAAGTTTGGAGAAATCCTTAAAAGAAGCTGAAGCTCAAAAGGACGAAGCTGCTCACAAAGAAGACTTCGAAAAAGCCGCAGATTTGAAGAAGAAAATTGAAGATTTGCAAACCAAATTAAAAGATGACAAAGGCAGTGCAGCCGAACCAATCGCAACTGTTAATGATATTGCTGAATCAGTTCAGAGGTTGACAGGTGTTCCAGTTTCACAGATGGGCGCTAGTGATATCGAAAGATTGAAGGATATGGGCAAACGTCTCAAAGGACATGTAATTGGCCAAGATGAAGCTGTTGATATGGTTGTTCGTGCTATCCGTCGTAACCGTGCTGGATTCGATGAAGGTAACCGTCCAATTGGTAGTTTCCTATTTGTTGGTCCAACTGGTGTTGGTAAGACGGAATTAGTAAAGCAACTAGCAAGTGACATGTTTGGTAGTAAAGATGCCATTGTTCGTTTGGATATGAGTGAATATTCAGACTTAACCGCTGTATCTAAGTTGATCGGTACATCTGCTGGTTATGTTGGATATGAAGATAATGGTAATACATTGACTGAACGTGTAAGACGTAATCCATACTCAATCGTCTTATTAGATGAAATCGAAAAGGCTAACCCACAGGTTTTGACATTGTTGTTACAAGTCATGGATGACGGTCGTTTGACTGATGGACAAGGTAATGTTGTGGACTTCAAGAATACAATCATTATTGCTACATCAAATGCCGGATTCGGTGACAAGTCTACAAAAGATGAAAAACTTATGGACAAGTTAGCACCATACTTCCGTCCAGAATTCTTGAATAGATTCAACGGAATTGTCGAGTTTACCCATCTATCAAAAGATGATTTGAATCAAATCGTCAACTTATTGTTAGATGATGTAAATAAGAACTTGGCTAAGAAGAGTATTACCCTTGAAGTAACTCCTGAGGCTAAGGAATGGTTGATTGATGAAGGATACGATGAGGCAATGGGAGCAAGACCATTACGTCGTGTTATTGAACAACAAATCAGAGATAAGGTTGCTGAATTCTACTTGGACAACTTGGACGTTAAGAATCTTAAAGCTGACTTGGTAGATGGAACAATTAAAATCACTGAGAATAAATAGAAAAAACTCGCACATCAAACAATGTGCGAGTTTTTTTGCTTTTGTGCTCTGTTGACGGTTGAAAAGTGATGTAACCTATTATTCGTGTGTATCTATTTTAAATTCTGTGCATGAATGATAAGTAATATAGCTATTTTTTGCATTACTAATTAACAAACTATGGTAAATTGCGTTTTTTTACTAAATGTACATAAGCTGGAGGTCGGAAAATATTTTAACTGCTGTGAAGGTGGTGTTGAACGGTGAATTTCCGTTCTTACAGCAAAGGACGAACTTGGAGATTTGCAAAGCAAAGCTTCAAGGAGAGATACGAGACCTTGGCTCGTAACGGTCCCAGTGCGCCCGGCATGGGCGCTAACTTGGTGGTGAAAGTCCACTGTGAGCCGTAGTAGTCGGAATCACTAGCTAAGG
>NZ_RHOO01000032.1 GCF_003946555.1 Companilactobacillus hulinensis | reverse complement strand
CGAACACAGAAGTTAAGCTTCTTCACGCCGAAAGTAGTTGGTGGGAAACTACCCGCGAGGATAGGTAGCTGCCACGCTGTTCATTTATCATGGAGGATTAGCTCAGCTGGGAGAGCATCTGCCTTACAAGCAGGAGGTCACAGGTTCGATCCCTGTATCCTCCATCCATGAGTCGTTAGCTCAGCTGGTAGAGCATCTGACTTTTAATCAGAGGGTCGACGGTTCGAACCCGTCACGACTCATTTGCAACAAATATACAACACACCATGCGGGTGTGGCGGAATTGGCAGACGCGCTAGATTTAGGTTCTAGTGTCCAATGGACATGAAGGTTCAAGTCCTTTCACCCGTATACCAATATTGTTGTTGCAATATTGAGAGTTTTTTATTAAAATTGAATAAGCATAATTCATTTTATGCCGACTTAGCTCAGTTGGCAGAGCATCTGTCTTGTAAACAGGGGGTCGGAGGTTCGAATCCTCTAGTCGGCATTAATGCGGAAGTAGTTCAGTGGTAGAACATCACCTTGCCATGGTGGGGGTCGCGGGTTCGAATCCCGTCTTCCGCTTTCATTATAGTAACGCCGGGGTGGCGGAACTGGCAGACGCACAGGACTTAAAATCCTGCGGTAAGTGATTACCGTACCGGTTCGATTCCGGTCCTCGGCACTATAATGAATATGCACCCATAGCGCAATTGGATAGAGTGTCTGACTACGAATCAGAAGGTTGTAGGTTCGACTCCTACTGGGTGCATTGCTTCTTTTCGGGAAGTGGCTCAGCTTGGTAGAGCACCTGGTTTGGGACCAGGGGGTCGCAGGTTCGAATCCTGTCTTCCCGATAGTGATCATTTGATCACATATGTTTTTGTTTTTTGGCGGTGTAGCTCAGCTGGCTAGAGCGTCCGGTTCATACCCGGGAGGTCGGGGGTTCGATCCCCTTCGCCGCTATTTATTCCGGACCTTTAGCTCAGTTGGTTAGAGCAGGCGGCTCATAACCGCTCGGTCGTAGGTTCGAGTCCTACAGGGTCCATCGCATGGAATAAAGCCTAAATTCATATTGTTATCGCGGGATGGAGCAGTCTGGTAGCTCGTCGGGCTCATAACCCGAAGGTCGTAGGTTCAAATCCTGCTCCCGCAATTGAATTATTTAATTGGTTCCTTGGTCTAGTTGGTTAGGACGCCTGCCTGTCACGCAGGAGATCGCGGGTTCGATTCCCGCAGGGACCGTTAGTGTGATGTAGTCAATCATGCTAATAGTATAGAGGCTTTAATGCGGGTGTAGTTTAGTGGTAAAACCACAGCCTTCCAAGCTGTTGTCGCGAGTTCGATTCTCGTCACCCGCTTTTGCCGCTTGTTATGGGCCTATAGCTCAGCTGGTTTAGAGCGCACGCCTGATAAGCGTGAGGTCGATGGTTCAAGTCCATTTAGGCCCACTATGTCTGGAGAAGTACTCAAGTGGCTGAAGAGGCGCCCCTGCTAAGGGTGTAGGTCGTTTACGCGGCGCGAGGGTTCAAATCCCTCCTTCTCCGTTTCATGACCCGTTGGTCAAGTGGTTAAGACACCGCCCTTTCACGGCGGTAACATGGGTTCAAATCCCGTACGGGTCATTGGTGCTTATGCATCGATACAGATTTATAGTTTTAAATATTAAGCAATGGAGGATTACCCAAGTCCGGCTTAAGGGAACGGTCTTGAAAACCGTCAGGTCGTGAAAACGGCGCGTGGGTTCGAATCCCACATCCTCCTTATTGATTATTACAGTTTCAATTTTTATTATCGCGGGATGGAGCAGTCTGGTAGCTCGTCGGGCTCATAACCCGAAGGTCGTAGGTTCAAACCCTACTCCCGCAATTAGCTTCAAAAATAATTAATTCTTGGTTCCTTGGTCTAGTTGGTTAGGACGCCTGCCTGTCACGCAGGAGATCGCGGGTTCGATTCCCGCAGGGACCGTTAAATGGCTCGGTAGCTCAGTTGGTAGAGCAATGGATTGAAGCTCCATGTGTCGGCGGTTCGATTCCGTCCCGCGCCATTTTGGAGGGGTAGCGAAGTCTGGCTAAACGCGGCGGACTGTAAATCCGCTCCTTCGGGTTCGGTGGTTCGAATCCACTCCCCTCCATAGTTAGGGATATAGTTTAAAGGTAGAACTACGGTCTCCAAAACCGTCAGTGTGGGTTCAATTCCTACTATCCCTGTTTCTACCTTTTATCATGGCGGTATTGGTGAAGTGGTTAACACATCGGTTTGTGGTACCGACACACGTGGGTTCGATTCCCACATACCGCCCTTTAATGGGTTATAGCCAAGCGGTAAGGCAATGGACTTTGACTCCATCATGCGCTGGTTCGAATCCAGCTAACCCAATTTTTGTCATTGATATGGCGGTATAGCCAAGTGGTAAGGCAGAGGTCTGCAAAACCTTCATCACCGGTTCAAATCCGGTTACCGCCTTTGGGCTATGCCTAAGTATTGAAATGCCGGTGTGGCGGAATTGGCAGACGCGCAGGATTCAAAATCCTGTTCCCACTAGGGAGTATCGGTTCGACCCCGATCACCGGTATAATGAGTGATTTCAACTCTTTACTAAGTCGAATATATAAGCTTTGAATGTTGTTAAATCAATGTTCAGAGTTTTTTTTATTTGTAAAAATATTATTAAATTGACACTCTTAGATTACTATTTTGATATTTTGGGCACCTTTTGGGCACCTTTTATATTTTTTTTCATATTCTTTATTGACTTAAAGTTAACTTCAAGTGCTTTAATATTATTCGTAAAGTTAAACGGAATATTGGAGGAAATACACATGGTCAAACAAACAGCCGGACAAGAACAACTTGGTGAATTTGCACCACAATTTGCAAAACTAAATGATGATGTACTTTTTGGAGAAGTATGGAGTAAGGAAAAAGAATTATCTGCACATGATAGATCAATGATTACCATTGCAAGCATTATTTCTGCTGGTAATTTGGAACAATTAAATGCTCATCTTAAAATTGGTAAGAAGAATGGTATTACTAAAGAGGAGATTATTGCTGAAATAACTCATCTTTCATTCTATGCCGGATGGCCAAAGGCATGGTCAGCATTTAATCGTGCTAAAGAAATTTGGACAGATTAATTAGCATTAAGGCAGTTCACTATTGTGAGCTGCTTTTTTATTTTGTTATAAAAATACGGTGGCAATATAGGTTATACTTAAGAAGTATTTTGATTTTGGAGGAACTTTATGCAAAGTAAAACTCACAGTAATTGGGAGGAACTATTTTTCCCACTCGTATTCCTGTATTTTTTTGTTTTTAGATTTCTAGTTATACCGTCTGGAGATGATTATTTCTGGGGTGGTGAACAAGGTAGATATTTGATGAATCATGGTTTTTATGGGCCACAAAAAATATATGGCGGTAGTAGCAATGGTCGATGGATTGGTAATTTATCTGAAATATTTACTGTGCATCATTTAATATTTGCTATGCTTGCTTATGCTATATTTTGGACATTACTTCTTTGGTGTATTTGGAAACTTACTGGTAAATCTAAGTTATCGATGATCTTGAGCGGTCTGTTCGTATTTACATTCCAAGATGGTTATGTGAGTACAGTTTTGTCATGGAATGCTGGTTTTATCAATTACATTCCACCTTTGGCATTGACGCTGTTATTTTTAACTTTTGTAAAGGAATTATTTGATGGAAACAAGATTTATAATCCAATCATTTTGGCAATTTGTACATTTGTAGTGAGTTTGATTGGTGGATTATTCGTGGAGCATCTGACGCTTTATCAAATATTCATTGGTATTGTTGCGATTTTGGCTGGCAAATTTATTTATCATAGAAATTATGAATGGTTTGAAGGAAGCTATTTGATGGGAGCAATAATTTCTGCAATAATCATGTTTAGTCATCCTGCGTACCATGAGAAATCTACTTATCGTGATACTAACTTTGATTTACACGGAATTATAAATAACTATTTTTATATTACACATTACTGGTTTAATACTTTGAACCTAATAGTGAATGTTGTTCTTTGTATAGCTATTATTATTATTGCCACTAATAAACTACGCAATGGGAAATTAAAGTGGATTATTAATATTCTATCTAGTTTCTTTATTGTTTATTATATTGCTATTAATGTGTGGCTTGGTCGTCACAATTATGATCAGTTCTTTATGTATCGTGGTTTAAGTACTCGCATCACGCAAATTGATGGTGTAATGACCATAGTTTTCTGGCTATTTTTAATAGGATCTACGATTTGCTTATTTAATGCTAAGAAAAATTATATTTTGTATTTTAGTATGTTTACGTATTTTGCTTTGATATCACCATTTATTATTATTATTTCGCCGATAAATTCGCGTGAATTTTTCACTTCGTATGTATTCTTGTATATCGCTGCTGTTTTGTATGTTATCGAAGCGGCATCTTATTATGCTAATCAGGTAATCAAAAACTTTAGAATTCTGGCCACTGTTATTCTGTTGTTATGTTCAATTAATGTTGGTTACAAGATGGCCGCAAATTACCATGCAAATTTGATTCGTGTTCAAGATGAACGTTTTCTTTCTGGTCAGGCTTCATTGCCTAATCATGTTCCTTATCGTAAATATGTTTTGTCTAATGATGCACTATTGCAACAATCTTCCACTTATTGGAAAGAATTTTTAAATAAATCTTGGCTTGAAAGATTATACTAAAATTAAAAATCCACTACGTTTTGTAGTGGATTTTTTACAAGGGGATAGTTATGAAAAAGATTGTGCTTGTTTTTTGGATGACTATTATTGCTATATTCATGACCTTACAATTTCCATCTAATATTCATGCGGCTAGTAGTGATGGTAGTTATGGTATTACCAAATATACCGTTAATGTGGATATTGATAAAAAAGGTGACGCTGAAATGACTCAGTACGTCACTTATGATTTTGTTGGGGATTTTCATGGTGTCTACTATAATCAGGCTACTAATGGTATTAAGGGTGTGGGGGATCCAGAGGTGATGGTAAAGGATGGTGGGAATACTGTCCCCATTAGTAAATCATCTACTGGAGAAAATAATACATTTAGTGTTAATAATACTAGTGATTATATGAAACTTAAGGTATATCATGCTGTGTCTGATAAGACGGTCACGTTTATTTACAAGTATAAACTGTATGGAGTAATAACTAATTATAAGGATACTGCTGAATTAAATTGGAAAATAATTGGTGGTGGCTGGGATCATGATCTTAATATTGTTAAGATTACTATCAATTTACCTGCAAAAGATATTAAGGGGTTGAAGGCTTGGGCACATGGTAGGTTAGATGGTTATAACGATGTCGATAAAAAGGCGGGTAAAGTCGTGCTTACTGCCGATCAGGTTCCTTCAGAAGGAAATGTTGAAAGTCATATTATCTTTCCAACTAGTGTTACGCCTTTGAATTCTAATACAGTTAATAAGAATGCAAAAAACAAAATTTTGGCGCAAGAAAAACAGTTAGCGAAACAAGCTAATGCTGCTCGCGAGCGTCCTAAGAAAATCGGTAAAATTGCAATTGTCGTATTAATATTTATTGTTATTTTAATCTATCTAATTAACTATTTGATATTGAAAAAGGGTCCTGCTAATAAGCATCCAATGCCTACACCTTTGTTTCATTGGTTTGATTCGCCCACAATATTACCTAGTATGGCCAATGTTGTTCTTAATAAGGCAAATGAGGGCGACAGTAAAGGATTTATGGGCGACCTGATGATTCAGGTCAACGAGCATAATGTTGAGCTTAAAAAGGAGGAGAAGACCTTCAGAATTATTGCTTTGAAGGAACCTGAGGATGATTTACTCAAGTTCATGGTCAATACTATCGGTGATGGAACCAGTGTTACTCTTAAGGATATTGATAAGTACGCTAAAAAAGATAAGAAGGGTAAGCTTAATGACCAATATGTAAGCTGGAAAAAGAGAGTAGCTTCTGGGAGCAATAAATACTTGGATATACATAATAAAAATATTATCAATCGATTTATTGCTGCCGCGATTATCAGTACGGTACTACTAGTTATTTCAATTGGTATATCTGCACTATTAGTAAATGCTATATTGCTTCCATTGTCGATATTTGCCATTCTGACCATTATATTCTGTTGGTCAGTGTCATTGATCATAAAACACAAAGTAAGCTCTTACACAGAAGAAGGGGAGCAATTGGCTAACGAATTAAGAGCATTTAAGCGAATGTTTGAGGATGTTGACGACTTGAATTTGGCTGAAGTCGGTGATTTGATTCTTTGGGAACAAATCTTGCCTTATGCGGTTGCGTTTGGTATTTCTCCTAAGGTAATTAAAGCTCTTAAAACAAACTTTGGATCAGAGGTCATCGAATCAAATCCTGCATTTATATATTACTGGTACGGATATGGATATGGTAATCAGTTCAATATTGAAAAATCGTTATCTAGTTCATTTTCTACTAGTAATACTGCCAGCTCTAGTATATCCGGTAGTTCCGGCGGATTCTCTGGTGGGAGTTCAGGTGGTTTTGGAGGAGGCTCAGGCGGTGGCGCCTTTTAGCTGATATTTGATATCGACTAAATCTCCATATTGTTTTGTGAAGATTGTTTTGAACTGATGTGCTTCGTTCATATGCTCAAATAATTTAACTCCCGATCCTAAGATGTCGGGAGTTATTTGTATCTGTAGGGTATCTATGAGATTCAGGTCAAGTAGGGATGAAACTAATTTTCCACCACCAATGATCCAAATATCTTTGCCATTTTGTTTTTTCAGATGTTGTACGAGTTCTTCTACTGGTTCGTTAGTTTGTTTAATATACCTAGAATTTATTTCTCGGTGAGATAAAACAAAATTATTTGTATCTGGATATGGGAATTCAGTGGACATTGACATTAAATCATCGTAAGTCCGTCTTCCCATGATGGTGGTATCGACTTGTTCAAAAAAAGGTTCGTAACTTTCCTTCATAATTTTTTCGTCGTTGTACTTAAATAACCAATCAAGTGAATAATTTTTATCAGCAAGGTATCCATCTAAACTAATAGCTCCGTAAAAAACTACTTTTCTCATAATTTGTATCCTCTCCAAATTTGTTAATTAAGCTTAGCTATTATTGATGTTTAATGCAAATGATATGTGGAGTTGTATTGTTTTACCTTTGCAAATTTAAAATGTAATATTAAATTGTTGATAAAAAATATAAAGGGAGAGTGTATTCATGAGTGCATTAACTGATACATTTACGTTGAGTAATGGCGTAGGTATTCCAAAAGTAGGATTTGGTACATGGCAAATTCCTAATGGTCAAACTACATATAATGCTGTTACTAACGCATTGAATGAGGGATATCGTCATATTGATACTGCATTGGCCTATGGTAATGAGGAGAGTGTCGGTAAGGCAATTAGAGATTCGAAAGTTGACCGCAAGGATATATTTGTTACATCTAAGTTGCCTGCACACACTAAGACTTATGAGGGCGCATTGAAGGATTTTCAAACTACGATGGATAATTTGAATATTGATTATCTTGACTTGTATATCATTCACGCTCCATGGCCATGGAATCAAATTGGTAAAAATTGTGATGAGGGGAATCAGGATGTATGGCGTGCAATGGAAGAGATTTATGCTTCCAAAAAGGTACGCGCTATAGGTGTTTCTAATTTTGCTGTTCATGACCTTGAGAACATTCAAAAGATTGCTAAAGTTCAACCAATGGTCGATCAAATTCAATATTATCTTGGTTTTACAGAGCCAAAGATTACTGAATTCACTCAAAAGAATAATATCTTGGTTGAGGCATATTCACCACTTGCTACTGGTGGTTTGATTCATAATGAGCAAATTAATCAGATTGCTGAAAAGTATAATGTTAGTGTTCCACAATTGGCTTTGCGTTTTGTAATTCAAAACGGGGTACTTCCATTGCCTAAGGCAATTCATGTTGCTCATATTAAGGATAATGCTCAACTTGATTTTGAAATCAGTGCTGAGGACATGGTTGCATTGAATAAGTTCCCAGATACTTCTGCAGCTGAGCATCACAATCCTACACAAGGTTAATAGATTTGTAGACAAAAAAGATGAGTTGAAATTTGATTTCAACTCATCTTTTTTAATATCATATTAAGCTTTACGACGTCTGAAGTACAAGATGCCTGTTAATGCTAATAATCCGATAACACTAGCTAAGATTCCATTGGCTGTACTTGTTTGTGGCAAGTAAGTTTGTGATGAATCTGTGCTGCCTTCATATGGAGGCTTTGGACTTGTTGGGTCTGTTGTGTTTACGTCGGTGTTTCCACCGTTATTATTATTGTTGTTTCCATCAGGATCGATAGGGTTTGTAATTAAACCTTCTTCACCATCTTCGCCATCTTTTTCATCAGGGTCTACACCAGGCTTTTCAGTATCTGGTTTTTCGGTGTCTGGGTTCTCAGTACCAGGTTTTTCAGTGTCTGGATTCTCAGTACCAGGTTTCTCGGTATCAGGATTCTCAGTGCCGGGTTTCTCAGTATCGGGACCCTCAGTACCAGGTTCCTCAACGTCAGGATTGTCAATATCTGGCGTTTCTGGTTCAGTAATTCTAGGATCTGAAGTCTTCAAATCTCCGGCAGTTATGTCTTTGTCCACAATTGTAAATGGAACTTTATTTTCATTAATTTCGTAATCATGTGGAGCCTTTGATTCTAGAAAGTAATAATTTCCTGGTAGTAATCCTTCAATTCGGATTTCACCATTTTCATCAGTAACTGCTTCGTCCATTTTATTACCAAATTGGTCATACAACTCATATGTTGCTCCAGGAACAAGAACGGCAGCATTATTTGTATCATGCTTTATTAAGGTGACTGAGTAAGTGGGAAGCTCTTCAATCAAATCATTTTCCATGATAATAATACCAGTAGCTAAACCATTTTCGGTAATATCGAATTCGATATCGTTACCTATAACATGGTCATCAGGAGCCTTTGTTTCATGCAAAATATAATGTCCAACAGGTAAGTTGTCATAAGTTGCTACACCATATTCATCAGATGTGATATGTGCAACCGGAGTCGGGTCAATGGTGCCGTCCTCATTTACATGAAGAATGTCATACTCTGCACCGGCAAGTTTATGCCCACTTTCTTTATCAACCTTTTGAATAATGACTGATCCTTCCTCAGGACCCTTTGCTTCCTCAGGTTCATCTTTAGTGGTTAGGTAAACAGTGGTGTTCTCTTCTTTACCTGTGATTGTGAACGGAATCTCATTATTGCTTAGTTCGTAACCATCTGGAGCTTTTGTCTCTTTGAAGTAGTAATCTCCAGGAGCTAATCCTGAAACATTAATCAAACCGTTTTCATCGGTTATTAGATCTGATTTGATGAGTTGATCATCACCTGCAGCAACTTTATACAATGAATATGTTGCACCAGGTAATAACTTGTCATCATTTGCGTCTTTTTTAACTAATTGAGCTGAGCCGGTATAATTACCACCACCAGAACCTGAGTTTCCTCCGTCTGGTGTAGAAGTAACACTTCCACTGGCTGATTCCCTTGGCGTTTCACCATCGACTCCCGGTTTACCCCAGGTCATTTCAGCTTTATTCTTGAATACTGTTTCACCATCACTTGCTAAAGCAGGATCGTTAATTTTAGTTTGGAAGGTGATTGCATACATTTGTTTATTAGAATTTGGAATATGCAAATCAAAACCGTTACCAGTTTCGTTTAATGTGTATTTATCTTCTGTTAAAACGTTGCCTTTTTTATATGTTTGTTTTGCATTGTTTGTCCAAGTTGCTTCATAAACAGTAAGAGATCCAGCCATGTAAGTTAGATTCTTATCAGTAATCGTATCGTAGACGTTTAGATTAGCAAGGTCTAATTCGTTACGGTTAGCTAAAATTGTCCAAGTTACAATGGCATCTCCGTTTGCGTCTGTTCCGATGACACCTTTTTTGGTAATATTTTTATCAACCGGAACAATATTTAGATTGCTGTCTTGCGTGTTACCGTCCTTGATTGGAAAAGTAACGGTGTTCTCACCAGGGGTGGCATTTGCATTAACACCAATGCCACTATTGATCACGATACTACCAGTAGTTTCGTTGAAGTTTTCGACGTTTTCATTAAATGTAATAGTTACAGTATTGTCTTTATTCACAACAGCTGAACCAATAACGTTACCATCTTTATCTTTAACATCGAATGGTACTCCAGCTTTAGTATTTGATCTCAATTGTTCAGGCAATTCCATAGTTAATGTATCGTCTTTTTGCAATTTGATATCAGTACCAGTAGTATCCCATTGGTATTCAACACCAACGGAACTGCTGTAATTATAGGTCTTGTCTTGATCAATAATCTTAGCGCTAGAAATCAAATCACTGCTTGTATAAGCAGCAGCGGAAACTTCTGTAGAATTAAAGCATAATGCTGCTACGAAGATTCCCATTGCTGCGAATACAACAGCAAAAATATTGCGTAACTTTTTCCCCATATTTTTTCCCCTCTCATAAAATTGTACATTTCAATTATAAAATCATCTGATTAGTAAACACAAGGATATCTAAGATATAAATTAAAAAAATTATATAAAATATAGAGTAAAAAATTAGTTGATTTATTATTAATATTTTTGAGTTTATTTAATGGCTTGTAGTCATTTTTATTCCAATAATACTGATCAGTAGCAATACTATGAATATCCACGTTAAAGGGGATATTTTGTCTCCGAATATGAAGAAGCCAACTAAAATCGAGCCAAGTGCTCCGATTCCGGTCCAAATAGGGTAGGCAATACTTAATGGTAATGTTTTGGTAGCTTTTGCGAGTAAAACAAAACTGAGTATCATTCCTATAATCGTCAAGATAGTAAAGCTAAGCTTTGTAAATCCATGACTAAGTTTCATCGTTGATGCCCAGACGACTTCGAAAAGTCCTGCGATAGTTAAGTAGATCCAATTCATGTTAATTCCTCTAATTATTTCTTTGTGAATTTGCACAAAAAAATAAAGTATCCCTTACAATCCCTTCTTTGGCCTAATGGAATTGTAAAGAATACTTTTTTTAGTGACACCCGGCGGTGTATTGATTTATTATAGAATAATAGCACATCAAATTTTTTATGGCTAGGGGATATATTTAAAATGATTGAAAGAATGACACCCAATGAAATTGATGCCGTTGCCGATATTTGGCTTGAAGGTAATTTGGATGCACATAACTTTATTAATGCAAAATATTGGAAGAGAAGTTTTCCGGTAGTAAAAAAACAATTGGCTAATTCAGAAATTTATGTTTATAAGGATAATAGTGAAATTGCTGGCTTCGTTGGTTTAAATGGTAATTATATAGAAGGAGTTTTTGTTAAAAAAGAATTCCGCAGTAAAGGAATCGGTAAGGAGCTATTCGATTATATTAAACAAGCACATGATGACTTGATCATTAGTTGTTATGTGAAGAATTTCAAGGCAATTAATTTTTACCGTGTCAATGGTTTTTCCATTAAGGCGGAGGGGATTGATAAAGATACTGGTGAGTCTGAGATTACAATGATTTGGCGTAAATAAAAAGGCTGAGAAAAAATTCTCAACCTTTTTTGTTACTCTTCTGCAGCAACTAATGGGAAACGTTTGACGATAAAAGTTAATAAATATGAGAATGTCAAAATTATTGCGACAACGATATATGGATAATGTGTATTCCAATCCATTAATGCACCTGACATCAATGGTCCGATAACGTTACCAATACTTGTTAATGACATGTTCATTCCGTTGATCAATCCTTGATTGGCTTTACTTGATTTGGTCAGCAATGTTGTAATGGCTGGTCTCAACAGGTCAAATGATGAGAAGATGACCAAAGTTGCAACAATTACTTCGATCGTGGTATGTGCTCGAGTAATCCAAAATACGCAAGCAGCGCTAAGTAGGAAACACCAACTGATCAATCCCATTTCACCAATTTTGTTTATCAACCAATTGAACGCAGCAACTTGTAAAATCAATGAAATGATACCATTCAGTGTCAAAACTAATGCAATCGTTCCCAATCCAAAGTTAAAAACTTGGTTTACATAGATACTATAAATACTTTCAAATCCTTGTAATCCAAAGGATGAAACAAGGATCATTCCAAATAATACAACCATTGGTACAGTCAAAATTGACATGATAGAAGATTTATTCTTGTTAACTTTTGCCTCTTCTTCACGCTCGAATTCAATGGTATCTTTACTTTCCTTAAGAAAGATTTGTGTGAAAACACAACTAGTAATAGCTAAAACACCGGCTACCCAAAACGGCGTCTTGTAACTTATTCCAGCTAGGATTCCCCCTAGACCTGGTCCCAATATTAATCCACCACTGAATGCGGCAGATAACCAGCCGATTACCTTGGCACGGTCTTTTAGTGAAGTGAGGTCTGATCCTAGTGCCATTGAAGTAGGGATTACCATGGCTGCAGAAAGTCCACCGATAACTCTAGATAGGTTAAACATTGGTAAGGTTGTTGCAACAGCAAAGATGAATTCAGAGATCATATATGTAAATAGTCCGAAAACAATTACTGGTTTACGTCCGACTTTATCGGACATTCTGCCCACGATAGGTGAGGCAATGAATTGTGCAAATGCAAATAGTGAAGTCATGACCCCCATTTGTGATGTTGTGTAATGAAATTCATTCTTGATAAATGGTGTAACCGGAATTACTAATCCAATTCCCAAACAAATCAAAAAGTTACTGAATATTAAAATATAAATGGATTTTTTGTGCTTTTCCATGTAATCCCCCTCTCAAAAGTAAAATTTGCGCTTAAAAAAACTACCGCCTAAATCGGCGATAGTTATTATTTAATCTTACTTATGTTAGATGATTATATCTGAAAAAGCAACTAATTAGATATTTTAGAATTATTAAAATTATATTACTTAATCAAGTTCTTTGTTCATTTCATGTTTACGTAGAAGTGGCATAACAAATCCCATACCGAATAATACGATAACTGTAATGAAGTTCAATAGTAGTTGGTGATCGAATAGTTTAGTACCAAATGCTGCTTCTTGAGGGATGAAACCCAGAGTGGCACAGACGAAGGTAAATGCTAGACACCAGCCACCGACTAACAAAGCACCGGTTCTGTTTTTAATAAAAGTATACTCAGAATGGAATTTCTTATCTTGCCAACGAACGGCGACGAAGGCGAAGAATACCCAGCAAGTCTTATATGGTGAGATGATACCGTTGATGTTTAATAACCAATTATAAATTGTATTAATATTTGGCAATGTACCTGTTAATAATAATAAGAACAAACTTAATCCAGTAGTCATTGTGTAACTGTGGATTGGTCGACCGTTCTTGTTAGTTTTTGTGAGCCATTTTGGCATGAATTTGTCAGCAACATCACCTGCAAAAACACGACTTGAAGCATCAAGTAAGACAGCTAGCTGTGCCATCATGAAAATTGCTTGAACAACGGCGAAGATGTACATCAATAGTTTACCAACACCCAAGTTTTGACCTAGAAGATGGAAGGCATAGTAAGGACCATTCATCTTGAAATCATGAGGAATGTGGTTGGCATTGAAGAATACTGCTAATGACAATGTACCGAAGATTGTTAAAAAGGCTGTCATAAGTGCTAGTAGCCACATTGCTTTGGGAAATTCATGCTTTGGATCACGCATTTGAACAATATATGGTGCGGCAAGTTCAGCACCTGACATGGCGAATATCAATAATCCGGTTGTTGAGAAGTATTTCAAGCTAAATGTCGGCTTGAAGGCTGCCCAGTTCATTGGTTGAGTAGCGATATGTGCACCGTGCGTTACTGCATATCCAGCCAATAATACGAAAAGTACTGACATAACAAACATTGCTCCACCACCGATAAGTGACAGAATTTCAAGTGAGTTCTTGAAGACATTTTCAAAAATAATGAATACTAAGATGATTACGAAAGTTAATAGTCCGAATGAGAAGGTGGACATTCTCTTGTCTAGACTGTTATTTCCAAAGATAATCCAACTAAATGAGACAATAACAGAGTTTGAAACATCGACGATGTATGGAACACTTTGGATCCAGTACATCCATGAAGTCCAGTAACCCAGGGTGTCGTTACTACTACGACGAACCCAAGATGCCAAACCACCGCTTTGATTATCAAAAGTTAGACTCATTTGACTAACAATCAATTCGTAAGGAATAACGTATGCGAAAAGCAAGAAGATCCATGAGACAACAACTGATAACCCTTGGTTTTGGAAAGGATAGAAGATGTTCTCAAAACTAATAATGGTAACAAAGTCTAATAGGGCAATTACTTGCCATTTCATGTAATGCGGTTTTGGTTCTATATCTAAATCATTCATGTGAAGCTCCCCTTATATTTTTTAATATTTATAGAAGAGCGAATCCTTTGGCGGCTTATGACAAAGCCATAAAGTATGATATTCCACTTGTGTATTGTCCCAACATATATAATAATCAATAACTGAAAGGAATTATTTTTGATAATTAAAATAATTTCCAACAATTCATTGTATGAAAGTTTTGGACTTTTGCATAGTCTTTTCTGAAAATAAATGAAGAATAGAGTGAAAATATGGATTATTTAAAAATTGCTGCAACCAATGGTGCAAGCAAGTATTTGCCTGAGGGATGGGAGGTAACTACCATTTCTAACAAAACCAAAGCGTCAGAATTAGCCGCAATAGTTTTGAAAAGTGGTGAAAATACTACTGGCGCTGAGAAAATCGTGAATGAATCTGGACTCGATATTCCGATAATTCTTGTTGATGCTGATGATACTATTTCGGATACTCAAGATAGAATTAAAAGTGGAATTAAAAAGTATGAACAAGAAAATATTCCGCCATTTTTGACTGATTTAATAAAATTTGCAAATGATAGACCTGTAAGTTTTACAACACCTGGTCATCATAACGGACAATTTTACGAGCAACATCCGGCTGGGGTAGTTTTCAATCGTTTCTTCGGTAAAAATATGCTCTATGCTGATACTAGTGATACAGTCGAAGAACTAGGCGACACTATGACGCATGAGGGGACACCACTATTAGCCGAACAGAAAGCAGCGGAGGCATACAACGCTGACAAGGTATACTTCTGTACTAATGGAACAACTAGTTCAAATACAATTTGTGCTAGTGCTGTTTTGACCCCTGGAGACTTGGTTTTGTTTGACCGCAATAATCACAAGTCGCTGTACAATAGTGCACTGGTCATGAATGGGGCTAAACCTGTATATATACCTACAGATCGTAATCCGCTGGGCTTGATTGGTCCGATGGATCCAGACTTCTTAAATGAAGACAAGATTCGTGCAGAAATTGCCAAAGTTGATCCGGCTAAGGCTAAAGAAAAACGCCCGTTCAGATTGGCGGTCTTACAACTCGAAACTTATGATGGGGTATTTTATAATTCTAAGTGGATTCTAGATAAAATTGGCAAACTTTGTGATTACATCTTGTTTGATTGCGCTTGGGGCGGATTTGAACAGTTTGTACCTTTGCTAAAGGACTTATCACCACTTTCATACAATTACGGCCCAGATGATCCTGGAATATTAGTTACACAATCAATTCATAAACAACAGGCAGGGATGGGACAAACTTCTCAGATTCTTAAGAAGGATAGTCACATCAAAGGGCAAAAACGTTATGTAGATCACAAGCATTTTAATAATGCTTATCTAAAATACGTTACTTCTAGTTATTCATATCCTGTATATGCATCATTAACTGTAAATGCATATATGGCTGCCAGTCCTGCAAATAAAAAATTATGGAATCATACGTTGATCAATGGTATTGAGTGGCGAAAAGAACTTCTTAAAAAGTCCAAGTTATTTAGACCGTTAGTTCCAGAAAAAGTTGATGGAAAATTGTGGCAAGATGTCGATACTGATGATTTAGCAACTGATAAACGATATTGGAAACTTGATCCTGAAGATAATTGGCATGGATTCAAAAAAGTTACAGATAATGAAGTTATGATTGATCCATTGAAAATCACCATCGTTACACCTGGAGTGAATGTTAGAACGGGTATCTATGATGAAACTGGTATTCCTGGACAAGTAGTCGCTGCATTCTTGACTGAAAAAAGGATTATTAGAGCCAAGGATGATCTGAATTCTTTGTTATTCTTGTTAACTCCTGGAGATACAAAAGAAGATCTAGATGAATTGATGAATGCACTTCTTGAATTTGAGGATCTGTACTTTAAAGATGCACCGTTAAAAGAGGTACTTCCCAAGCTATATTCACAATATTCAGATAGATATGAAAATTATTCTATTAAACAATTGTGTGATGAAATACAAAAATACTATCGTGATAATAAAACGTATAAATTACAACAAGCTTTGTTTGCAAAAACAAATATGCAAGATTACGAGATGACGCCACATGAAGCTGATCTGGCATTCATGAGAAATGAAAGTGAACTATCAGAACTCGACGACATTGTTGGTCGAGTTGCATTGGAAGGTGCGCTACCATATCCACCAGGAGTGTTCATTGTGGCACCGGGTGAACGTTGGCAAGATATTGACCGTGACTACTTCAATGTTCTAATTGGAGCTATGAATAGATTCCCAGGATTTGTACCTGAAATCCAAGGTGTATATTTGAGCAAGAACGAAAAGGGACTGTATCACGCTCAAGGTGAGGTTTTACCAGAAAATAACTAAAGGGGAATAATGATGAATTTTTCATGGAAAAAAGATTTACCAGAGGAATTACAAAATAAGATTACTAAAGTCGAAAAGATGATCGCACCTCGATTGGAAGAGATTGATGAACAGGTTTTGTACAATCAACAACGTGTTTTGAATTTATTTAGAGAAAACCGTGTTGGTGAAGAGGATCTGATGGGATCAACTGGTTATGGGTATGATGACCCAGGCCGTGACAAAATTGAAAAGATTTACGCTGGCTATTTTAAGGCAGACGATGCATTAGTTCGTTCACAATTGGCTTCAGGAACACACGCCATTACGACTTCATTGTTCAGTATCTTACGTCCTAACGATACTTTGTACTATATGACAGGTATGCCATACGATACTATTCAAGAAGTTATTGGTATTGCTGGTGATAATCCTGGGACTATGAAGGAATATGGTATTAACTTCAAGTACACACCATTACTAGATAACGGTGATGTGGATTTTGATGCTGCTGCTAAGACATTGCAAGAGGATAAATCAATCAAGGTTGTAGCGTTGCAACGCTCACGTGGTTACGCTGTTCGTGATAGTTTTACGGTTATTAAGATTGCTGAGATGATTAAGGTTATTAAGAAGTACGCACCAAATGCGGTAATCTTCGTTGATAATTGTTATGGTGAGTTCTCAGAAATGGAAGAACCAACATTCTACGGTGCTGATCTAATGGCAGGGTCTCTATATAAGAATGCTGGTGCCGGTATTGTTAAGAGCGGGGCCTATATTGTTGGTCGTCAAGACTTGGTTGAAGGTGCAGGTGCAAGATTGACTGTTCCGGGTGCCGGTAAGGGTGAAGGTGCTACATATGCATATCTTCGTGATTTCTATCAAGGATTCTTTATGGCAGCACACACAACTGGTGAAGCACTGAAGGGTACTGTATTTACGGCCGCCTTGTTGGAAGAAATGGGAATGTCTGTTTCTCCAAAATGGGATGCACCTAGAACTGATATCGTTCAAACTGTTTCATTTGGTGAAGCTGATCCGATGGTTAAGTTCTGTGCAGCTATTCAACATTATTCTCCAATGAATTCATTTGTTGACCCAATTCCTAGTCATCAAGATGGTTATGAAGACGATGTCGTTATGGCATCTGGTAGTTTTACTGAAGGTTCAACTATTGAATTATCATCTGATGGTCCACTCCGTCCACCATATTCATTGTACATTCAGGGTGGATTGTCATTCGCACATGTTAAGATTGCTATAGCACAGGCTGTTAATGAAACATTTTATCAGTAGATAAATTAAGAGCGTGGCAAAACGTGCTCAGTTTTCAAGCATTAAATCAAACAGAGGCTGTAATCCAATTTCGGATTACAGCCTCTGTTTGGTTTGAGACAAAATTGTGTTTTGATAAAAAAAGCCATCTCCATTCGTAGTGCTCGGAGACGGCTATATACTGATTCCACCAAATGCATTGTAACATTACATGTATGGATGAAATTAATTATTAAGAAAACTTAAAAAATGCTTATTTAACGCCATTTTGAACTTGCTTGCTTACTTTGCTATTGGTTAATGTGATCACGATTTTTGCATCAGGGTCACCTTTAATTCCACTGCTGTAAGTTAGCTCTGTCAATGATGTACCGGCAATAGTAGAGGCATCATATCCGTTTGGTTGACCAAGAATCTTAATGACGTCATCTTCAGATTGATTACTTTCAATCTGTGCAAACTTTTGAATATCTATTTCACTGCTACGATCGACTTTGAGATTAGTAATTTTCTTGCTGACAGCGTGGTTAGCAGTAAAACCGACTGACACCATAGCACCAGTAGTAGAATTAGCAATATTATCCCAGTTTTGAACATCGACATCTGTTCCTTGAACATTTGCAGTCGTGTGTGAAACAGGAGAACCGAAGTTTTGTTTGATAGTGTTCCAATCTGTTCCGTTATTCTCATCTAAGGCAATGTCGTTAAACTGTTCCAGAGTGATTTTTTTTGAACTGGAATTAGATGGCTTCTTTTTAGATGATTTCTTGTTACTTGAAGATTTAGACTTTTCAATCTTTTTAGATGTCGTTGTTGAACTGGATTTGTTTGTATTGTCCTTACTATAATAGCCGAAAAGTCCGTATCCAACACCAGCTGCAATTACTATGACGACAATTAGCCAGAACCACCATTTTTTGAAGAATGGTTTCCTTCTATTCTTGCGCAGCTGCATTCTGGTCATTTGTTCATTATCCATTTCTACACCCCGAGTCCCTTAAATAATAATGATGTTAATACCATGCTTATATAATAACAATTTTTTAGTAAAAATATCGATTTTTGAAATTAATTGAGAGATTGCAAGTTTAATCCGAACACTTTGTTAAATATCCACGAAATGAATCAATGGCAGTATTCCAGCCTAAAAC
>NZ_RHOO01000031.1 GCF_003946555.1 Companilactobacillus hulinensis | reverse complement strand
ATTACTTAACTCCATTAACTGAAATCCCCTTGGTATCAGTATTTTAAAAAGTGGCTAACTTGTTCTTGCAATTTGCGAAGAAATTTATAATACTTATTTAGTAATTTTAATTCAGGGTTAGGTAAAATTAATGATGTTGAGAGATCGTTTTTACTTATATGTAGAGTTGGATATGCTAATGATATCAATCTCTGTTTAAAATTATTTATCGTCTTTTTATTTTTTGTTTCTATTAGGAATATTCCATTAACATGATTACCTAATTTATTCATATTGTACAAATGAAACTTTTGGTCTGGTGTTGTAAAATTTATTATTTTAGTATTTTGTTTTAATTTCTTAGTGTTGTAAAGCATATTTAATTTTGTTTTATTGCTATTATTTGAGAAATAATCGTAAGTATTAAACTGAGTTTTACCGTAATTAATAGACTTGTCTTTGTTTGTTTCTGAACCATAGTTATAACTTCTGAATAACAAATTAATATTTTCAGCTTTAGCTGCTTGTTCCATGAAAGGTTTTAGAGATCCAGAATTTATTTTATCAGATGCGTCATTTGAAAAGTTATTTATTTTTATGGGAGTATAATAACGATTGATTGAGTATCGCATCTTTGTTATGTTATCTAATTCTGTTTGTTTAACAAGAAAAGCGGATACAATTGTACCCGCTAAGAATATAACTATTAAGATTATTTTTGTGATTTTCATGATAGCCAATAACTTGATCTTGCAGTGTAGTCCCAACTACCATAAACTTTTGCGTCTGCAAAACCATTATGACTTCTAGCAGTTCTTACATTATTGCCGACCCATACTTTGACTCCGGATCCACCTAAATTATAATTGATTTTTGCATATGATCCTTTAGTTCCCCAAGCTGCATCAGCAGGGTATGTTAGTGGATAACTGACAAAACTTCCATTACTTGGCAGTGCTTCGTAATATCTCAAATTACTAGCCGATTTGATCAAGCCGGGAGTACTATTAATGACTGTATTATTGTCACCAAATTCAACATAACCGTTCTTTGATGTGTCTTTAGTTAAAGTTATGTTTATTCCAGAATTGTTTTGGGTGCTTGCTGCTTCAACTGTGTTGATACTTGGTACAGCCCAAAAGCCAGCTAAAGAAGTACTTAAAAATAAAAGAACTATGCTCTTTTTCATATTTAGAATCCCATATTCATATTATTTTGGAACAATCATATAATAACGATTTAATATATATTTTTTGTATATTACAAGTGAAAATAATGTAAAATATAAATCACTTTTCGTTTATAAGGTGACTACTTCAAAATAGTCTGAAATAAAAATAGTCCTAATTTCACAATGTTAATGAAATTGGGACTATTTATTAATCTAATATGATTTAATTATTTTAATTTTTTGATCTTATTAAACAATTCGCCGCCACCATCTGGTGTAGCTGAATCGTCATTCAATCCAATGTCGTAATCGGAATCTTTCATAGCTTCAACTTTACCCATCAAGTAACCATTACCAACTTGTGAGAAGAAATCATGGTTAGTTGTTCCAGTTGAGATACCATTCATAACAATAGGGTTAACGTCCTCAGCATTACCATCTGGGAACAATGGTGATTGTCCAAGGTTCATCAAGGCCTTATTAGCGTTATAACGAAGGAATGTCATAACTTCTTCAGTCCAGTTAGTTCCTTCATATAGTTCATGTGTGTACTTCTCTTCGTTACCATATAATTCATAGAGCAGATCGTACATCCAATCTTGCATTTCTTCTTGCTTATCATCTGATAATTCGTTAAAACCTAACTGAAATTTGTATCCAATGTAAGTTCCGTGAACTGATTCGTCACGAATAATCAATTTGATGATTTCAGCAACGTTAGCTAGTTTGTTATTACCAAGATAATATAACGGTGTATAGAATCCTGAATAGAATAAGAAACTCTCCAAGAATACACTTGCTACTTTCTTTTGTAACGGTGTACCGTTTTGATAAATATTGTTTATGATCTCGGCTTTTTTCTGGAGATACTCATTGTGATCAGTCCATTCGAAGATTTCTTCGATTTCTTCGGCGGTATTCAAGGTACTGAAGATAGAAGAATAACTCTTGGCATGAACAGATTCCATGAATTGAATATTATTGAAGACAGCTGTTTCGGCTTGAGTACGTGTATCCTTCAACATAGCTTCGATACCGTCTTGTGATTGCAAGGTATCAAGTAGTGTCAATCCACCGAAGACGTGTCCGACAACAGTGTGTTCAATATCACTTAAAGTTCTCCAGTCGTCCATATCATTTGATAGTGGAATACGTGTGTCGAGCCAGAATTGAGAAGTAAGTTTCTCCCAAGTAGCCTTGTCCACGACGTCTTCTAGTTTGTTCCAGTTCATGGCTTTGTAATACGTGTCAACCATTGTTAAATCCTCCTAAATTGAGCAGCTTTCACATTCATTGCTTCCGATTTCATCGTTGTTTTCAGTAAATGTACGAACATAATATAGCGACTTGATGCCCTTGTAGTATGCGTAGTTACGTAAAATACTTAGGTCACGAGTGGTTTGTTTAGGATCAGTCTTCCATTCGTATAGTCCTTCAGGGATGACCGAGCGGACGAATAATGTCAAACTCATTCCTTGATCGACGAATCTTTGTGCTGAGGCATAGATGTCGATGACTTTACGCATATCTGTGTCATAAGCTGACTTGTAGTATTTGATCGTGTCATTACTTAGTAGTGGAGCTGGGAAGTACAGCTTACCGTTCTTCTTCTCTTGTCTTTCTTCAACCAGACGAGTGATTGGTTGCAAACTTGCACTAGTATTGTTGACGTATGAGATAGAACCGTTAGGGGCAACAGCTAGACGATAGGCGTTATACAATCCATCACGCTGAATATCTGACTTGAGATTTGCCCAATCGTTTTGGTCAGGAATCTTGATACCTTTGAATAATCCCTTAACTAGTTCTGACTTAGGACCGAAGTCTTCTTTCAGATACTTATCGAAGTATGAACCGTTGGCGTAGTCAGAGTTTTCGAAGTTAACGAAGTTTTCGTTGCGTTCTTTGGCGATATGATTGCTCTCAACCAATGTCCAGTAGTTAAGTAACATGAAGTAAACACCTATGAATTCGATTGATTCTGGTGAACCGTATTCGATGTGTTGTTGGGCTAGATAAGTATGAAGTCCCATGGCACCAAGTCCAACAGAATGGCTCATCTTATTACCATGTGCAACTGAAGGTACAGCTGTGATGTTTGAAGCGTCACTGACGAATGTCAATGCACGAAGCATAGAACGAATTGACTTACCAAAGTCAGGGCTTTGCATCATATTAACAATATTAGTTGAACCCAGGTTACAGCTAACATCTGTTCCAAGCTTAACGAATTCCTGTGCATCATTTAATTCTGAAGGGATTTGAACTTGTTGGATCTCGGTACACAAGTTACTCATGATAACTTTACCGGCGATAGGGTTCTCACGGTTAACGGTGTCAATATTCAGTACGTATGGATAACCAGATTCTTGTTGCAACTTGCTGATTTCATCTTCAAGTTCACGGGCGTTGATCTTGTACTTCTTGATACGGTCGTCAGCGACCATGTTGTCATATTCTTTGGTGATATCGATGTATGAGAATGGTTTGCCGTAAACACGTTCAACTGAATAAGGGCTGAATAAATACATATCTGAATCGTTTCTAACTAATTCATAATACTTGTCAGGGACGATAACACCAAGTGAAAGAGTTTTAACACGAACTTTTTCATCCGCATTTTCTTTTTTGGCAGATAAGAAATCAATAATGTCAGGATGGAAGACATTCAAGTAAACCGCACCGGCACCTTGACGTTGGCCTAATTGATTACTGTAACTGAAACTATCCTCTAGTAATTTCATAACTGGTAAGACACCAGATGAAGAATTATCGATTCCCTTGATAGGAGAACCAGATTCACGCAAGTTGGATAGTGTAATACCAACACCACCACCAATACGTGATAGTTGTAGAGCTGAATTGACAGTCCGTCCGATACTATTCATGTCATCGGTAATTTGTAATAAGAAACAAGAAACGTATTCACCACGACGTTTTCTACCAGCATTCAAGAATGATGGAGTAGCTGGCTGATAACGTTGCATGATCATTTCGTGAGCCAAGGTTGTAGCTTGTTCTTGGTCACCGTTCGCAAATAATAGTGCATTAAAAAGAATACGCATCTCGTAGTTTTCCAAATACATGTCACCGTTATTGGTCTTAATAACATATTGATTGAAGAACTTGTATGCAGCCATGAATGACTTGAATTGGAAATGTTGGTCTAATAATGATTGATAGAGGTTTTCGATGAATTCGAATGGATATTTGTCGATAACCACTTTTTCGATATAGTCATTCTCGATCAAATAATCGATATGGTCCTTAAAAGAATCGAATTTCATAGTATTTGGTTCGACATTTTCAGCGAAGAAGGCTTTGACAGCTTCTTGATCCTTATTCAATGGAATTTTACCGTCAACCGGAATATTGATTTCGTTATTTAGTTTGAAGTAACTTACTTTAGTTACATCCAGATTATTTAGTCCCAAAGTTATTCACTACTTTCTTGAAATTTTCTACGTCTTTATTAGTACCGTTGAACTCGAACTCGAATACCACCGGAACGTCCAGTCCTTTGGCAATATCGTGAGCCGTATGGTTGTATAAAGTATTAAAATTACGATTACCGCCGCCAGCTAATCCTACGCAGTTCTTGGCGTTATCTTTGTATTGTAGGAAATCGACGACCGAGTCCATCATGTCATCGTCGTATGCCGGAACGATGAGAATAAAAGACCGACCCATTTCGTGAAACGGATCGGCGTCATTGATTTCATATCCATTTAGACCGGTCTTATCAACAAAACGTCGAGTTTGGCCAGTAATTGAGTAGAAGGCTACTTCGACCATTAGTTAGCTAGTTCTTTCAAGCTATCTGGGCGGAAACCGACGATGGGGTCGCTATTTTCAGGCATAACTACTGGTACACTTTGAAAGCCTTGTTGTTTTAGAATATCAAGATATTGTGGTTCCTTGTTAATGTTATGTTCTTCAAAGTTGATATTGTGTTCTTTCAAATATCTCTTTGTCATTTTGCATTGCATGCAGTTGTTTTTGCTATATACGATTACGTTGTTCATAATGATTCGCTCCCTCGAAATGTGATTCATTCACTAGTATAAAACATTCAATATACCAATACTAGTAATTGTTCCTATAAAAACACAATATATAGTATTGAACTATAATTGGTATACATCATAGTGTGGCCCTAAGTACCAACCTGACGCACTTCTGTCTAGATAATAATGTCCAAATTTTATAATATTCAATTCATTCGTGGTAAAATTACCGTAATGACTATTATATGGTTTTCGGTTAAAATTACAAATAACGGAAAGCAATAAATTGGTAGGGAGAAAATTATGAGTTCTTGGAATTTTGTGGGAATTATCGCGTGGTTAGTAGTAATTGCACTGCTGATACTCGTGGTATTTAATATTAGAAATCGTCATTTAAAAATATTAGTCGTCCAAAAGGGCGGAATTACCTGGAAAACAATTTTGGTAGATTTATTAGAAATTGTTCTGGTTATTGTTGCGGTCAGTGGGATGCTCTATGTTTCACTGTTCTCACGTGTCGACCTGAAAAACAAAGAAGATATTGCGATGACATATAAGTATGAACCAATGATCATTCAGACTACCGATGATGGTCAAGGTTACTATGTAAAGATCGATAAGAAAGATAATAATAGTGGTAATGATGTTTATCAATATTGGGTAAATAATTCTACTTACTCAGTATCAAGCCGTAATGCGACTATTTCTGATGCAACATTATCATTCAATGTGTCAGGGATGCATATGAATTGGGAAATGGATAAGATCAAGCAGATGGATTCTAAGTACCAATATGCTTATGTGATCACTGCTCAAGCGCGTTATAAGAATAACTTTGAAAATGGCTTAGGACTTAAGGCAGGACGTTTTGCGACTGAATATCGTGTCTTGCGTGTACCAGCTAGATCATTTATCAATGTAGAAAGTTCAAAATAGAATAGAAAAACGGAGTCATGACAAATGCCATGGCTCCGTTTTTTCTAAAATATTTATTTTTTGATCTTCTTGATACTTACGACAATTTTGTTGTTTAGTTCCATCTTGTTAGAATCATCTTTAGGATCATTCTTAACAATTTCCATCAAAGCTGAATGCTCGTAGACTTTTTCAACTTTACCTTCAAATGGATAATCCATATCTTCATCCACTTTACACTTGTAAACTTCTCCGACCTTCAAATCTTCTATTTTCATATGTATAAATCTCCTAGGATTTTTTACTTAACAGACTAGTATAATAATATAGTAGAAGAAATAATTCAAATATAGGACACTAATATGGACAAAAAAATTATTGTGATAACCGGCGCTAGTGGTACGGGTAAGACCACTATTAGCCAATATTTAAAAGAAAAATATAATATTCCGGCTGTAATCACTCATACAACAAGACTTCCTCGTTTGGGCGAAGTGGATGGAGTAGATTATCACTTTGAAACGGATGAAACTTTTGCCCAAAACCACTACTTGGAACAAGTAGAATATTCTGGACATCATTATGGTTCGTCTGAAGAGAGTCTAAACGCAATGTGGCAGACAGTCGATGTTGCCAGTATTGTAGTTGATACTGCTGGAGCAATCTCATATGAGAAGAAATATGGTAAAACAGCAATAATCATCTTTTTAGAAGCTGACTTAGATACGGTTGCCCAGAGATTACAGAGCCGTGGGGATGATCCGACTAGATTAAAGAAGCGAATTGCGAGTGATGAATTCAAGCGAGATTTGACGATTCCGGATGAATTAAAGGGAAAATCATACGAAATTATTAACAAAGACATCAAAATAACCAAGAAAATGGTTGATAATGTCATAAATAACGCAAATATCAAGTAATTTGATTATTCACAAAAAGGCTACCAATACTGTTATATCAGCATTGGTAGCCTTTTAATTTTGTGAACGAAAAAGTGTAACATTCTTATACAATTGCTGTAACAATTCTGCAATATTCGGAGTGTATTATAGTCATCGTTGAGTGATTAAGAAAATAACATTTAAGAAAAATTTAAACTATTAAAAAAACAATTAACCATTACGGGGGATTTTCATTTTGAATACTAAAGTTAAAAAGAGTCTAATTTCATTTACAGCCGCTGCTTCACTTGCAGTTACAGGATTAGGTGTTTCACAAGCTACTACTACACACGCTGCTACAGCAACACCAACAGCTGTTAAAACTAACGGACTAACATATCTATATACTTCAGCTACATCAAATGCCAAGACTGCTGGTCGTGCACTTGCTGCCAACACTTCATGGGCTGTTGGTAAGGCTGTTCAAGCTGACAACGGTGACGTATTCTACTATGTAGGTACAAACGAATGGGTTAAAGCTTCAGACGTTACTGATTCATCAGCTGTTACAGAAGCTGCTACAGATAGCTCACAATCAGATGCTGACGCTGTTATCAGTACTGCAAAGCAATACTTAGGTACACCATATGTATGGGGTGGTAAGACTCCTTCAGGATTTGACTGCTCAGGTTTCACATCATACGTATACCAACAAGCAACAGGTAAGAGCATCGGTGGTTATACAGTAGCTCAAGAATCAGCTGGCTCAAAAGAAGCTGTTTCACAAGCCTCAGCCGGAGATCTATTATTCTGGGGTGGCCAAGGTTCTTCATACCACGTTGCTATCTACTTAGGCAATAACCAATACATCGCTGCACCTCAACCAGGCGAATCAGTTAAGATTTCAAGTATCTCAGGTTACTTCATGCCTTCATTCGCTGTTAAGGTTTTGTAGGATAAAATTACAAATTCAAAATAAAAATCACTTATAGATCGCCTTTTGGCGGTCTTTTTTTTCGCATTTTTTGAGGTTATTGTTTGATTTTGACCGGAGACATGTGACATCACTCCCCACTGGCACTAATCTTTAGTAAGATAGAAATAAACACAATGAAACGAGGTCAATTATGGAAAAATTACTTGAAGCAACGATAAAACTTATTCAACCTGATATGGTAGTCAGCTTTGGTGGTGGAAATACTGTTAATCGACTAATGAAAGAAGTCGCTAAGGAAAACTTAGATATAACGGTTTGTACTCCATCAGAAGTTACTAAGGAGACTTGTTTGGAGCTAGGTTTTGATGTTAAAGAATTGGATCAGGTGGACCATATTGATCTAGGATTCGATGGTTGTGATTCTTTGGATGAAGCGCTAAATGTTCTCAAGAGCAAAGGTGGTATTCACACCTTTGAAAAACTTTACGCTCAAAAAGCCAATAATTATGTGATTTTGGGACCTCGTGAACGAATGGAGAAAAAATTAAATCCAGATATATTCTTGAGTCTAGAAGTAATTGAGCCTGCTATTGCGCAAGTGATTGACTACGTTGAATCATTAGGTGGCAAGGCCAAACTGCGTCAGTCAAGTGACGTTGCCGGTATGGTACGTAGTAAACTAGGCAATGGTTTGATCGATTGCTACTTCGACAATTGGGACAATATCGATGAGATAAATCAAAAATTGAGCAGTTTAAATGGTGTTGTTGGTACCTCATATTTTCATGATCTTGTGACTGCAGCACTGCTAGCTGATGGTGATCAAGTTATTCAAAAAGGAAGTTTAAAATGAAAGCGGCATATATTAACAAAACAGGTTCTTACGATGAAATACAGGTTGGAGAATTACCAATTCCTACTATTAAAGATAATGAAGTTTTGGTCAGAGTACATTTTGCATCAGTCAATCACGTTGATACTTTTGTTCGTGCTGGTGGTTTTGAAACTGAAATGACATTTCCATTTGTAATTGGCCGTGATGCTGTGGGTGTAGTTCAGGAATTCGGATCAAAGGTTACGGGATTCAAAATCGGCGAGGTAGTTTGGACTAATAGTATGGGCTATGATGGCAGACCAGGAGTTACTAGTGAATTAGTCACAATTCCATCTTCTCGTTTGTTTCATGCCCCAAATGTGGATGAGAAAAAGCTGATTGCTTCAGTTCATTCATCAGCTACAGCAGCCATTGTCTTAAACGATGTTTTTGATGTTAAACATGGTGGCAGTATTTTGATTGAAGGAGCTGCGGGTCATGTGGGAACTAAATTAGTCCAGTTGAGTAAGTTACTGGGATTTACAGTATCGACCACTAGTAATAATCGAGATTTTGAGCGCTTGGTCAAGCTTGGCAGTAGTGAAACTTATGATTATCACGAGCCAGTTGGTTCAATTGAACATGACTTTGATTACATAATTGATACATCTGGCAAAGTTGATTTGAACGATAATATTCAACGACTAACATTGGGTGGTCAAATTGTTTTGATCACGGCTCCCAAAAGTAATCAATTCACTTTTGATGTTCGTCAATTTTACACTAATTCCAAGGCAATCAAAGGTTTTGTTATCAGTCACGCTACTTTGGAACAAATACAAAAAGCCAGTAGAGTATTGAACTACTGGCTTGGAAAACACTATTTATTGGATGATACGTATGAAATTCTTCCTCTGTCACAAGCGGCCAAAGCCCATAAAATGCTTGAAGAGGGGATGGATTCGGGCAAGAGATTATTGATAGATCTTAGATAACTTCAATTAAGAGAGAGATTATTTTGCCCTCATCGTCGAATCTGTAGTAGTTGAAACCGTGTAGAGCGAAGAATTTATCGTCTTCGTTAACTCCAGCTAAAGACCACTCAATCTGGTAGTAGTTCTCGAGAGTCTGTATCTTGAAGACATGTTTGAGCTCCTTGTTGTGACCGAAAAAGTCTCTGAAGAACTCAATTGCTTCTTCTTTATTGGCAACAGCCCCGTTTAAATCTGATCTGATAGTAACGTTATCAGCGAAGAGATCGATGATTTCATCTAGTGCTTGTTCATCGTTAGAAGCCATGTCGGATAGTTCGAAATACCTCTTGATTGCGACAATATTTCTATCCATTGTTTTATTCATGATATAACACCTTCTTATACTCTCTCGACGATAAGTATAAACAGATTTTGCGAAATAGCTAATAAAAAAACCTCGAAAATATCGAGGCTTTTTGATGACATAAACTAGTTAGTTATTTCATTAATCTTAGATTGAATCTTATTCTCGTTATATGCTAATAAAATCAAGAACATTACGACGTACAATATCAAAGGGATTATTGCAAAGTTAAGGTTGATGGCTGAAATAGTTGAAGCTGACTGAGTTTTGTTGGAGACATATCCTGTCAGTTGCAATGATTCAGCGGTCACCAATCCACCAAGTCCAAGGCCTAGGTTAACTCCGAAGTCATCGGTTGATGCCAGAACACCTTCGGCTTGGATTCCCATAGCTGTACCGTAACGAATCGTGTCCGCAATCATAATTGATACTAGTCCAATTATGAATCCGTTACCGATGGAATTAACGAAAATACCTACGAATAAGGTAGGGACATTTTGGCTGTAAGCCGCAAAGGTTATTATCAATTGTCCAACAAAGGCAGTCGCAATCCCACTAAGCATTGTATTCTTCTTGCCCAAGCGACCCGAGACGAAGTAGATTGAAACAACTCCGATCAAAGCGGTTAGGGTAAAACTATTGGCTAGTGACACCATAGCTTCATTTTTGAGAACATACTTGAAGTAGTAAATAATTGTCTGATTCTTGATGGCGGTTGTCATCCAATATAAGAAGATAACAACGGAAATAACCATCCATGGTTTGTTCTTCTTCATCATGCCCCAGACTTCAGATAGCGGTTGGTGATTGATCTCGTCATTAGTGAAACGCTCACGAACGTGGAAGAAAGTGTTAAGGATCAATACTAACGATATTAATCCGAATAGGGCAATTGTCAGTAGGAATCCTTTTTGTTGATCACCACGTCCAAAGAATGCCACTAGAGGAACGGTGAAGGTTGCCACGATAATTTGAACGGAACTACCAAAGAACTGTCTGATAACACCTAATAAGGTAGTTTCCTTCTCGTTCTCAGTCATTGTTGGCAAGATAGATGTGATAGGTAAGTTAACTGCGGTGTAGAAGAATCCTAGACCAAGGTAAGTTATATATGCCCAGATAAGTTTGCCAGAATGAGGGAGGAAGTTCGGTGTGACGAAAGTCAGAATTGCGAAGACAACGTATGGAAATGAGAACCATAAGAAGAATGGTCGACTCTTGCCCCATTTGGAATGAGTATGATCGATCATAACACCTATTAGTAAACTTTCGAATACATCGGCAGTTCTAGCCACGACAAATAAAATGGCTACTTCGTTAGGAGTGAGTCCGAAAACATCGGTATAAAAGAACAAAAGATACATTGTCATCATTTGGAAGACCAAATTATCCGCTGCATCACTCAACCCATAACTGAGCCGTTCAGGAATTGATGTTTGCCATTTGCTCATATGACACCTACTTTTGTGCAGTTAAGCGACGGTAGATTTCTGCTCCGACAACATCGTTAGTCCACATCCATGCAATGTGACCGAGTGCCTCAGATATGTGTTCTTCAGTTGGTTGGTCCGAAGGTGAAGGAACTGTCTTCATCATTGGCATGATACCGATGTGGAAGGCTACCCAGATAGCTAATCCAAAGATCGAACCCTTACCAGCTCTGATATATGGTTTGTATTGTGCTAGAACTTCATAAATAATAGCGAATGAAGTTGAGAAGCCAAAGTGCATCAAGTAGCTGACCCAAGGTAACTTCTCACCTGAATAAGTATAGGTTGCGTGAGTCCATTTCTCAGGCATGCCGAATTGTTGAAGCAACTTCTGTGGAGGATTAGTTGAGTTACGCTCTGCAGTTCTTGGTGGCAGGATATTTTCCCAGCCAAGTTTAACTAATCCAGATACTACTCCCGCAGCTGTTCCAGCAATGACGGCTGCCTTAAGATTTCCCTTTTGTTCATGTGATAATTTCATAAATTTGTGCCCCCTATGATCGTATTTGATTTCATTATAAAACAACCTTTGTGATATCTCAGGTGATAGGTCTTGAGCCATCACAATTTCTTCATACTTTATTACTGATTTATTCGTACTTTTCCAATTAATTATTCATAATTAGACGTTATTATTTAAGCATAGTCAAAAAGAAATAAGAGGTGACAGGATGGACCAACAACTTTAGTATTCAAGTGATACTACCCGTAAATATTTTCTTAAAAACTCACAACAAATATAGATTCCCTATAAACACAATTTTATTTAATCCCCCCTATAAATTAAATAAAACCCCTATATAAAAAGCATATACAAGTAAAAATATATTTCCCCCCTGATATATATTTTTAAGTTCAAAAACAGGAACCCTGCCTCTACTGCAGGATTCCTGTTTTTTTTAGTGCATAGAATAAATATTTAAATAAAATTTTTGTAGTGTATTCGTTTATAATACTAAGTATGCGATTTTTATAGTAAAAAATGTTGTAATGTTCGTATTCTAAACCCGTCGATTTCGGTGGGTTTAAAAGGAGATCATCAAATTGACTAAGAATAGAGATTCAATAAATGTTAAGGGTATAGAAGTAAATTTATTTAGTGAAGGAAATAATGGAGACTATATTAGCATTACTGGAATCTCAAAATATAAAAATCAAGACAATCCAAATGAATTGATTAGAAATTGGATGAGGTCAAGGAGCACATTAGAATATTTGGGTGTTTGGGAACAATTGAATAATCCTAAATTTAATAATTCAGAATTTACTGAAATTCTTAATCAGACCGGGTCTAATACATTTGTCATGTCTCCAACCAAATGGATAAAAAGTACTAATGCTATCGGAATTATTTCTCAAGCAGGTAGGTATGGTGGTACTTATGCTCAATCTGATATTGCCTTTGAATTCGCAACGTGGATTTCAGCTGAATTCAAACTATATTTAATTAAAGATTATCAACAATTAAAAAGTAGTGAGAGCAGTCATCTGAATTTAGAGTGGGATATAAAGCGTACATTTTCAAAAATAAATTATAAATTGCATACAGATGCTATTAAAGAAAATTTGATACCTAGTGAATTAACAAGTGCTCAAACTAGATTTCAGTATGCAAATGAAGCAGATAGATTAAATATGTCTCTCTTTGGATTAACTGCAAAGCAATGGAAAAATAAGTATTTAGAAAAAAAGGGAAATATTCGTGATAATGCTACAATTACACAATTGACGGTTCTTGCTAATTTGGAAAGTATGAATGCAGAGCTAATTAAAGATGGTATGAATGCACAAGAGAGAACAAAAAAACTTAATCTTATGGCTCGTGAACAAATGGAAACCTTGATTAAAAATAAAATCGATGAACGTATTTCGAGAAATAATAACAAGTTAAATTAAAAAGGTAATCCTGTAATTAATGCAGAATTACCTTTTTTTAGTGCAACGGCTCTGTTTTTCTAACAGAGATGTCTAAGTCAGTCATGAATTGGTTGAGTCTTTGAATAGTTTCTTTTGAGTGATATGTGTAATCCCTTGAAGCATCAAGGTCAATTTTGCGACCATCATTTAAGGTTAATTGGATCTCTAGAGGATTCTTGATCATAGACATTCTAGCGTAAAAAATGCTGTAAGCATTGGATACCGGCACCATGAAGTCGAGTGACTTGATCTCACCAGTAGATCCAATAACTTGAGCACTCTTGATGTCACTGGTATTTATTTGTTCAAGCTTGGTGAAGTTAGGAAAAATCATCATGAATAGTCTATTGCCAAGCTTGTTCATATTATTGAATCTGATAACGCCGTTGTCATATTTCCTTCACAAATTATTATTGATTTATTCGTACTTTCCCAATTAATTATTCATATTTGGACGTTATTATTTAAGCATAGTCAAATAACAAAGAGGTGAACGAATGGTAATGATAAAGCAATTTAACTAGTAACACTCTTAAAACATAAAATAGATTAAACCCTTAAAAATTAAAAACCCTTATTTAAAAAACAACCCTCATAAATTACACAAGTAAAAATATATTTCCTCCCCGATATATATTTTAAAAATGAGTTTTAATACAAGAATTTGTCAGAAAGAGAGAAAAAATCATGCATATAATAGGAAAAGGAACTCGTGCCGGAAGACGCGAGCCTTTTTGTTTTGTATACTTATATCAAATAGTGTTGCCTTATAAGAAGGAGATTGTTATGTGTGATCATTTGGATAATAAATATAATTTAACAGATAAAGAAAATAAATTTGTAGCGAAGAAGAATTTTGTACAGTTAATACATTCCAATTCAAAATTTGAAGGGGTAAATACTACTTTACCTCAAACTAAAACAATTGTTGAAGGTATGAGTGTTGCAGGTGTTAGCATTGACGATATAGGTGTAATTGTTAATTTAAAACGTGGTTGGGAATACGTTATTAACTCTAAAGATGAGTTTAATATTAATTCTGCAAAAAAGATTAATAGGATAGTTGCCAGAGACGATGCGATAGAACCAGGTGCGATTAGGACAGGGAATGTTCAAATTGGTGGAGTTGAGTATGAACCTGATATACCAACTGAAGAAGAATTGATTAATGATACCGAAATTATCGTTAACAACAAGTCCAATTCTAAAACGCAAAATATCATACAGCTAATGTATACGATGATGAGAAAACAATACTTCTGGGATGGAAATAAAAGAACAGCAATTTTATTCGCAAATTATTACATGATTAGAAATGGTCTTGGTGTTTTGAACATTAATGAATTACAAATGGAAGAGTTTAATGAATTGTTGACGAAATACTATAATACCAACAATATGAACGCAATCCTAAAGTGGACCTATGATAATTGTATTTATGGAATTGACCGTTAAAATCACCCTCACAATTTCTTCACAAATTGTTACTGAATTATTCGTACTTTCCCAATTAATTATTCATAACTAAGCGTTATTATTTAAGCATAGTCAAATAACAAAGAGGTGAACGAATGAAACGGTAGACCCAGAGTTAGAGATACAACCCTTATAAAAATTCTAAAAAATAACAATTACACAAAATAGATAAAACCCTTAAAAATAATCCCTATAATGTAAAAAACTTCATTTAATCCCCCCTTAAATTAAATGAAACCCCTCATAAAAAGCATATATACAAGTAAAAATATATTTCCCCCTGATTTATATTTAAAAAAAAGCAAATCTCACATCTTTAGACGATGTGAGATTTTTTTGTTCATTCTAATGTAATAGTGTTACCAATGATTCAATCAAGACCATTAAAGTAGTCAAAACAATAATGATCCAACCGCCTAAAATGTAATAACCTTCCAAAGGTTTGTAAGACTCATGAATGTTATCTAAGTTGCGTTCTCTTAGTCGATTAAAGTAAACGAATGCTAGTATTCCTAACCATAAAAGTAGGCCGAATAGTGGGTAAACAAAGATATTCGATCTGATACCCCAAGGTGATAGATCCGCTGTGGCTACGGGTACAAAAATTCTGTTTGGCAAAAATGGATAAATTAGAAATGAAACCAAGAGTGGTATAAGTGCGTAAAGAGTGTGTCTTTTTAAATTATATTTTTTTGTTTTAGCTAGCATAGTTATTCTCCTTCTTTAAATAACCAATCCATAGCGATCGGTAATTGCTTGTTCCATAGAGTCCAGTTGTGTTGACCGTCATCTTTGCGCCAAGTGAACTTATCTTTGAATACTTTTTCAAATTGTTCTTTAGATTCATAATCCATTTTTCTTAAGATATCATCTGATCCGGTAGACATCATGACTCTTAATGAATTAGATGTTTCAAAATTGTCTAGCAGGTACTTGATGTCAACATTACTATTGCTCAACTTGTTTCGATCAAAAGCCAAATCAAAGTCAGGCATAATGTGCGATTGTTCATTCCTGAATTCGGATAGATTAGTTACCGGAGACAATACAGCCACGGAATTGAACTTTTCGGGATAAGTCAGTGCCCAACGCAGAGCACCGTATCCACCCATAGAGTTACCAAGTAGATAGTTATCTTCCTTTGCTTGACTTAGTGGAAAGATGAATTGCATTCGTTGAGGTAATTCTTGCGTTAAAAAGGTCCAGTACTTAGGGCCATTAACCATATCTGTATAGAATCCTCTTTCAGTCTGTGGCATAACAACTGCCACATGATATTGAGTAGCAAGTTGTTCAATAGCGGTTCTTCGTAACCAGATTGAAGAATCTCCTCCTAGACCATGTAAGAGCCAGACAGTTGGAATCCTTTTAGAACCAGTAGTGAATTCTTTCATCACATTTCCAGTGTCATCCATAGGCTCTGGCAGGATGACTCTTGTTTCGACGAATCGTTGTAAAACGTTGGAATAGAAGTTATTAATATGTATCGACAAAATTATTACTCCTTTAATTTAATTCATTAAACTTGATGGATTTGTTATCGCTTGTGATCCGAAGTCCAAAATAGTTCGCTAGTAAGTAGCTGACAGTATATTCAAAATTCAGGTCTTCCTTATAAACCCAGCGTTCAATTCGTACAACGTCGGTGTTCAATGGAATATGTAAGTAATCGGCAATTCTTTGATTTGATATCGGTACGACTGAATAATTTTGGCTGAATCCTTGTTGTAGCATATCCAATCCATTGTCTTTACTTATCAATGAATAGATCGAATGGATTTTACTAGGATGCTTAATATTATTCGCATTGATTAAATCTTGATAATACCAAGATGTAGAATATTCAAATGGTGCCTCTTCAATTTGACGTAAACGTTCAAAATACCAAGTTGGTTCATCATCAAAATTAGAGTCTGAAGGAGGAGGAGTCTCACCATTAGCTATTAAAACTATCACTTGTTCGTTGTTTTGATCGTAAATATGAGTATCAGTCACTCTAACAGAAGTTCCACGATTAAACTTCGATACGAAACTTCCGCGACCTTGAACACGATGAATATATCCTTCACTTGCCAAAGTATTTAAGACCCTGACGGCGGTGGTTGAACTGACCCGATACTTTGTACGAATGTCATTCTCACTATAAAATGGATCATTCTTCTTGAACTTAGTTGAGTTGAGTTCTAAGACAAGTGAATTGAAAATGGTCTTATAAATAGGTTCTTTTTTGCTCATTTCATTAGCTCCTTATTTTTTAGGGTTAACGCATTAAATGTATATACTTTTACTAAATAAAGATAAAATGTTGACCAATAAAGTATGTAAGCGGTGAACTTTTTATAATTTATATGTTATGCTTTGTACCGGTTAAGCTTAATGCATTAAGTTGAATTGAGCAAGACAAAAATTTAACAATTTACAAAAGGGGATGTAAATATTGGATAAACAGCAAAGACCTTGGATGCAAAAAACCGTTGAAGTAATGGGTAAAATTGCAGCCAATCGTTATTTACGTGCTATCCGTGATGGTATGGCCGTCATCATTCCAGTTGCCATTGTTGGATCATTCTTTACGATTCTTACACAAATGCCAATTGATGCATGGAAGACATTCATTCAACCATATGCAGCGGGTTTAGCAATTCCAATTAACTTTTCAATGGGATTCATGTCAATTTACGCTGCTTTTGCTATCGCTGGTCGTTTAGCAGAAGAGTATGACTTTGATAAGATCTCAACTGGTGCCGTTTCAGTAATGATTTTCTTACTATTAGCGGTTAAACCAATTACAACTACACCAGCAGCTTTTAAAGCCTTAGGTTTGAAAGCAGCTGCTACAGTCGTTCCACTAACTAATTTCGGTGCGGCTGGATTATTTACTGCTATGTTAGCTGCCATTTTGACAGCCGAAGTAACTAGATTATGTCGTGATCACCACTTAGTAATCAAATTACCAGATGGTGTACCACCTGCAGTTGCTGCATCATTTTCAGCATTGATCCCAGCAACTATCTTGATTGTCGGTGCTTGGACAATTCACATCGGATTTAATTTCGATATCAATGCGTTCTTACAATGGGTATTCAGTCCACTTGGATACTTCGGACGTGATAATTTAGCATCTGTAATCGTGCCAATTATTTTGACAGATATTGCATGGTTGTTTGGTATTCACGGTGCCGCTTTAGCAACACCAATCTTTTGGCCATTGTGGTATCCAAACTTAAATGCTAATATGGCTGCACTTTCAAAGGGTGCTACTGCCGCAACGGTTCCTCACTATATGACAGAACAATTCTTCCAGTGGTTCGTTTATGTTGGTGGTGCCGGTGCAACATTGGCACTATGTATCTTGTTAGCATTCTTCTCTAAATCAAGTTTCGGTAAGACAATGGGTAAAGTTACACTTGTTCCATCGATATTCAATATCAATGAACCTGTAATTTTCGGTGTTCCTATTGTTATGAACCCTTACTTCGCTATTCCATTTGTTTTTGCTCCATTAGCAATGGGTATCATTACATGGTTAGCAACAATCACACACTTGGTCAACCGTACTATTGCCTTAGTACCATGGACACTTCCAGGGCCTATCGGTGCATTTATGGCAACAGGATTTGATTGGCGAGCAGCAGTTTTGAACATTATTAATATTATTGTTGCTGTACTTATTTACTATCCATTCTTCAAAGTTTGGGATAAGAATCAATTGAAGAAAGAACAGCTTGCTGCTGAAGAAGATGCTAAAAAAGCTGATACTTCTACAGCAACAGCTTAATAAAGGAGTTAATTAGATGTTAGGAATTTCAATTTATCCCAATAAGGCTACAACTGAGGAGAACATTAGTTATCTTCAATTGGCTGCCAAATACGGATTTAAGCGAGTCTTTGCAAGTCTTTTGGAGGTTACACCAGAGAATAGGGATGCTGTATTAAAACAATTCAAAGAAATCTTTACAGTTGCTAATGACTTAAAAATGCAGGTCACTTTGGACGTCAATCCTAGATTGTTTGGTATCTTAGGGGTTGATTACCATAATTTGAACTTATTCAAAGAAATCGGAGCTAGTGCTATTCGATTAGATGCTAATTTTGATGGTTTGACTGAATCGTTAATGAGTTATGAAGATTCAGATCTCAACATTGAACTTAATCTATCTTCTGATGCCGGAAATATTGAGAACATTATGTCATATGTTCCTAATAAGAAGCGTCTTAGTGGATGTCATAACTTCTATCCACAACGATTCACTGGACTTGATCTAGATTTCTTCACTAAATGTACCGAAAAGTACAAGAAGTTAGGTTTGAAGACCGCAGCATTTGTAACGTCACAAGTAGCAACTACCGGTCCGCATCCGTTCAATGATGGATTACCAACACTAGAGATGCATCGTGACTTGCCAATTGAAGTTCAAGCAAAGCATCTACTAGCAACTGGTTTGATCGATGATGTCTTGATCAGTAATCAATTCGCTAGTGAAGATGAATTGAAGAAGCTGAGTCAAGTAAACCAAGATCAATTAAGCTTAGCGGTTGATTTTTCTTCAAATGTTACGCAAATTGAAAAAGACATTTTATTGAATTATCAACATTTCAATCGTGGAGATATTAATAGTTACAGTATCCGTTCTACTTTTGTTAAATTGAAGTATAAAGGTGAGAGTATTCCTGCTAATAATACGATTGAAGAATTGAATCCAGGAGATATCACTATTGGTAACGATTCGTTCGGCCAATACAAAGGTGAAGTCAATATTGTTAAGCAGCAAATGCCTAACGTTGGTCAACACAAGAATGTTGTTGGTCATGTGGCTGATGTAGAACAAATTTTGATACCTTATATCAAACCATGGATGAAGTTTCGATTCGAAACTTTTAATTCTTAAACTTTTGGGAGCATGCTATCATCTGGTAGAATGCTCCTATTTTGTTGGTTTTATTTCAAATCGTTTAATTAGAATAAGAGGAAAATATTATGAATGAAAAAATTGGTTCATTAACAACAGAACAACAAAATCCAAATAGCTCAAACTTAGATCAGATGTCTACTTCAGAAATAGTTAGCTTGATCAATAATGAAGATGGCAAGGTTAGTGCAAGCATTAAACCACAAATTATTAATATCACTGAAGCTATTGAATTGGTTGTTGATTCATTTCAAAAAAATGGACGTTTGATCTACATGGGAGCTGGTACTAGTGGACGTTTGGGTGTGCTAGATGCAGCTGAGTGTGTTCCAACTTTTGGAACTGATCCTGAAATGGTTCAAGGATTGATAGCTGGTGGTCAAAAGGCCATGACAAATGCAGTTGAAGGTGCCGAAGATTCTTATGACTTGGGCATGGAAGATCTCAAGAAAATCAACTTGACTAAGAATGATACTGTTGTAGGTATCGCTGCTAGTGGACGTACACCTTATGTAATTGGTGCATTAAAATATGCTCAAAAAGTAGGGAGTCACACAATAAGTCTGGCATGTAATAAGAATGCAAAAATCAGTTCTTATTCGGATATTGCTATTGAAATAGATGCTGGACCAGAAGTGTTGTCTGGTTCCACAAGAATGAAGTCTGGAACAGCACAAAAAATGGTGCTTAATATTATTTCGACTACATCAATGATCAAGATCGGCAAAGTATATAAGAACCTGATGATCGATGTAAAACCTACTAACGAGAAATTAATCGAGAGATCTAAGAGAATTATTAGTTTAGCAACTGGTGTAGATAAAGCTACTGCAGAAAAATTATTCTTGGATGCAGATAAAGATGTGAAAGTAGCTATCGTTATGGCTTTGACTAGTTTCTCAGCTACAGAAGCTAGAGCAAAGTTAAAAGAATCCAACGGATTTGTCCGCGAAGCAATCAATTAAAGGAGAATTAACAATGATAGAATTTTTGATTGGAATTGATTGTGGCGGAACGCATACTGTTGCAATTGCATATGATAAACAAGGCAATAATTTGATGAAAAGTGTCCAAGGTCCAGCTAATTTGGCGGTTGATCCAAAATTGGCAGTGAAGAATATTCATACAGCTATTTTTGAAATTCTACAAAAGCTTGATGCTGATAATTGCTTGAGGGTATTGATCGGGATTGCTGGATTGAGTGCCTTTAACAGAACTGATGAGTTGATCACAGAACTGGATTTCCCCAAGTTGAATATTAATATTATTAATGATGCTCAATTGGCCTTACTTGCTCGCTTGAAAGGTCAAAATGGTTTGGTTGCAATTTCTGGTACTGGATCCGTCGTTATGGGAATTGTTGACGATAAACCGATACGTGTTGGTGGCTGGGGTCATCTTCTTGGTGATGAAGGCAGCGGTTATCAAATTAGTAAATTAGCGTTTCAACAAGTTACTAAAGAGACAGATTTGGACGAGGTATCAGATTTTTCCAAGTCATTTTTGAAGGAAATTGGAGCTAAAGATATCTCTGATTTGCTTAACATCTTTTATAAATTGGATAAAAAAGATGTCGCAGACTTCACACCATTTGTTTTGAAACGTGCTGAAGCTGGGGATACAGTGGCTGAATCAATTATTAAGACAGCCGCTAACGGATTAGGATCTCAGATCAACATTGCTATAAGTAAAACTAATTGGCACAATTCAACAGTCAGTTTGGCATTTTCTGGATCAGTCGTCGAAAAGAATAGCTATTACCGTGAGGTTTTAACTGATCAAATCAAACCTAATCAGCAATTAGTTAATATTTTGCCGATTGAACCTGATTTTAATAATGCTATTGCAGTGTTGTATGCAAAGTAACAAATATTCTAACCTCTTACGACTAGTTTATTTTTTATTTGTTGTCGTGAATTGTAAAATTAATCCGAACACCTAATCAAAAAAAATACCCATAGTAAATGTTTTACAATGGTAGTGACTAAACAGACCATGAAAGAAGACATTTACTATGAGCATATCTACTTTAACACAGTATCACCGTGGTGCCA
>NZ_RHOO01000030.1 GCF_003946555.1 Companilactobacillus hulinensis | reverse complement strand
TGCAGTATACTATCTTTTTTCTGCAATTTCTAGTGGCGTATTTAGTGCGTTTTAAAAATGATTTATTTCATATAAAAAGTCAGAACATAATGTCCTGACTAAATTGAACTATTCGATGGAGGATACAGGGATCGAACCTGTGACCTCCTGCTTGTAAGGCAGATGCTCTCCCAGCTGAGCTAATCCTCCAAATAGTGACCCGTACGGGATTTGAACCCATGTTACCGCCGTGAAAGGGCGGTGTCTTAACCACTTGACCAACGGGTCATTTTTTACTTATAAAAGGTATTAGATAAGTACCTCTTTCTCAAGCACAAAAAATATTATATATTAAGTATAAAGACGACACAAGTCTTTTTCTTATATTTCTTAAAAAAATTATTGGAGGAACATATTGGATATACAAAATTACTTCGAAAACAACGAAACAATGGATATTGCCAGAGATATGCTGGGACATACTTTTACATATAATTCTGAGCAAGGTAAATTCTCCGGACTCATTGTGGAAACTGAAGCATACCTTGGACCAGATGACATGGCAGCACACAGTTACGATGGACGACATACACCTTCAAATGATCCACTATACCAGGCTGGTGGAACTATTTATATCTATTCCATCCATAGCTGGCTTGATATGGATATAAGTATTCAAAAAGCCGGTACACCAAACGGTGTCCTTATTCGTGGTCTGCAACCCATTGATGGTATTGAAATGATGGAAGAAAATCGTCACAAAACTGGATTTGATGTATCCAATGGACCAGCAAAATGGATCAGAGCCTTTGGGATACGTGATAAAGAATTATCTGGTACTTTATTAAACTCTGATAATTTCACTTTTTCAGAAAAAAAAGCCAAGACTCCCAAAAATATTCTAGCCACACCAAGAATTGGTGTACCGAATAAAGAGCCCTGGACTTCTAAAAAAATGCGTTTCATCGTTGAAGGTAATCCTTATGTTTCTAAAATGTACAAAAAAGATATGAATCTTGATTCATATGGCTGGCTATAATTTGTCACTTCTAGCACGTAGTGAATAGAGAATGGTTACTGTATCGACGACTTCTTGCAACATGGCACCAATTATAGTTGGAATCAGTCCAAATCCGGCAATTATCATCAGAATGATACAGATAAAAATACCAATCAAAACTGCCTCACGAGCAACTTTCAAAGTATCACGAGAAATCTTAACGACCTCTCCTACCTTACTCAGGTCATCCTTTAAAATAACAGCATCAGCTGATTCACTTGCGGCATTGGCGCCTTTGTATCCCATTGCTATACCTGCATCAGCTAATGCAAGCGCAGGAGCATCATTGACACCATCGCCGACCATAATTACAGGGTGGTAATCCTTCCCTAAGTTTTGGACAATTTTTACTTTATCAGCAGGCAAACTGGTTGGATATGTCTGCGTAATACCAACCTCCGAAGCAACTAAATCAGTTGCTTCTTTTTTGTCTCCAGAAATCATCATGATATTTTTAATTCCAAAGTCCTTTAGGCGTTGAATCGTTTTCTTGGATTCAGGTCTAATCTGATCCATCAGACTATAAACACCGGCATATTTCCCATCAATTGAGATATAAACGCCAGATCCATTAACTTCATCGACCTTTTCATCAGTGATGAATTCACCTTGTCCGACTTTTACAATATGGCCATCGATTGTTCCAGAAATACCTTCGGCTGTATATTCCTTAGCATTTTCAACGTTCTTCAATTTCAAGTTTTTAGATACCGCATAGTCCATAATGGCCTGTGCCATAACATGACTAGAATTTTGTTCAATTGACGCTGCATAAGCAAGAACTGTGTCTTGGTCGAAATCGTTCTTCAATTGGAAACTATCAACAACAAGTTTACCTTGTGTTATGGTCCCCGTCTTATCAAAAGCAATTGATTTGGCTGAAGAGATTTTTTCCAAAGCAGTACCAGATTTGACGATGATACCATTTCTACTTGTACGACTCATCCCTGATACAAAGGCAATAGGAGCTGCCAATATTAGTGGGCATGGAGATGCAACCACTAGTACCTGAGCAATTCTAACTGGATCTTTTGACAAGTACCATGCAATACCAGCAATTATATAAGCAATTATTGTAAACGGAACAGCATATTTATCGGCTAATCTAACGAAATGAGCCGGATTGGAAGCTGATTCTTTAACCAACTTAACAATTGCCTGATACTCACTATCTGCAGCAACCTTTCCAGCTTCCATCTTAAAAGGTGTTTCCCCATTAATTGATCCAGACATGACGTGCGAACCAACTGTGACATCGACTGGAACGGATTCACCTGTTAACGAAGATTCATCAACGTTTGATTCACCCTCAATCACTTTACCATCAACCGGGACTTGTTCTTTAGGCCTGATAAGTAATGTATCTCCGACATTAACATCATCAATATCAACATCTTTGACAGTCCCATCCACTAATAAATGTGCCTGTGATGGCGTATTATCAAGCAACGTTTTCAATTCACTTTTGGCTTTGTTAGATGCATATTCCTCAAGAGTATCTCCACCAGTAAGCATCAACAGAACTATCCAACCTGCCCAATACTGACCTAATGCGATTGTGGCAACAATGGCAGTTATTGCAAGCAGATCAATCCCAAAGTTCCCACTCTTGAGAACTTTGATCATATCGATGAACATTATCAGTGCCAGTATTAACCCAAGAACGCTGATCAGTACTTGAGCCCAAAGGAGCTTGCCGAACAGAAACTCCAATACAAATGCAACGACACCAATAGTTAAGGTACTATATAGCTTTATTTTGTCTGAGTTCATAAAGTATCCCTCCTCTTATGGTAAAGATAACATTAAGTTGTTAGCTTTGATACATTCCTATTTTTTTATGCCAACTTCACATACTTACTATATATTTTTGGCATAGTGAAAGCTATAACTACCTAACTCACTAAGCTTGCAGCGTAAATGCACAACACAACTTCCACCACTTAAACAAAATAGAGAGTGTAATCCAAAATCGGATTGCACTCTCTATTTAATTCTCGAAAGTTAAGTGTGTTTTCCCACGCTCTTTTATTTAACTAATTTGTCCCAAATAACTACTTTTCCACTCTCTAATGTTTTGGGGACATCAATAATACGTTGATTAGAACTACCTCTAAATTGCAAAGTAAGATCCATTTTATCTTGCAAGAATCTTCCATCAACTAAGATATCTAATAAAGAGATCAATTCCAATTTATCATCAGATTCTTTTTGCAATTCTTCCCACTTATAACCAGTCCATGACCAGATATCTTTGTCATGACCGAATTCCTTACGAACTCGTCTGCATAATTGTAAACAAACTTGCGTATTGATAAATGGTTCTCCACCTAATAACGTCAATCCTTGAACATAGTCATGATCCAAGTCCGTTATGATCTTATCTTCAAGTTCTTGTGTATATGGCTTACCATAGCGGAATTTTTGAGCAGCAACGTTATAACAACCTGGACAATGAAATGGACAGCCACTGACATACAAACTGCAGCGAACACCCTCACCGTCAACAAAATTGAATGGTTTATAGTCAGCTATATATTTTTGACTAAGATCCTTGGCTAGCCATTCTTTGGGAGTCGGATTGTTTGGCCTTCTCATACTGTGCTGCATTTTGTATCATCTCCGAAGTCATATTTTTCTTACGTGAAGCAATTTCCACGTGTCTACCATGAATCATAGGACGTTGTTGTGGATTACCTAAGTATCCGCAAGTACGTTTAACAACATCACAGAATTGTGGATCATGATTGCCGCATTGAGGACAGACAAATCCTCTAGCAGTGGCATTGAACTCGCCTTTGAATCCACACTTGAAGCATTGATCAATTGAGGTATTGGTTCCTAAATAACCTACATGATCATATGCCCAATCCCAGACAGCTTCCAAAGCTTTCGGATTTTGCTTCAAATTTGGATATTCACAATAATGGATGAACCCACCGGAAGCATAGTGTGGAAATACCTCTTCAAACGTTAATTTATCAAATGGTGTTGGATGTTTTCTAACATCATAATGGAAACTATTTGTGTAATATTCCTTATCAGTAATATCAGGTATACGACCAAATTTTTCAATATCATCACGACAGAAAGTATCCGTTAATGATTCAGCCGGTGTTGAGTACAAACTATAATGATATCCACTCTCATCAGCCCACTTACTGCACTTGTCACGTAAGGCACGAACAATACTTTCAGCAAAGTCATGAGCTTCTTTGTTATCTTCCCACTGACTACCAAAGAATTCTGTACATACTTCATACAATCCAATATAACCTAGTGAAACAGTAGCACGTTGATTCTTGAACAGTTCATCAACACTGTCGCCCGCCTTGAGACGCTTACCAAATGCACCATACATATACAGTAATGGAGCATTTTCAGGTTTAGCTTCCTTAGTACGCTCAACACGATACTCCAGAGCAGTCTTACAAAGCTTCATTTTCTCTTCAAATATTTCCCAGAACAAGTCAGTATTACCTTGAGCTTCTAGTGCAATACGTGGCAAGTTAACAGTTACAACTCCAAGATTCATTCGACCAGAATTAACCTCTTTACCATTTTCATCCTTCCAACCTTGTAAGAATGAACGACATCCCATCGGAGTCTTAAAACTGCCAGTAATTTCTTTAATCTTGTCATACATCAATAAATCCGGATACATACGTTTAGTAGAACATTCAAGTGCCAGTTCCTTGATATCGTAGTTGGGATCCTGTGGATTTAAGTTCAAACCACGTTTAACAGTGAATGTTAACTTAGGGAAAATAGCCGTACGGTGTTCCTTACCCAACCCCTTGATACGAATCTTCAAAATAGACTTCTGAATTTCACGTTCGATCCAATTAGTTCCTAATCCGAAGTTGATTGTAGTAAATGGAGTCTGTCCCTGTGAAGAATAAAGTGTATTGATCTCATATTCCAACGCTTGCATAGCATCATAAATATCTTTTTTCGTTTTTGCCTTGGCAAACTCTTCACGTTTAGATTCTACAACCCACTCCTTAGCATCCTTCATGTGCTTGTCATAATTCAATTGTGCATATGGTGCAAGTAATTGATCGATACGGTTAGCTGAACATCCTCCATATTGCAGTGAGGCAACATTAGCAATGATTTGCGACATCTGAGCAGTAGCCGTTTGAATGGAATGCGGCGATGATACCCAGGCATTACCTATCTTGAACCCATTAGTCAACATCTCATCGAAGTCGATCAGACAGCAGTTTGTCTCTGGTGTTACCGGAGAATAATCCAAATCATGCCAATGAAGATCACCTCGTAAATGAGCCTTGGCAACTAACTCAGGCAACATCTTCAATCCCAAAGCCTTGCTGGCAACTCCGGCTTCAAGATCACGTTGAGTATTGAAGATATTACTATCTTTGTTGGCATTTTCATGAACAATACGTTCATTTTTACCAAATAACTTATTAATATTGGCTTCCACATTAGTAGCATCTTCAAAATTCTGTTGTTCGGCATCAAAGTACTCTTGATACTCTTCTGCTGCAGTTACACAATGATACTTCTTCAACAAACTAATCACATCATCGTGTAATTGAACTGTCTCAATCAAAAAAGAATCTTGGTATTTGTATACCAAGTCATTTTCAATTTTGCTAATAATATTATCGTTATCTAACAGTTTGCTTAATACAAACTGTATCTTGTATGGATAGAAATCTGTCTTGGCACCAGATCTCTTCAGTACCGGAATACTCTTCAAAGAATTCAGTACATTTTGGCTTTTTACTTCATACATATTCACACACAATCCTTTTCAATCGATTGATTTAATTATATGTGGTCAAAATCATTAAATCAATATCTTGTATGTTCACACAATTGTTTCACACTATATGTGGTATAAGATTGCTGAATATAAATTTATTTTTTCAAATTGTTTCATGATTCTCACCCAAAAACGAGTTGAAAAATCAAGAGACAGATTTAAAGATTTATTTTGAATATTTTAATTTTTATTCCATCTATATATAAGAAGAAATAATTATTTATAATTTGGTTTATCGGAAGTTAAGTGAAATGTATTGACACTGTGTCACCGTCTGGATATACTATTTCCATGAGTTAAAGATGACACAGCGTCACCAAGGAGGAATTATGGTTTCTAAAACTTTTACCAATTTAAGCAAAGACAAACAAGAACGAATTATAAAAGCACTATTAAAAGAATTTTCAAATTATACCTTGGCGGAAGCTCAGGTTTCACGAATTGTTAAAGAATCAGGAATTGCTCGTGGAGCATTCTACAAATACTTTGATGATTTGCAAGATGCTTATAGCTATCTATACAAACAGGCGTTGCGTGAGATTCATCAAAATGTCTCAATCGATAACCGGCGAGCATTGAAACCTGACGAATACGTCGAACAAGTTAGAGAATTCGTTAATAGAAGTTACAACAGCGACTACTACGCTCTCGTAAAAATGCACCTACTACATAACGAAAGCCTTTTTATTTCCAGTTTTAATGATCATCTGATAACCGGAAATGAATACTTCTGGGCAACGCAAGTCATGATCCATGATGCCATCATACGAATCATGAAAGACCCAAGCTCTCAAGAAATGATTTTAAAGAAACTAGGCAATGTCTTGCGCACCCTAGCAAAAGAGGATGATTAAATGTTTTTATCGCTTAAAGAAATTAAAAAAGAGAAATTCAGATATGGGTTGATCATCGGTATGATCGTATTGATCTGTTACTTGATTTTCATTCTAACCAGTTTAGCAATGGGATTAGCTCAGGAAAATACCGATGCTATTGAATCTTGGAATGCAAAGAGTGTAGTTTTAGACAAAGATTCTAATATCAGTCTGACACAATCACTTATCTCTAAAAATGAGGTAAAGAATACCAAGTTAACAAGCAAGGAGGCTTACATTGGACAAGCTTCAGTTGTAGCAAAAGATGCTGGCAAAACTAAAGAATCAGCACAATTTATTGGACTAGATACAAATCAATTCATTGCTAAAAAACTGAAACTTACATCTGGACACAATATAAAGAATGATAAACAAATTGTTGTAGATGAAAAATTCCAAAATGATGGGTACAAATTAGGAAGTAAAATCAAATTCAACTCTAATGACACAAAGTACACTATTGTTGGCTTCGTTAAAAACGCTAAGTTAAACGTTGCTCCCGTTGTCTATGGTAGTTTAACAACTTGGAAAGATTTGAAGAATGTCAAGGGCGACTTTGTAGCTAGTGCAATCGTTTCTAAATCATCTAACTACAAAGCTAAGAATTCCCAACTCAAAACTTATTCAACTACTACATTCATCAATAAACTGCCTGGTTACTCTGCACAAAACTCAACGTTTACCTTTATGATTGCCTTTCTAATGGTAATTTCATTAATCGTTATCGCTGTGTTCTTGTACATTTTAACCATTCAAAAAATTCAGAACTATGCAGTTCTTCGTGCACAAGGAATTCCTGCAAAAACTCTTGTCTCGGCGACCATCTCCCAATCAGTCACACTTGTAATTAGCGGATTGATTATCGGAATTGCATTGACCGCAGTTACAGCAATGGCACTACCTGCCGCTGTACCAATGAGCTTTAATGTTCCTATTCTATCGGCTGTAAGTATTGGATTAGTATTCACTGGACTTCTCGGATCACTCATTCCAATCAAAATAATTCTCAAAGTAGACCCAGTAAGTGTCATTGGAGGCTAATCATGACAACATTAAAATTAAATAATATCAACAAATATTACGGTGAAGGTTCTAGCCGTGTTCATGTACTAAAGAATGTTAATTTTACCGCAAAAAAAGGTGAATTGAATCTAGTACTTGGACCATCAGGTTCTGGTAAAAGTACCTTTTTAACAATTGCTGGAGGATTGCAAACTCCTTCTACCGGTGACGTTGAACTTGAAGGCAAAGCAGTCAAATCAATGTCCAACAAACAACGTGATGCCATGAGACTTAATAACATCGGTTTCATCCTACAAGCCTATAATCTTATCCCCTACTTAACTGTTAAAGAACAGTTCCAACTAGTGAATAAAGTTAAGAAGAATAACAATCTGGATGAATCAACCTTTAATAAATTGCTTGAAAAACTAGGAATTTCTGATTTAATCAACAAGTATCCTGGAGAATTATCTGGTGGCCAAAACCAACGTGTTGCCATTGCTCGTGCATTATACACACAACCAGATATCGTTCTAGCAGACGAACCTACAGCCGCACTTGATAGTGAACGTGTTGCTGAAGTTGGTAAGATCTTTCAAACACTAGCTCGTGAGCAAGATACCGCAGTAATTGTTGTAACTCACGACCTACGCTTAATCGAGTTTGCCGACAACATTTATCAAATAATGGACGGACAAATGACTCTAAACAATGAAATGAAAACAGCGTAGAACCTAAAGAAAAACTGCAACATAACTATTTTCACCTTAAATATGCAGCATAAATGTACAACAACACATAGACTTTTCCAATTAAAACAAAGAAGACTAGCAATCCAAAATCGGATTACTGGTCTTCTTTGACTTAATGGTCGAAAGCTGATCATGTTTCGTCAAGCTCTCTTTTTTTTATTCCTAGTTGATAAATATGTAGCAAATGCAGAAAGCAAAACACCAAATGTAACTGCTAGTCTAACGATCAATAGTAGCGACGAATCAACACTACCGTTAACATTGAAGAAATTCAAAACATCAACGTTATATACATATCCCAATATATAAACAATTATCATATAGAATAGCTGCTGTGAGATGTTCCCTACTGCCGATAGCTGATACTTAACTAAAAATGCACGTTCTGATTCAATCTTAGGATCATTATAGAGTGAATTGTTCAAAATAGAATTATCAGATCCGACGAACAACGCACATAATAGAATTCCAACAAAGTAGGTTATGTTGAAGAATGAAAGTATCAAACCAAGTATTAATAGCGGATAGCGCATATTCAAATGTTTCTTCAAAATAAATGGTCCAAATTCAAATCCAGCTAGATATATCAGATAAACCGTCAATAAAGTACTGAATCCAAACCTCAAACTACTGTCAAATATCGTATATAACAATATGAAGTTCATCACTACGCCACGATTGATCGACGCCAAGCTCAACGGATACAGATTACGATGTATTCTTAATTGATACAATAGCAATATTATTAGTCCCACTAATGCGACTAAGCCAATCACCAAGTCAAAGCCATGCGAAATTGCTTCCAATCGTGAGTATCTAATTGCAAATACTAACATCACTAATATTGTAATGAATACTATTCCAATTATAGAATAATTTCGATCATGTTCTGGAAGCCCACCGTTATGATAGAAGCTGATTTTATTCTTCATCGAGTAACTGCCAATCAACGATATCAAGAAGAAGAGTGCTAATAAAATAAAAGCAGCGTTATAAGTATTATATTTAACTGACAACCATTCAACTAATCCCAGAATTATCATGGCAATAATTGAACCTTGCCAATGAAGCTTGGTAATATGGAAATCATTAATAATTTGTCCTTTAGTCCTAATAGTCAAAAAATAGGGCCAAATCCAGCTAGAAGCAAGTCCCAGCAATATTCCTCCAAGAATTCCAAAGAATGGATTCAACGAACCAACAATCATTAAAGATCCGATGATTCCAAATAGATTGGACACTATCAGCATTGTACTGGCTGAAAACGGTATGTAGACCGTCAGCAACATCCCAATTGATCTAAATGTGTACAGCATCAAGAATGGAAGAACATAGGCTGTAATACTTTTATTATGGTTATACAGTGATAAACAGAAAAAATACGGTATAACCACTCCTACATTGGCAAATAAATTAAGTACACCTTCAGAAAAAGTTTCAAAAGTTTTCCTCAAAATTCTCTCCTTGTAGTAATTTGATTACATTTAAATTTATAATACCATTTTTCTATTTAAAATCCGTCAATTTATATTTTGGATTTTAAAATATACCAAAAAAGGATTTGAAGTTCATATCTCAACCTGAACTTCAAATCCTTTTTCATCAAATGACCAATCGAACCAATGCCATTGCAACAATCCCAACTATAACAGTCTTCATTAAATCCTTAAGCCAAACAGCCGTTATAACGGTTGGTATTAGTGCAAGCACTACATCCCACTTAGGCGTTGGAATCGTACCTGTCTTGGCACTGAACACTGTTTCAAGTAGCAACGCACATAAAATTGAAAGCGGCAAATACTCCAAAAATCTAGTAACAATAGCAGGAAACTTCACCATTTTTCCCAAGATAAATGGTGTAATCCTAGGGATCCAAGTTACTAATGCACTACCAATCAATATTAATAGGACACTCTTACTTATCATGAAGGAGCCCCCCAACAAAACATCCCAGCAGTGCGGAGATAATAACCGCAACAGATGAACTGAAAAAATATAGCAGAATAATTAAACTAATAGTTACAGTAAGTACAACTGAAATAGACTTCTTCATACTTTTTGATAATTCCCATTCAAACTGTGTTAAAAACAAGCCCGCAAACATGGCCGTCAGCGCGAAATCCAACCCAAACTGTTCTGGATTGCTAATAAAGTTACCAACTAGACCACCAAGAAATGTCGCTACGATCCAAGTTATATACGCAGTAACATTCAAACCTTCCATCCAACGCAATGAGAAATGCTTTTCCTGTGCGACAGTGGTAGAAAACACTGCGAATGATTCATCGGTTAACAGCGAACCAATAGAAATATTACTTAAAAGTGACTCTTCACGAAAATGTGGACTTGCAGTCATACTCATCAGCAAATGTCTCAAATTAACTAAGAACACCGTCATAACGATACCAGTTATTGATGTATTTGCCAACAACAACCCACACATGACAAATTGTGAACTTCCCCCATATACGATTGCTGACATCAATGTTATCTCGAATAAATTAAGATGAGAGTTGATTCCAACTATTCCAAACGAAAATCCTATTCCCAAATACCCCAAAACTGTTGGCAAACAACTTTTTATTCCATCATGAAAAGTCGTATAACCCTCATCAGTTTGTACCTCTTCCATACAAATCACTCCTCTAAAATACTAAAAACACAAAAAAGTCTCATCAAATAGCATGTATTCCATACTACCAAACGAGACCCAATCAATAAATAAATAATCAAATATTATTTTACTTCAACAAGATCATCAGCAACTAATCTTTCAGCAATTTGAACTGTATTCCAAGCAGCACCCTTTAGTAGGTTATCTGATACGACCCACATATTGAATGCACCTTTATTTTCAAGATCTGGACGAATACGTCCAACAAATGTATCACGCTTGCCAGTTGCATTAATAGGCTGTGGGTAAATTTGATGTGCAGGATCATCCTGGAGAACTGCACCAGGTGCATCTTGAATTAACTTACGGATTGCTTCAACACTAGCATTTTCTTTATCTTCAACTTCAATATAGATTGACTCACCATGGCTGATAGGAACAGGTACACGGACACATGTTGCAGTTACTTTGATCTTAGGATCATCCATGTCACCAAGCATGATCTTCTTAGTTTCATGAATCATCTTCCACTCTTCGTGTGAGTATAAATTGTCCTCCAAAACATCAATTTGTGGCAACAAATTAAATGCTAATGGATAGTGTTCCTTATCACCCTTAGTTGGGAAGATGTCAGCAGACATATCCTTACCATCTAAGTAATCTTGAGCTTCACTATATAATTCATTCAAGGCACTTTGACCAGCACCAGATGCTGCTTGATATGTTGAAACAATGATTTGCTTCAAACCAAAGGCCTTTCTGATAGGTTCAAGTGCAACCATCATTTGAATAGTTGAACAGTTAGGATTTGCGATGATCCCATGATGATTATAAAGAGCTTTTTCGTTAACTTCTGGTACAACCAACGGAACATCTGGTTCCATTCTGAATGCACTAGTGTTATCAACACAGACAGCGCCACGTTTAACAGCCTCAGGTAATAGTCTCTTAGAAACCGCACCGCCAGCAGATGCTAAGACAATGTCAACACCTTCAAATGATTCTGGCTTAGCTTCTTCAACAACAACATCTTCACCCTTGAATTGAAGTTTCTTACCTGCTGAACGGCTTGATGCTAATAATCTTACCTTTGATACAGGAATTGTTGATTGCTCCAATTGTTGAATTAGACGAGTTCCCACGGCACCCGTTGCACCTAAAATAGCTACTTCATAACCTTCACTCATAATATTCATCCTTTATATCTTAATTTAGTTTTCTAATGATTCTGTGAACGCACGTAGACGTTTCATAGCTTCTTGAATATCTTCCATTGATGATGCGTAAGACATTCTGAAATGGCCTTCTCCACCTTTACCAAAGGCAGAACCAGGAGTGACACCGACCTTACCTTCTTCAGCAAGTTTTTCAGCAAACTCAACCTCTGTCATTCCAAACTTTTCAGGAATCTTTGAGAAAGTGTAGAAAGCACCTTCAGGCAAGATAGTCTTGTAGCCAATATCATTTAACTGACCAACAATATAATCTCGACGTTCTTGGTAAATCTTACGCATTTCAATTGGATCATCAATTCCATTCTCCAATGCTTCTTGTGCAGCGTATTGAGCTGGATTAGATGGGGCCGTTACAGTATAAGCATGCATCTTACCTGCATTCTCAATAAAGGCGGCAGGTCCAACAACATAACCGATACGGTATCCAGTCATTGCATGTGACTTAGAAAGTCCGTTAATCAGAATTGTTTTACCCGGCATCAATTTAGCTAGTGAAACGTGTTTGCGACCATAAGTTAATTCAGCATATATTTCATCTGAAATAACAAACATCGACTTATCTTTAACAACATCAACGAGTTCTTCCAATTGTTCTTTAGAATACACGAATCCAGTTGGATTACCAGGGAAGTTAAGAATCAATGCCTTAACTTTATCAGCGCCTTCACGATCAATAACTTCAGCCAACTTCTTTCCAGTTAATTGGAAATTATCAGGTGTTGTATCAACTTGAACAGGAGTTCCACCCAATACCTGAACGATTGGAATATACAGTGCAAACGTTGGTGTAGGAATAATAACTTTATCACCAGGATTAATAATTGCCGCTAACGAGATGAAAACAGCTTCAGTAGCACCGATAGTAACGATTACTTCTGATTCTGGATCATAATCAACATCATATTGCTTGTTCAAATAACTTGAAACAGCTTTTCTCAAACCAATTATTCCACGTTGTTCAGAATAATGTGATTTATTATCTTGAATACTCTTGATGGCCGCTTCCTTAACATGTTCAGGAACATTAAAATCTGGTTCACCTAATGTTAATTTGATAATTCCAGGAATTTTAGCAAATTTTTGTGCAAAATATCTAATCTGAGAAATTCCCATTGGTGCAATCGTTTCATTCACAACATCTTTAACAGATGAATCTAATTTTGGCATAACTAACGCTCCTAATCTTTATGTATATATTCTATTCTATAACAGATTTACTCATTTAATTAGTTTTTTTGTAATAATTTGTCAGTAAATTCAGCCAGACGTTTAATTCCTTCTTTGATAGCATCCATAGATGTAGCATACGAAATTCTGAAGTAACCTTCTCCAGCAGCACCGAAGGCATCTCCAGGAACAACACCAACCTTAGCTTCTGTAGCTAATTGACGACAGAATTGATCTGATGTTAATCCAAATTCAACAGGAATCTTAGGGAAAACATAGAAAGCACCATCAGGTTCAACTGTTTCATAGCCTAATTTGTTTAATTCCGCAACAATATAATCACGGCGTTCTTTATAAACCTTACGCATTGCAATAGGATCATCTAATCCATTTTCAAGAGCTTCTTTTGCAGCGTATTGAGCTGGATTAGATGGACAAGTGACAGTAAATGAATGCACTTTAGCGGCTTCATCAACGAAGCCCTTAGGTGCGGCGATATATCCAATTCTGTAACCTGTCATTGCATGTGACTTAGACAATCCATTGATTAGAATAGTTTGTTCAGGCAATACATTTGCGAATGAAACGTGTTTTTCACCGTATACTAATTGACTGTAGATTTCATCAGAAATAACAAATATTTCTTTGTCCCTTAGTACATCAGCCAAGGCTTCGATCTCAGCACGAGTATAGACAACTCCGGTCGGATTACCGGGATAATTAATAATCATGGCTTTAGCCCCAGCTCCTTCATTCTCTAAGACATGTTGAAGCTTTTCAGGAGTGATCTTGAATCCGTCCTTAGAAGTATCAACTTCAACAGGAGTACCCCCAAGAATCTTAATATCATCCATGTAGATTGAGAATGTTGGCGTAGGAACAATAATCTTGTCGCCAGGATTCATAATTGTGTACAACGAAGTATAAATAGCTTCTGTAGCACCAATAGTTACAATAATTTCAGTATTAGGATCATATGAGACGTCGTAATCTTTAGCTAAGTAATTACTAATTGCCTTACGCAAACCAGGAATACCCTTTTGTGGAGTATAGTGGGAATCGTTTTCTTCAATACTCTTGATGGCAGCATCTTTAACATGCTCTGGCACATTAAAGTCTGGCTCTCCCAAAGTTAATTTTACAATTCCAGGAATTCCCGCAATTGCAGCATTGAATTCAAGGATCTTGTCATCCCCTAATGGTTTGACCAAGGTATTACATATATTTGAAACACTCTTTGCTAATTCTGGCATAACGACATCTCCGATTTATTAAATAATTTTTTCCAATCCGATAACTAGTTCATCACGTTTCATAACTTCATTAATTGCAAGCTTGACACCTTTCATGAACGACTCACGATCAGTAGTACTTTGTTTGATAACAAGATTTTCACCTGTACTACCAAATATCACTTCTTCATCTGCGATGAATCCTGGCAAACGAATGGCGTGAATTTTAATACCATGATAATCTCCACCACGAGTACCCAATGGATCCGACTCATTAGGATTCTCCTCTTGGTCTTTTTGCTGAACTTCATGAATCAAGCGTGCTGTATTCATCGCAGTTCCAGATGGTGCATCAAGTTTATCTTGATGATGAGTTTCAACGATTTCAGTTTGATCAAAATACTTTGCAGCAACTTGAGCAAATTTCATCATCAATACTGCTGAGATACCAAAGTTTGAAGCAATAATTCCACTTACTTTATGATCATCGGCCAATTGTTTAAGCTTATTAACTTGATCTTCACTCAAACCACTAGTTCCAATAACAGGACGATACCCATGTTCAATCGCAAATTCAGTATTATCAAACACCGCACTAGGAATGCTGAAATCTACCCAAATATCGGCATCGACATCGATTTGTGATAAGTCGTTATAGACTTTGACTGATGAATCCAAATAATCATAAGAATCTGGATTCAAATCCTTTTCAATGGGATTGTAAACACCTACCAATTGATAACCTTCTGTATCATTAACCATATGTACAGCCTTTTGACCCATAGAACCACTGAAACCTGAGACGATTATTTTAATCACTTGATTACCTCCTGAATGTTCAACTTGTTAAATAAAATATCTTTTTCTTCGTCATTTAATGGCAATATCGGCAAACGACAGCCACCGACATGATAGCCAATTTCATTCAATGCAGCCTTAGTTGGTGATGGAGATGGATACATGAATAATGCCGCCATTTTTGGCGTAAGTTCACGTTGAATTGCACCTGCAGCCTTGTAATCTCCTGTTTCCAATTGCGTGTACATATCTGAGATCAAATCACCATATATATGTGAAGCAACTGAGACAACACCGTTAGCACCAATAACTTTTGCAAATAATGCCTGAGCATCTTCACCACTGAAGACGGCGAAATCATCGGAGGTGTGTTCAACGATATACTCCAAGTCCTCCATGGTATTGCATTGCTTGACCCCGTCGATGTTTGGATATTGAGACAAAGTGACAACTGTTTCCTTCTCCATCAAGACACCAGTTCTACCTGGAATGTTATAAATCATTACAGGTAATGGTGAATTATCAGCAACAGTTTCAAAATGAGCAATCATTCCACGTTGATTAGGTTTGTTGTAATAAGGAACAACAACTAATACCATGTCGATACCTTTGATTTCAGCAACTTTATTGATGAAATCAATCGTACCTTGAGTATTATTGCTACCAACACCGGCAATTATTGGAACACGTTCATCAACGATTTGAACGAATCGTTTGTATAGTAACAACTTTTCAACCTCAGTTAATGTTGGCGTTTCACCAGTAGTACCACCAATAACGAATCCTTTTGAACCAGTATCCAATAAGTGATTGGTCAACTTTTCTAGTGCATCAAAATCAATATTTTGACCGTCATCAGTAAATGGGGTGACGATTGCTGTCATTAAATCTACATTTTCTAACATATCTAATTTTCCTCCGAATTCATTCGGTAATTTAAAAAGCCAGTAAATGCTTCAATACCATCTTTAATTGCCGCTTCATGTGGTAAAAAGTCTGCTGAATGCAATGATCCAGGACTATCAACACCTAACCAGAACATTGTTCCGGGGATTTTATTTAGCAAATAACCAAAATCCTCGCCAGTCATCGCCGGTGCCATATCTTGATACTTCGCATTTGACTGCTTCATATAATTAATAAATCTAGTTGTTAACTCAGGATTATTTTCAACTGGAAAATATCCACCTTGATTATATTCAATATCAATTTTTGCATTGAAAGACATTTCCAATCCCTTGGCAACTTCGACAATTCTTTCGCGGATAAATTCAATCATATCTTGAGTCAATCCTCTAATAGTACCTTCAATTCGAGCTGTACCGGAAATAACATTTCTGATCGTTCCAGCTTCAAGTTTTCCAAAAGTAATAACTCCACATTTAGTAGGATCAATATTTCTAGAAATAATCGTTTGAACCTGAGTAATGAAATTAGCAGCTATAACAACTGCATCGTTGGCCTCATGTGGATAAGCAGCGTGACCACTCTTACCATGAATAATCACATTAACTTCAGTTGTTCCAGCGAACAAAGTTCCGTTACGACAACCGATCACACCAGTTGGCAAATCCGAATTATCATGTAACCCATAGAATTCATCAACTTTATATTTGCCACTGAATACACCCAAGTCATAGGCTTGACGGCCACCACTTTCACTCTCTTCAGCCGGTTGAAAAAAGAATACCAGATTATCTTTAGGTTGATGTTCAGAGTAATAGTTCAAAATTCCTAACGCAACAGTCATGTGAATATCATGACCACACGCATGCATAACACCATCATGTGTTGAAGAATACTCCAAACCATTATTCTCTGTAACAGGCAATGCATCCATATCAGCACGATAGCCTATTGTACGTTGTGGATTGCTACCTGCAATACGAACCAGTAATGCCGTTGGAAGTTCTGGGATTTCTTTATATTCGATAAAATTCTGAGAAAACTTAGAAATGACTTCCTTTATATAGGCATGAGTTTGTGTCTCTTGTAACGCCAATTCTGGGATTTGATGAAAATGTCTTCTGATTTGAATCAGTTCATCCGAAGTTAAAACCATAATTACAACTTCCTTAAAGTATTCTCAATGTGAGTCTTATCTGTGGTTTGTTGATCTTTCACCTTGATAACTTTAGCCGGAACCCCAACAACGACTTCGTTAGGAGCAACATCCTTAGTAACAACTGCACCAGCACCAACAACTGCGTTATCTCCAACTTGGACACCTTCAAGAACAACTGCATTAGCACCAACCGTTACATTGTTACCAATTCGTACAGGATCAGCGGACGCTGGTTCGATAACACCAGCTAGAACCGAATTAGCACCAATATGTGAATTCTCGCCGACAATAGCACGTCCGCCAAGAACAGCACCCATATCGATCATGCTACCTTTACCGATTTCAGCACCAATATTGATAACTGCACCCATCATAATTACAGCATTATCAGCAATTTCAACTTGATCACGAATGATTGCACCAGGCTCAATACGTGCATTGATACCTTTAATATCAAGCATTGGAACAGCTGAGTTTTGAGCAGCCGTTTCAACATAATAATCATCAACATCCTTTAGAAGTGGTTGAATATCTGAATAATCACCGATCAAGATTCCAGTTGATTCATTCAAAAATGATTTAACAGTTGAAGGAACATCCAGCTTCGAAACATCCCCATTAACGTAAACTTTCACAGGAGTAACTTTCTTGGCGTTTCCTATATAATTAATAATTTCTTCAGCATCCATCTTGCTCATGACATTTCCTCCAATTTTTGTACCTTATAAGTAATTCAAATCTAATCTTGTTAAATCTTCATATGACTCACGTTTTACAACTAATTTATCTTGACCATTTTCAACAAAGACAACCGCTGGTCTAGGATTACGATTATAATTTGATGCCATCGAATATCCATAAGCACCAGTATCTAACATTGCAAGTACATCCCCAGGTTCAACCTCTGGAAGTTTGACCGAGTCGATCAAAATATCTCCTGATTCACAGTACTTACCTGAAACGTGTGCCTCTTGTGTAGCTTTGGCATCCATATTATTCGCTACCACAGCCTCATATTTAGCTTGATAAAGAGCTGGACGAATATTATCACCCATACCACCATCAACATTAATGTATGATTTCAAATTAGGAATATCCTTATGCGATCCAACCGTATAAAGGTTGTATCCAGCAGGTCCAACAATGGAACGTCCCGGCTCGATCCAGATTTCTGGTAGCGGCAAATCATCATTTTGCGAATCAGCCTTGATCGTATCAGTAATTTGTTTGATGAATACACTCGGAGCAATTGGTTCATCATCGGCAGTATAACTGATTCCGAATCCACCGCCAAGGTTTATCACCCTAGCTGTGAAATTATATTTTTTGTGCCAATCAGCAACAATTTCTACCATCTTATGAGCAAGTAAAGTAAATCCTTCAATCCCAAAAATCTGTGAACCAATATGAGCATGAATACCAATCAAATTCATATTTTCATTCTTCATTACCAACTGAAGTGCCTTTTCAGCTTGACCGGACTCAACATCAAAACCAAACTTGCTATCAACTTGACCGGTTTGGTCATATTTGTGAGTATGTGCTGAAATACCAGGTGTTAATCTTAACATCACATTGATCGATGCCTTTTTTTCATTCAGAACTCTTTCAAGTAACTTAATTTCATAAAAATTATCAATGATAATAACACCAATTTGATTATCAACAGCCATCTCTAATTCATCTAATGACTTGTTATTACCATGGAAACTAATCTTTTCAGCAGGAAATCCTGCCTTCAATGCTGTAAATAATTCTCCCCCAGAAACAACATCAGTATGTAGATGTTCCTGCTTCAAAACTTGATACATAGCTACAGTGGCAAATGCTTTACTAGCATAACTAATTTCATATTTAAAACCACTATCTTCAAAACCAGTTCTGAAATCTTGAATTTGCTTACGAATTTCACCAACATCGTAAACTACCAACGGAGTGCCATATTTGTGTGCCAAGTCAACACTATCAACACCGCCTAAAATCAAATGTCCATTAGAACTCTCTAATTCACTACTGATCATAATCAAACAACCTTTCTTCTGGTGGGATAAAAAAAGATCCCTTTGCTTAAAAAACAAAGAGATCCAAAATTACAAATATTCTGCATCGTAATTGTCATAAGCGCACCGCAACGACTTTTTGTTGCGACAGTCCGTATCCTCTTGTTAATACGTCCCAGCACATTGGATTCTGCAATTCCAACGCTTCGGCAACATTCCCTTTCGATAAGTTCAACGCCATGCAGTGACTCCCTTATTTACTAATGTCAGTTGCGACCTCTTTTGTTTTGTTGTTAAAAAGATTATAACAACTCTAATAATACGTCAACCCTAATTAGGTAATTTAAACATTTTTTCTAATATTTTAAACAATTATCTTGTTTTAACACGTAAAACTGATACACTCTTCATTAAAAATGTATTAATGTTTCTAAAATTAATGAGGTGATTTATGTGAAAGTCGTCAAGTTTGGCGGTAGTTCACTAGCAGATGGTGAACAGTTCCAAAAGGTTATAGATATTGTAAGTAGTGATAGTGATCGAAAAGTTGTCGTCACATCAGCTCCTGGTAAACGTTTTGATGGAGATATAAAAGTTACTGATCTACTAATCAAATACGCCAATAAAGTCTTAAATAAAGAAGACTTCCATGAAGTATATGACCAAATAATATCTCGATACCAAGAAATAAGCGATTATTATGAACTAGACGATTCGACTATGAATACCATCAAAGACAAAATTGCAGATCTTGCTACAGATAACTATATCGATGATGAACACCTCATGGCCGCATTCAAAGCACACGGCGAATATATGAATGCCATTATGCTCGCAGATGTATTGAATCACGAAGGCATCGCAGCTAAATTTCTAAATCCAAAAGATGCGGGATTCTTGGTTGGTGGAGAACCAAATAACGCTGATGTTCTTCCGGAAACCTATTCTAATTTAGAAAAAATCAAGTTGGATGATACAAAAATAATTTTTCCAGGTTTCTTCGGATACAGCACAGATGGATCCATTTACACATTCACACGTGGCGGATCAGACATCACCGGTGCAATTCTTAGTCGTGGATTTCATGCCGATATGTATGAAAACTTCACTGACGTAGATGCAATCTATGTTGCTAATAACCATGTGGTCGATCACCCACAGGCCATCAAAAAAATGTCATACAGAGAAATGCGAGAATTATCGTATGCAGGATTCTCAGTATTTCAAGACGAAGCCATTATTCCAGCAGTAGAAGGCCAGGTACCAGTCAATGTCAAGAATACCAACAATCCAAGTGCCCCAGGCACATTAATAGTTCCATCACAATTTCTTTTTAACCCAGCCAATCCAATTACCGGAATCGCCAGCTCAAAAAGATTTTCAGCATTATACCTGCACCGCTACCTCTTGAATAAAGAAGTTGGATTCACATTGAAATTACTCAAGATTTTTTATAAATATGATATTCCATATGAACACATGCCTTCAGGTATTGATGATTTGACAATTATCTTCGATAAGAGCAAATTAAATGACGAAACAATAAAGAACCTTTGCAACGAAGTAAAAGAAGTCCTACAACCTGATTATTTGGAATGGATAGATGATTATGCCATTATTATGGTCGTTGGCGAAGGATTAGCTCATACCGTAGATACAATGGGAGAAATCATAGATTCTCTAACTCAAAATAACATTGCAATCCATATGCTCAACCAAGGTGCATCACGTATCTCCGTGATGATCGGAACTCAATCAAAAGATGCAGACAAAGCAGTACGTGCAATCTATAATACTTTTTTTAATTAATTTATTTATGAGGTGAAAAAAATGTCTCAACTTCTAAAAGTTCACGGATCAGAAAATCAATTTTTCATCCTAGATCAAACAACACTAGAAAATCAATTAGACGATACAGAATTAAAACAACTCGCCATCAAGCTTTGTAATCCCTCAAACAACATTTTAGACGGAGCGGACGGCCTGTTAGTTGTTAATGATTCTAAGTTTAATGACTGTCTTGGCCAGATGCGAGTAATTAATGCTGATGGCAGCGAAGCAAAGATGTGCGGTAATGGATTAAGAACCGTTAGTCGATATTTATCTGAAAAATTTAACCAAGACTCATTCAAAGTCGAAACATTTGAAACCAATCTAGAGGTCAAAAAATCTGATAACTTCTACAATAATGTCCCAGCATTCAGTGTCGAGATATCACCCATTTCATTTGCAAAGAAAGATTTACCATTCGCATACAAAGATAAACTAGAAATGATAAATGAGGATATACCAGAATTCATTGATGGACAAAAGTTTACAGCCATTGCCGTTCCAAATCCTCACTTAATCAGTTTTGTTGACGAAGTAGACGAAGATGACTTAGGAGAATTAGGCCAAGCCTTGAATGCCCCTAATACTTACTTCCCTGAAGGTGTGAATGTCAGCTTTTGTGAAATCCTAGATAAGAACAAGTTGTTCGTCCAAACCTATGAACGAGGTGTGGGATTCACCAATGCCTGCGGTACAGGCATGTCAGCAACATCGTTAGCCTTTGCAATGCTGAACGAAGATTACTTTGATTCAGACGACGATATTACCGTTTATAATCCGGGCGGCATGGTTAAAACAAATATTCAATTAGCAGAACGCAAAGAAGATAGTAGTATACATCTAATTGGTAATGCAACATTTACTCATACATTAAATGTCAACGAATCAGATCTACACTCTGCAAATCTAAACAATATAACTATCAATGAAACTGGCGAAGAAACCTATTACCATGAATTCGTTAATTCAATTAGTGAAGCATAAAAAAAAGATATACCCTTTAGGGTATATCTTTTTTAGTAGTGCACCTAGTAGGAGTCGAACCTGCAACCTTCTGATTCGTAGTCAGACACTCTATCCAATTGCGCTATAGGTGCATATGTATTTTTTCAACAGATAAAATTATACCATATAGTTTTATGTTTTGAACATACTTTTTTATAATCATTTACATATATATATTTAATTCAATGTATGAAGAATCTCAAAATCATACAAATGTTGTCACAAATGTAGTCATCGTTAAAAAAAGAAGCTCAATCCCTTGATATAAAAGGATTGAGCTTTTTAAGAACGGAGAGTAGGGGATTTGAACCCCTGATACAGGCAAAACCCGTATACATGATTTCCAATCATGCTCCTTCAGCCACTCGGACAACTCTCCATAATTAGGAAAATAGATATGGCATATCTTACATTTCTGTAAAAAAAACATCTAATTCATATGAACTAGATGTAATATTTGACACACCTAGGATTTTCCTAAGTATTATAACTCCGGATGTCAGACTCGAACTGACGACACCCTGATTAACAGTCAGATGCTCTACCAACTGAGCTAATCCGGAATAATAACAGCGTGGCAGCTACCTATCCTCGCGGGTAGTTTCCCACCAACTACTTTCGGCGTGAAGAAGCTTAACTTCTGTGTTCG
>NZ_RHOO01000003.1 GCF_003946555.1 Companilactobacillus hulinensis | reverse complement strand
ATGATACCTGATTTTTTCGTCTTGGTGTTTTTTTATTCAGTTTTTCTCAAGTGGCTAACTTGATTATAAAATTTGCCTTAATTTAACAAGCGTTATAGGTTGAGAAAATTGACCAACAAAAAACACCACCAACCAAGGTCAGTAGTGTCGAAAAAAATCATTTATACCATTGTAGCGGAAAATTCAGAATAGTTCATATCCAAACTTGCTCCAACGGCTTTTTCTGTTAAATTACCTTTATACGTATTAATACCAGTCAAAATAGTCTTGTTACGGCTGGCTTTTTCTAGACCTTCATTAGCGATTTGGATTGCATATGGAAGTGTTGCACTCGACAATGCTTCAGTAGCGGTCTTAGGAACAGCTCCCGGAATATTAGCAACTGTGTAGTGAACAACTCCATGTGACAAGTAAACTGGATCTTCGTGTGTTGTAGCTTTAATACTTGTTTCGAACATTCCACCTTGGTCGATTGGAATATCGACCATAACAGAACCTGGTTCCATCGTCTTAACCATTTCTTCAGTAACTAGTTTAGGTGCAGCGGCACCAGGAACCAACACAGCTCCAACTACTAAGTCTGAATGTTTAACACATTCCGCAATATTGTGAGCATTTGACATTAATGTATGAATTCTGCCATCAAAGATATCTTCCAATTCAGCCAATCTCTTAGCATTAATATCCAAGATAGTTACATCGGCACCAAGTCCAACCGCCATCTTAGCGGCATTAAACCCAACTGTTCCGGCACCAATAACTGTTACTTTACCTTGACGAACTCCCGGAGTTCCACCAAGTAATAATCCTTTACCTTGATGTGGTTCTTCCAAGAAGTGAGCTCCAACTTGAACTGACATTTTACCAGCAATAACACTCATTGGAACTAATAATGGCAACCCACCTTGGGGTCCAACCATCGTTTCGTATGCAACACCGTTTACTTTGTTCTCTAAAAGTGCCTCGGTCAAAGGTTTGTTTGCGGCAAGATGCAAGTATGTGTAAACAATTAAGTCTTCACGGAAATACTTGTATTCTGAAGCCATTGGTTCTTTAACTTTAATAACCATATCGCAAGCCCATGCGTCGTCAGCACTTCCAATTGTGGCACCCATTGATTCATAGTCTGTATCGAGGTAGCCGGAACCGACACCTGCGTTCGTTTCAACAACTAATGTGTGACCAGCTTTAACAAGATCTGAAACTCCAGCTGGAAACATTCCTACACGATCTTCTTGACTCTTAATTTCTCTAGGTATACCAATTTTCATTTGAAATCCTCCTTCAATTTTGGAATCGCTTTCTAGATACAATTTGAATATATCATATAATTCAGTTATTCACAATGTCAAAAAGTTTGTATCATTTTTTGGTACAGGAATACCCACTTTTAGGCATTTTAATTTTCATATTCAAAGTGTTTCTCAAAATCATTCACAAAATTCATTTTCTCAATCAAATTAAGTCAAACCAGAAATGTTAAAAACCAATTTTTAATTCTACACACTTGAAAGCATCGTTTTATCTTGCTAAATCAACATAAACACCGTATAGTTACTATATTGGTATATTCCACATATGTACCAACAAGTTCCTTAAAGGAGAACAAATTATGGTACTTAAATATCAAGAAATCGCCAATTCACTAGCCGATAAAGTTAACAATCACGAATACACAGATAAACTTCCTAGTGAGGGAGAATTAATGACAGAATACGGTGCTAGTCGCAATACCATTCGTAATTCACTCGACATTCTTTACAATCAAGGTCTGATCAAACGTATCCAGGGAAGTGGCTACTTCGTTAACACCGCCCTACATGGTGAGGATTACGTGATGAATCTTGCCAATAAAGTCGGAATGAATTCACTTGGTGTCAAATATCCAATAACTTCTCAAGTATTGAAACTAGAATCAATTGAAGCTGATGAAAAATTGGCTGAAATCCTTGAATGTGAAGTAGGTGCGCCAGTTTACTACATTCAACGATTACGACACAGCAACAACAAATTATACGCACTTGAAAAAACTTACTATTTAAAAGAATTCATTCCTTACCTTAGTAAAGAAATTTGTGAAAAATCCATTTTCAAGTTCATAATCGAAAATTACCACATTTCAATTAAAAATGCCGATGAATATGTAACGATTTACAATTTATCGGATGAAGAAGCAAAAATCACTGATCGTGAATCTGGCTCTCCTACTATCAGAATTGAAGAACTTAACTATCTAAAAAATGAACGTCCATTCAATTATTCAAGAACTTGTTATTTCCAAGATGATCTTACAATTTACTATCACGTTAATAATTATCTTAACTAGTTTTGCCGTTTATTGCTGCTTCCGGTTGAGAAAGAATTTACCTGTCGTGGGAACGATTCGAGCCTGTGGTACGGTCTCTCATCTCGTCTTTGAGCTTTGCTTCGCAAATCTCAAAGGTCGTCCTGTAGCGTAATGACGGAAAACCACCGTCATTACGCTACAGGACGACTGATAAATTTTTCTCCACCTCCAGCTAATTTTTCTCTACATAAGATCAGGTGGGTATCTGAAATAGAAACCTCTATCAGAGATATGCATTAACGCAATGAAGCAAATATAATTACCAACAATAGGATAATACTTCAAATGAAGATACCGTAAACAGAGCAGAAGGACGAAAGAAATGAGGCCAGCAGTGAAAGTGCTGTTGAACGGTGATTTATCCGTTCTTACAGCACAGGACGACTTTTGAAATTCGCGGGTTATGCGAAGTTCAAAAGCGAGGCCTCAGACCAAGGGCTGAAGCCGGTCCCACAGCAGGCCACATTACTTTCGTCCTTTGGCGGCAATAGAATATAAAAAATGCGAGCTGAATTCAGCCCGCATTTTTTTGTACTCGCTCATTTATATTATCAACAATATCTTGAATCGTCAGCTTAGACATTTCAGCCTCAGCGGCCTTTTGAACACGCTCATATGCCGCATCCAAAGTCTGTTGAATATTGGCTCCAACTGGACAATCAATATTGGTATTAGGATCAACGTGCAATAAATTGTGGTTGATCTCAACGGCTTTAAATACATCTAACAACGTAATCTCACTAGCAGGACGTGCCAATCTAGGCTTTGCGGCACCAGCTTGGCTCTCTAACAAACCAGCCTTATTCATATTAGACATCAGTTGTCGAATGACACTCGGGTTAGCCTCAATGCTGTTGGCAATTCCATTACTACTGACATCCCCATCTTCGGGCGTGATCTCAATATAGGCTAATGTATGAATTGCATCGCTTAACTTGTATGAATACTTCATTAACGGCTCCCCCTATTCCAAATACTAATAGTCATTATAACCTATCTCGAAAGAATTTCGCGAATAGCATCATTCAATGGAGTTACTGCGTGACCCAACACGTCTGGTAGATCACTAGATTCAACATCCAGTTCACCTGAACGCATCATATCTTGCATACCGACAAAAACATCGGCGACAGCTGGCTCAAAACCAGACTTGATCAATCCATTACGATATTCTTCATCAGACACTGATTTGAATTCAAAGCTCTTACCAGTAACTTTTTTAACTGCCTGACCCAATTCTGCATATGATACAGGTTTGCCAGCAAACTCATAAATATCCTTAGCATTATCCAAAATCATAACTTTAGCGGCACCAGCTGCATATTCACGTTCCAAAGCAAAACCAATTTTACCATCACCAGCGGCATATTCTGCATCTTCACCGTTAGCTCCAGCCTTTAAATAACTAGTTTCATTCTCAAGATACCAAGCATTACGCAAGAATGAATACTTCATGCCACTTTCTCTAAGCATCTTCTCTGTTGCTTTATGGTCAGCGGATAAAGCTGACTTAGCATCATCTGCTTTAGCAAAACTAGTATAAGCAACATATTCGACACCATCTTCCTTGGCAGCTTCAACAACGTTTTGATGTTGTTGTTCACGTGAAACTTCTCCACCAGGAACTGATGAAATGAATAGTAATTTGTTTACATTCTTCAAAGCTTCCACTAGAGAAGCCTTGTCTGTGTAGTCGCCCTTACGAATCGTAATACCTTCTGGTAGGACTTTTTTAGCCTTATCAGTATTACGAACAATCGCAATAATATCTTCTGCACTAACTTCTTTTAACAATTCACGAATTGCGATTTGACCAAAATGACCGGTTGCTGCTGAAATTGCGTACTTCATATTTATTTACCTCTTAATTTTCAAGTTTTATAGTTGTTGTTTTATTAATAACAGGACTAATTATAGCACCTGTTATTTTAAAGTCAACAGGTGGGTACAACATTTGTGGCGACAGCGTGAAACGAAGCATAGATTTTCCCACTTAAGTCAAATAAGGACTGTAATCCAAAATCGGATTACAGTCCTTATTTACTTTAATGATCGAAAGCTGAACATGCTTGTCCCACTCTCATAAAATCTTTAGTTTGTAGCGGCTTCAGTAGCTTCAGCAGCAAGCTCGGCACCCTTTTCTTGTTCTTCTTTGTATAACTTAGCATCGTAGAACTTGATGAATGGGTAGTAGATAACTGTAGCAGCAAGTGCGGTTACAATACCCAGCACTGCACCACGCCAGTCACCACCGGTACCAATGAATCCACTCAATCCAACTGGTGATGGCCATGGAACTTGAGCAACAACAGCGTGAACCATGTGGAGCTTAATTGCAAAGTAACCGATTGAAGCAGCAACCATTGGAGCTAGGAAGAATGGTACAGCCAAGTATGGGTTATAAACCATTGGCATACCGAAGATAATTGGTTCGTTGATGTTGAAGATCGATGGAACAATGGCAGCTTTTCCAAGTGTCTTCAACTGTGTTGATTTAGCGAACAATGTGATGAAGATAACCATACCTAATGTAGCACCTGAACCACCAACTGTAACGAACATGTTGTTGAATTCACCAGCGAATGGAATGTTTCCACCAGCTTGGTTAGCTTCCATGTTAGCCAAAACGATAGGTGTAAGGAATGATGTAATGATTGTAGCACCATGGATACCAACGATCCATAGAGCATGAATCAAGAAGTAGATAACCATGACACCAAGCCATGAGCTAGCTAGGTTTGTAACGAAACTAAATGGAATTGAGATCATCTTGAAGATATCTGTTCCAAGAGCAACAAGGGTTCCGTTGATAAGTAATACAACTAATACGATAACAAATGTTGGAATCAAGGCTGTAAATGAACGTGAAACACCAGCTGGAACTGTTTCTGGCATCTTGATGATCCAGTTACGTTTAACACATAGACAATATAGTTTAACAGCTAAGATCGACATGATGATTGCTGTAAAGATACCACTTGTACCTAAACGATCAATTGTAGCTCCCATACGGAAACCATTAACAACTGTTTCTGTAGAAGTAATTGAGTTAACAAGCTTCAATGAACCACCCTTAACTACCAATTCAGGTAAGCAAAGGAAGAAAGCAAACATTGAAAGAAGTGCACCGTTAAGTGGGTTAACTGAAATCTTTTCTTCTTGAGCTTGGATCTTAGTATATTCGTAACCAAAAACCAAACCGAAGTATAGCGATAAAATTCCCATTGTACATGTGTTAGCTAACATGTATAGGTCACTAAATTTGAAGAATGTTGCGTCGAAGAATCCCTTTAAAGCTGGGAATGTATCCGGCAAAATATTCAAAACTAAGAACATGGAACCTACGATAGTGAATGGAATACTGGCCATACCAGCTGCCATAACACCACGAACAATTCTGAATTGGGATAATTTCCCCATTGGTCCCATAAGATATTTTTCCATGAACTGGAATACTTTATTATTACTATCCATTTGTGACTCTCCCTATAAGTATATTTACAGATTGACCGACTTGCGGTAATCCTTAATTCTTGATAGTGATTTATCTTTCCCGTTACTGATGGTATTAATTCTACGTTCTAGTACCAAGCAGCCTAGTGCTCCGATCAATAAGACGCTGACCATGAAGTTGGTCCCCTCTGGACGTACGAATGGGAAAATAGCTGTATACATTGGTGTATAACTGATTCCAATCAAGACAATGTTGATTGCCAGTTGCGCCCAATAGTATCTTTTTGCATGTGGAACATCATTTCCCCTATCATGGTATTTCTTAACTTGTTCAACTATCACAAATATAGAGCTAATTAGCAGTAAAGCTGGAATAATGGCGGCAGGCTTGTGATAACCTGCGAGTAAAATGAACCAATATAAATTGGCGAAGAAATATCCGGCAGTTAGATACCGAATCAATAAGAACCGGTTGAAGTACATACTACGAATACTGGTTTTGTTTTTGTTGATCTCGAATTCTCTCTTTTCGGCATCAGTCATTAAAATATTCCTCCATAATTAGTTGAATTAAGCTAAGTCAGCTCCATTGGTCTTAATAGCCTTTTGGTACCAATAGAATGAATCTTTACGTGAACGTTCCATCGTTCCAACACCTTCATCATTCTTGTCAACATAGATAAATCCATAACGCTTATCCATTTGACCAGTTCCGGCAGAAACAAGGTCGATACAACCCCAAGGTGTGTAACCCATCAGATCAACGTGATCCAAGACAACAGCCTTCTTCACCTCCTCTAAATGAGCTCTTAGATAATCAATACGATAGTCATCATGGATCTCTCCATCTGACTCAACTTTATCGAATGCTCCCAAACCATTTTCAACGATGAATAATGGCAAGTGATATCTATCAGTCAATAGATTCAATGAATATCTAAGTCCGATTGGATCAATTGGCCATCCCCAGTCACTCTCTTCAAGGTAGTCATTCTTAGCAATCACATCACTAGGATCTACTAAGTGGTCGGCATCGATCTTGTCAGCTGAAACAGTCATTGATTGATAGTAACTGAAGCCAACATAGTCAACAGTTCCCTCTTTAAGTACAACTTTGTCTTCTTCAGTAATATCAGGACGATAACCGTTACGTTCGATATATGCTTCAGTTTCCTTAGGATATTCACCGAATACATGTACATCTGAGAACCAGTTACGACGTTGGTCAACACGTTGTGCTAACAAGATATCCTTAGGTGCTGAAGTCTTAGGATAAACTGGTGTGTAATTGATCATGCAGCCAATTTCGAAGTCAGGATTGATTTTTCTAGCTTCTTTAATTGCTAGTGCTGAAGCAACTAGTTCATAGTGAGCAGCTTGATACATTGCAGCTTCATTATTTGTATCCTTTGAGAAGATAAGTCCCGAATTAGTTGTCATCATGAATTCATTGTTGAAAGAACTTTGATTATCGATCTCGTTAAAAGTCATCCAATACTTAACCTTGTTCTTGTAACGTTTGAAACAAGTTGTAGCAAATTTAACGAAGAAATCGATAACTTTACGATTTGCGAAACCACCATATTCCTCAACTAGGTGATAAGGCATTTCGAAGTGAGCCAAAGTAATTACTGGTTCGATGCCATACTTGAGACATTCATCAAATAAGTCATCGTAAAATTGCAGGCCTTCCTCATTAGGCTCTTGCTCGTCCCCCTGTGGAAAAATTCTTGTCCAAGCAATTGAAGTTCTAAAGCACTTGAAGCCCATTTCTGCGAAAAGTTTTACATCCTCTTTGTAATGGTGATAGAAATCGATGGCCTCATGGTTAGGATAATTCTTGCCAGGAATAACTCCATCAGTAATTTCACGTGGTGTTGCGTTTGATCCAACAGTCATAACGTCAGCAACAGATACACCCTTGCCGCCTTCTTGCCAGCCACCTTCTAATTGATGGGCAGCAACTGCTCCTCCCCATAGGAAGCCTTCTGGAAATTCCATATCAGACATATAATTTGCACCTTTCTTCTATTGTTATCAGCTCCAATTAATATGAAACCGTTTTCTCTACAAGTGCTAGTATAATTTGTTGGTACAAATATTTCAAGTACCAATATAAATAAATTGTTAGACAAAATAAAAAAATCGCTGCTTCATGCGGTTTACGGCATAGAATAACGATTTTTTATTTATAAATATTTTTTTAGTGTTAATTCTACCTGTCAATCTAATGTAAAATGATACATAGTAATATCAAACTATATTGAGGTAAAAATATTGAGCAACAAAACATTTAATATCGGCGTAGATGCCGGTGGAACTAAGACTAGAGCCTGTTTATTTGACGGTGAGAACGTAATCTCGGAATCAATCACTGATATGGGTAATCCTGTTGAAAATTATGATTTAGCAATGAACAATATCAACTATGCTATTGATTCGGTACTACAGGACAAAGACGTTTCATCTACTGACGTATCTTGTATTGCTATTGGTTGTGCAGGTGCTGAATCCATGGGACTAATTCCCATCATGCAACATTCTTTTGAAAAAAAATATAAGACGAAAATAATTCTTGAGAGTGATGTGGTCATGAGTCACATCGCTACTTTCAACAACCTGGATGGTATCCTTTTGATCTCTGGTACTGGATCTGCGGCTATCAATCGTGGTAAAGATAAATTCATTAAAAAAGGTGGCTGGGGTCCTATTGTCGGTGACGAAGGCAGTGCTTACTGGATCGGTATTCATTTTGTTAAGCAACTGACTGAATACATCGACAATAATCCTGTCGAAGATGGATTCGAAGAGCTAGTTCCTAGACTTCAAGAGACTTTGAGTAATCGTAGGGATGTTATTGATACTGTCTATTTACAACCTAAGAAGAAAATAGCTAACCTAGCATTATTAACATTGGAGTTTCCAGACAATCCCTACGTTCAAAAACTTTTGAAAGCTGCTGGACTAGAATTGAGCAAACTGGTTCTATCGGTTATTACTGATCCTGAAGATACCAAGATTGCTATTGAAGGTAGCGTCATCAAGAACAATGAAGTTGTTCGACATGCTATGGAGGATGATTTGACCAAACATGGAGTTAAGTTCAGTTATCGTGATACCGTTTCTGGTTCACGTGCTGTTTTGTACTTCGTCTAAAAAGCATCTAGAAAACTTAGGTAGTTCTTCCCCAAGTTGATTGAGATCCCCTAACAGTGGACAGATACTTTCCAAGGATATCCAATAGATTTGATAAACGTTAAAACATCATTTACAGCACAACACTTACGAAGCTTCTGCCTGTAAAATTCAAACTAGAAGTATAGTCGCTATACAAATAAAGGGAGGAGTAAAGCCAGATTATATCAAGCTTTACTCCCCCCCTTATTTATTTTCTCCACAAAAAATCAACCAATAATTTATCAACTGACTTATTCTCGTGTAACTTACTATGTTGAGCTTGAGTTCCAGTGATTTTTTCTTCACGATATGATTTTGCTCTATCAAAAATCAAATATTTAAGTGACTTTGATGAAGCATTGCTAACTGATCCGTCGGAATGTGTGCCATCCCCTTTATCACCATAGATATTCAAAACATCTATTTGATTCTTAGGATAAACTTCTCGTAATTTTAGTAATTGCTTATAATCTGAATCCATCTTATCCGGCTTACCATCACTATCCAATTTCATCCGATTAGGCTTATCATTCATCCCCAATATTCCATTGTAATGCCCGGCAATATCTACTTGTTTGGCTATTTGAGGAAGCGACTTATCATCACCATACTTCAAAATATAGTAGGCAATCGACATATTCCCCATTGAGTGTCCAACAACATTGAATTTTTTGAAATCATAATTACTTCGTAGTTTCATAACAACATTTTTCATCCAATAAGCATCTTCAAAATAATTATCATTCTTATTATTCAAATAATTTACTTCCACAATCGGATTGTGAGCGCCTTTTCTTATTTTCCCAACCAATGTTACTTTTCCTTTAGAACTAACATCAGCCCGAATTATTGTGTCAGTTATATTTTTGGATTTCATATAATTTGCCATTTGTTCTTCAGAATGATAGCTGCCACCCCATCCGTGAAAAAATAGTGTGGGACTTGATGAATCAATATAATTCTTGTTATTAACTCGGTTATGACCTGTATATTCGATCACCCCGAATACTGAAATCAAAAGTATTATTGATATAAGAAATATAATTTTGTTTCGTCTAGTCATCAAATTGCCTCCCTGAATGAACTAAGAATACAACTTTTTAGTGAACAAAAAAGGAATTACACTTTTGAGATTGTGTAACTCCTTCGAGGGTACTGACGAGTATTTGTAATGACATCGTACGTAAGCCAAAAAATACAAAACTAAATCTCGCCTTGTACAATTGTAGAATGATTTTGCCAATTATCAGGGAATCCTAACAGAGATTCCACTTCAGTAATCTCTATGGACTTAAGCTGATTCGATAAATGTTTGAATCTTTTTCTTAATGTATTGCTAAGGACCGCAAATTCAGTTTTGCTCAAGAAGCATTGCATACTTAAAAAAATAGAAAAGGTTCTTTTTCTCAAGCCATTCGGTTTTATATTATACTTTTCATAAATTGCCGGAAAATACATCGAATCCGCCCTACATCTGAATTCGAGAAGTCTATTATTGTGTGCACAAACATTGCGAGTTTCACGTATGTTTTTTACCAAAGAAATCATTATTTCAGGTGTAAACTGCCCCTTAAAGTCAGGAAGATTATCTTTTATAAAGCTAGTTAAATCTTTAGCAATTTTATTTTGTAGCTTTTTTGGAACACAATCAATCATGGTCACTAACTCACCAAAATCCAGGTAATCAATAATTACCCAAATAGGTACATCATCATAATGATTCACATAGTGATGTATTGAATTGTTAGGATACTTCTTCTGCTTATTTATGATGCGCGACAATTGAGAAATAATATATCCAACACTTAGAGTTTTTTCATTAGAGTAACAATTAATATCCAAATATGAATATCTCTTGTCTGGATAGCTTTCTGCAAATCTGTATGCAAAAATCGATTTCAAATGATGCTCAACATTCAATATTGCTCTAAACATCGTTTGTTTAACTTCATTATCAAATGAATACATGTTGCACACTTCATCAAAAGAGGTTCCTTTTATATATTGATCATCACCAGTTGAGGTTTGAAAATATGTACTATACCCATTAATTATATTGTAATAATTATTGGTTAGTAGATACTGTTTACACCTATCATAGTCCGGTATTATCATTCCTCTACTCTCTAATATTCTTATCTGATCATCAACCTGTTTAAAATTCTTTTGATTATACAAAAAAAAGCCCCCATTAAAATAATGGAGGTTTTCCCGCGATAGTCTCCGTAGAGATACTATCACTCATCTGTACCTTCATTATACTTTCTAAATTTTGAATGTCAATTATCGAGATATAACTAGATACGAAATTACAGCGTAGTAATATATTATCATTAATTGTGCTTTTTATGATTGTTTTTGAACTTAATGTAAATAAAAACAGATAGGACAAATTTTAAAATTTGTCCTATCTGTTTTCGTTTACTTATACAATTCAGGCATTTCATCCAAATGAATTGGAACTAATGACTCATCAGTTTGACTCTTAATAGCACAGTCAGCTGTAACTGCGGCAACGTAGCCATCCCATGATGATGGTCCGGTCAATTTCTCATCAGCAGCTACTTCATTAATGAATGTTTGTAATTCAACTTGATAAGCTGTGATGAATCTCTTAGTCCAATCTTCATCGATCGTATGGCTAATATGTCCAGCCTTACGTACTTCAATTGTTGGCATGTCAGGTAATTGAGCAATTCCCTTTTCACCAATAACTTGGCACATTACATCATATCCATAGATAGAGTTCTGCGTTAGATATGTATTAACAATTGCCCCACTCTTCATATGCAATGTAGCAATTTGTGGGTCCTTCAGTTTAGTAGCAGTATTTAAACTATTTGGTCTAGCATATTGAACTTGAACCGAGGTATATGGCTCATTGAATAACCAATGTGTAATGTCGATTTCATGAATGAAGGCATCATTGATCATATTTGGTGTTTCAAAATAATTGGTAGCTGGTCTAGTTGTGAAATGACGATTGTATCCCATCAATGGTTTACCAATATCACCACTGTCGATCTCGTTCTTTAATTGAATATAGAATGGATCGAATCTACGCATGAAGCCAACTTGAACTAGACGTTTGCCAGTTTTAAGCTCAGCATCAACAACTTTCTTGCAATCTGAAGCAACAGTAGCCAATGGTTTTTCAACAAAGACTGGTTTGCCAGCTTCTACTGCCTTAATAACTGGATCAACGTGAGCATCATTTCTACTACATACCATTACAGCATCAACATTGTCGTCGTTAACTACTTCATCGATTGAATCATAGATCTTAGCATTCAATTCGAATTGATTATTGATTTGTTCTGCGGCATCTTTATTAATATCATAAATTGCGGTAATCTCACCATTGTTCAACACGCTAACTAAGTTTGATACGTGTGTGTGTGCGATGGCTCCACAACCAATTAATCCTAGTTTTACCATTTTATTTATCTCCTTATAGATGTTTATTGTTTGAAACACTCTATTCGAAACGCGTTTACAAAAGACAATATCCTCCGCTTACTACGACTGACAAATGTGCCACTTCGTGTCACAATTATCAGTCTAGGTAATGCTCGGATGTTCCCGTCTTTTGACACGCTCTACTGTTTGAAACGAGCTGCGAAAACCAGATTCCTGCGCCTGCTACAGATAACAAATGCACCACTTAGTGGCACTTTCGTTATCTTAGGCAGTGCTCAGAATCTCCCGGTTTTCTCCGCTCTCTACTGTTTTGTAATCCCAATCATAACTGCTCCAATAACAACCAATGCCAATCCTGACAAAGTGAATCTGAGTTCTTTGTGTGTTTTATGTTCATGCAAGATCCATAATCCACCTAGTGTTGCGACGATTACATTCAATTGTGAGAATGTGAATCCGACGGCAACTCCGTTCATTGCGTTACTGAATAGGATGGCAATATTAGCGATGGCGAAGAAGACTCCGGTAAGCATGTTCTGCCATGTCTTCTTACCAAACATATCAACACGGTTATTCTTCTGTGAACCAACGATCAACATTGTTGTAATTAACATTGATGCGGCTTGTGGTACTAAAACATCCCAACCATTCAGATTGAAGATTCTAGGAATTACAGCATAACCAATGAAACCTATTGATGATATCGTTAAAAGAATAATTCCCAATTTGATATTACTTCCGGCAGTAGCTTTGCCATCCGAATAAGTCGTTAGTGTAATACCAAAGATAATTACGATCAAAGCAGCGATTCCAAGTACAAACTGCCATGTTGACTTCCATTCTTGGAAATACAAGGCTCCAATCAAAGTAGTACCGAATAACTGCTCACCAGTACTGATAGGCATAGCGGCAGTGACTCCGACCAAATCAAATGACTTAACTTGTAATAATTGTCCAACACTCCAGAAGACACCACACAAAACTGATCCGATGATCAAGTTCGATGTGAAATGTGCTGGGTGTTTGAATAATGCGACTACGATAGAAAATACAAAGGTTGAGAGAACCATTCCCATAACCTTATTAGTAAATTTTCCACCGATTTTTTGCATAACGATCGACTGAAAGCCCCAACCAACCGCTGGTATTAATGCGATTAAATAACCCATTACGACACCTCCTCTTATCTATACCTTCATTTTACTGAATCCGTTTCCAAAAACTTGTCGATAATTGTTTTTTTACATACCAAACTAATCTAGAATTAGAACTGTTAGATTCAAAATATGACAAGGAGGTGACTGAATGAAGCAAATTTTCATGCAACATTATCCAAAATACAAAAAAGGCTTTTTGGATGAAGAGAAATATCACTTGGCATATATTGCTAAAATCACTGAAGAAGATAGTTGTTACTCCAGATGTATGCATTGTCATGAGGACATCTTAGAAATCTCATTGATTCTTGATGGTCAAGAAACCTATTTCGTTGATGGTAATTATTACCACATCAAAAAAGGTGATATTTTCATCTGTGGGCAGAATGTCATGCATCAAGAGGGCCACACGCCACCGTCTATTTGTTTGGGATTGAAGAACTTCCATATTCCCAAAAAGATTTTGCCAAAGCACTTCCTCATCACATCTTGCTTAAACGATACTGAAGTCTTCAATTCACTAACTGATATCGCTAATTTGGCTTACGATTTATTGAAGAAAAAAGACGTTTCAACTGACCATCTGGCCAATCAAATCGTCTGTTCTGCAATTATTCCTGAAATTATTAATGCCATTGGTGACGCACCGATAGCAAATCAATTTGAAACAAAAAAGCCAATGATCAGCGGTGTAAAAGACTATATCGACACTAATTACCGCAGTATCCCTAACATTCAATTCCTAACTAAAAACGTTAATATCTCACAATCATATCTCGATCATCAATTCCAAAATGAATACAAATGTTCACCGCTCACCTATCTTAATTCACGCAGAATCGGCGAAGCACAAACACTGTTGATAATGCGACCAGGATTACCAATAACTCAGATTGCCTTCGAAGTTGGATTTAAAACACTTAGTCACTTCAATCATTATTTCAAAGATTTATCAGGAATCTCACCGTTAAAATTTCGGCAGGAATATACACATATCGAATAAAAGAGCGTAACAAAACACATTTAACTTCTGAGTATTAAGGAAAATGGGGTCTGTAATCCAAAAACGGATTACAGACCCCATTTGCTTTAAATACAAGAAGCTGTGTTTTATTACGCGTTTAAGCTGCAAATTTAATGAATTACATAGTTATGTAATCCCCTTTTTACTTACAATTTAACCGGTTCATGAGTTTCCAATGACTTCTGACATGCTTGTGCCAACTGAACCGCTCTCAACCCATCCAGGCCAGTAACAATAGGCTCAGTTTGGTTAACGATAGTCTTGTAAAACTCCTTGAATTCATCAACATATGTCTGAACATATCTATCAATGAAGAAATATGGAATCTTATCCAAATGACCACCATCATTTAAGTCAAGCTCAACATTACTATTCTTATCATTCTCAGAGAATGCTTGTCCCTTAGAACCAAAAACTTCGGCACGTTGATCATATCCATACACAGCTTGTCGGCTGTTATCGATCACTCCTAAGGCACCGTTCGCAAATTTCAAACTGACAATTGCAGTATCAATGTCACCAAGCTTGCCAATTTCTGGATCGACCAGAACAGCTCCGTTAGCGTAAACTTCAACCACTTCACTGTTGCTCAAATATCTGACCATATCAAGATCGTGAATCATCATATCACTGAATAATCCACCGGAAACCTTAACATAATCGTATGAAGGTGGCTCCGGGTCCCGAGAAGACACTTTGATAATATGTGGATTACCAATCGTACCATCTACTACATAATCATGAATTTTACGGAAGTTATGATCAAAACGACGATTGAACCCAATTTGAAGAATGACTCCATTGTCATCAACAACCTTCAAAACTTTCTTAATACGTTCAATATCTGTATCAATAGGCTTCTCACACATAATATCTTTTCCAGCTTTTGCGGCAGCCGTAATGATTTTTGCATGGGTATTTGTCGATGAAGCAATCACAACTGCATCAACATCCCCACTCAAAACGTCATGATAATCCTTTGAAAACTTCTGGATATGATAATCTTCAGCAATTTGTGCTAACTCAGGATTGTTAGGATCTGAAATTGCTGTAATTTCAAATTGATCACGTAAATTAGCGATATTTTTAATATGCATCTTACCGATTCTACCAACACCAATGACACCAATTTTGATTTTAACCAAAAAGACCATCTCCTCAAACTTATTCTTATCTTAAGTTTAGGAGGTGGTCTTTTCTAATTCTTGTTCAAAATGGCTTTATTACAAAATATTAATTAATGATGATACAAAATAATAAATACCACTCAAACCAATGAAAATATAAATACATTTACTTACCAATTGTAAATTCATATGGTCCAGTAGTTTCCCGGCAACAAAGGTTCCAATTCCAGCGCCAACGATTCCAATTAGGATAATCGGCAATTCGTTCAACGTAATAATGCCGCTAAAAACTCTAAATGAAGATGTGAACAACATATCACACACGAAGAACGACTGAACCGTTGCCATGTATTCTTCCTTTGAATCTGATAACGATAAGAAATACAGCGCCATCAAAGGACCACCGATACCAAACAATCCACTGAAGAAACCCGATATGAATACGAAAATAACTGCGACCCAGAGTGGAAACTCTTTTTGAACCGAAGTATGAGTGAACAAGAAGTAAATCGATAAAGCCATCAATAAACATCCCAATAATACTCGTGATATCTGGACATTCATCGTACCACCTAAATGAATTGACGCCGATGCGACTGTCGCATATAAAAGAAATGGCCAAACGATTCTTTTGAGATTAATGTAGCGGCGATAATGGATCGCCATCATAACAACCGAGATTACCGGTATCATCCCAGCTACTCCGGCAGCCTTTGCCATCGGTAAAATACTTGGCAAAAAGACCATCAAAACGATGGCTGGGCCAAATCCAGTCAATCCTTGAACCAATCCCGCCAAAAGTCCTGGGATAATAACAAAATACCAAGGCATACCAACATTCCTCCACTAATTAACTAACGAGTTCATCGTTGAATTTTGAAATTTAGCAATCAAAGCATGAATCTCTTCCAAAGATTCTTTCTGGCCATCAATTAGCCATTCTCGCCAAATCGAATAAACACCAGCACTCATAAACTTGGTCCAATACTTTCGTTGCATAGTGGTTAATTCTACTGGCAAAGATATTCCATCATAGAAGTCCAGCATGTTGGCATCGAAAATATTCTTAATGACCTGCTCAAATCCTCTATCGATCGACAATTTCAAGATTTTTGAATAATCGGCAAAAAATTCGCCAACTTTATCTATTTTGTCTGTTTCAGAGACCTTATTCTTCACCTCATCAAATCTATCGGCAATTACTGGACCAAAATAGCTTTTGAGTAGATCCTCTAAAGTATCAAAGTTACGATAAAAAGCCATACGACTGACACCAGCACGCTTGACGACTTGACTGACCGTAATTTCATTCAAATTCTTATGCTCTAACAATTGTAGTAACGCCGTAACCAAGTATTCTTTTGAGTCTTGCTTGATGAGTTGTGCATGCCTCGTAGCTGCCATTACAATTTCTCCATTCTGTCACAGATGCCCGTGATTCACTTGAAAACACATTACCAACATTGTAGTATTCATTCACAGATGTTACAAGTGTAACGATAGTTTAAAATTAAAAATAGAAGGTATTTATAATGACAAAAGAATTAGTAGTAGTAACTGGTGGAAGTGGCTTCATCGCATCACATATCATCATTCAATTATTGCAGCAAGGATATGCCGTTCGAACAACCGTCAGATCACCCCAAAAAATTGCATTGATCAAACAACTATTGACCAATGGTGGAGTTGAGGATTTTAACAATCTGACTTTTGCGGAAGCGGACTTAACCAGTGATAAGAACTGGGAACAAGTCATGTCAGGGGCAACTTACGCGATTCATCCCGCATCACCTACCCCAACTTTGAACTTTAAGAATGAATCTGAAATGATTCGCCCAGCCGTTGACGGAGTATTAAGAGTTCTGCGTGCAGCTCGTGACAATGGTGTGAAACGTGTCGTCTTAACATCAGCTTACGGAGCAATCTTCGCTGGTCATAAAAATAAAAAGACACCATATACTGAGGAAGACTGGTCAGATCTTTCTTCTAAAAAAGTTCACCCTTATCAAAAATCAAAAACTATGTCTGAACTTGCCGCTTGGGACTTCATAAAAAAAGAAGGCGACGGTCTAGAGTTAACGACTGTAAACCCTGTAGCCGTTATGGGACCAGTATTATCATCTGATTATTCTCATTCTAATATTCAGATTCAAGAATTCCTCGAAGGTAAAATCAAAGCCGTCCCTAATGTTGATTCTGGATATGTCGATGTTCGAGATGTTGCAAGTTTGCACTTACTGGCTATGACTTCATCAAAGGCCAATGGCGAAAGATTCTTAGCAACTACTGGCGAAACATTATCTATGCTAGAAGTCGCAAACATTTTAAAAGAAGCCTTCCCGCAATATGCTGACAAATTACCAAAAAGAACAATTCCTAACATTGCAGTAAAAGCCGCAGCTCTGGGCAATCAACAATTAAAAATGATTGCTTCAATCGTCGGTGAATACGCAGAAACGAGTAATAAAAAGGCTGTAACAATGTTAGACTGGCATCCACGCTCAGCACGTGTGGCCATTATTGCTACAGCACAATCGATGATTGATTTAGGAATAATTAAATAGAAAAACTGGCATTATATTTTCTAAATGTTTCACATGGAACATATGGTATACAGTCTGGAAAGTATCACTATATATAGTAGTGATTAATTTAACCATTGGAATATTCAAAATGATTTTTTTAAAAGTGTCTATCTTGTTTGATTCTTCTGCATAACATATACTGCAACTAACGACAAAAAGGAGAAACCATCTTGAAGACTATTATTTATACACATCCCTACAATAACAGCTTTAACCACGCTATTCTTAATACCATGACGAATTATTTCGATAGCAACAATGAAGCATACCAAATCATTGACCTATACAAAGACGATTTCAATCCAGTTTTATCATCAGTTGAACTACAACAATACAGCACTGGTAAGGTCACCGATCCATTGGTAACAAAGTATCAAAAAATGATTTCAGAATCAGATGAACTAATTTTTATCTTCCCAATTTGGTGGCATAACTTGCCAGCCATGCTAAAAGGTTTCTTAGACAAAACGATGCTTAATAACTTCGCATATAACGAAGACAATGGTTGGAGCGGATTGTTGACCTATATAAAAAAGGCTACCGTGATAACAACTTCCACGGTAACCAAGGACTATTTGATAACTGAATCCGGTGACCCCATTCAAGGTGTCTTTATCGATCGTACCCTTTCTGATATGGGAATTGATCCACAGATCAACAAGTGGATTCATTTTGGTAAAGTCAACGTTACAACTGACCAGGCCAGAAATGAATTCCTACACAATTTATCCATTATATATGAAGACTAACCCAAATTCTTCAATAATAAATTAGCAACTGCCTTGGCAGAAAATGGATTTTGCCCTGTAATTAAGTGTCCGTCTTGAACGGCATATTCCCTATAAGCACGTCGTTTCATGAATTTAGCCCCGCGGTGTTCTGCCGCAACTTGGTTAAAGAATGGAACGACTTTTTGTTTACCTGCCAGAATCTCTTCTGTCTTAGTAAAACCAGTAATCTCACGGTCATAAATCAAATAATCTCCATTTGAAAGTCTGATATTTAGTAACCCGGCGATACCATGGCAAACCGATGTTACAAAACCACCATTCTCATAAATACTTGTGGCAATCTTCTGTAATACCTGATTATTTGGAAAGTCCCACATAACCCCATGACCGCCAGCATAGTAAATAGCGATGTAATCATCCGGATTAATCTGTTCAGGTGACAATGATGAACTTAATGCACGTTTTTGAAAATCGTCATTCTCATAAAACTCCATGATCTCTTCATCTACATACTTCATGCCACGAGGATCAAGCGGTACGAATCCGCCTTTTGGACTGACATAGTCGATATCATATCCCGCATTTTGCATTATCAAAGCAAATTCAGTTGCCTCACCTAGCCATAATCCAGTCGCATCTGCGGTGTCACCATAGCGAGTAGTATTGGTTAAAACTACCAAAACTTTTTTCATAGTTGACGATTGCATTTGATAACCTCCGTGACATCATCCAATAATGCCTTCAATTTATTGATTTCTTTGTTTTCATGGCTCAAATAATAAAAATTCTTCGTTCCTTCACTGCGATAATCTACCAAACTAACATCCTTTAAAATTTTTAAATGATGTGAAACAGCTGGACGTGACAATCCAGTCACATCTACTAGATCTGTTACTTGAAGTCCGCGACGAATTATTTTCTGATCCATCAGCGCAATAATGATGCTCTGACGTTTCTCGTCACCTATAGCAACTAAAAAAATGCTGGACTTGGCGAATTCATGCTTTAGTTTTGTTAAATCTGACATTTTTATTCTTTCTTGGTTTATTATTTTAAACCATTAAAGCACCCGGTCAAATATTAATCAAGTCTAATATATCAATATTTTTTTATTAACTTTATAAAACAAAGTTATCATTATACAATTCAACCGTTCAAAATTATGAACCATATAAAAGAGAAATATAATGTCTAAAAAAATGGTTGAAGCCGAACAAATTCATCCAATAATTGACCGGACATTCAATTTTGAAGATTTGAATCAAGCCTTAGAATACTCGCTAACCGGACACGCTACAGGTAAAATAATTATCAACTTCTAATAATAACTACGACATAACACCCGAAACAAATGATTCAACTAAATGCTGTTTGCGTGAATTCTTGCGAATTAACATGTGTGCATGGATCTCGTTTTCAATTGGAACCTCAATAACTCGAAGAAGTCCATTCTGCAATTCTTTCTCAACGGTTATTTTCGGTAAATAAGAATATCCAACGCCACTCGCGACAATATTCTTGATAGCTTCTATACTCCATAGCTCCATCACATCTGGACGCATGTGGAAATCACTCCATAGGCTTCGCTCAAACTGATTTCTATAACTGCAATCCGGTTCATTGATAACAAACGGCATCTGATTTACAAAGTTCATATTATCAAAGCTGTCATGATTCTCACCGCTAACGACACAAACCATATCTTGAATTCCCAGATCATAATCGATCAGTGAAGTGGTTGTGATTTTGGGCCACATCATGAAAGCAATATCAGCCTCACCTTCAATTAGTTTTTTTTGATTAAACTTGCAACTAGCATTGGTGATTTGTAATTGCACTTCCGGATAGGATCTTTTGAAATTAGTTATTATCTTGGGCAATTGAAATATTGTTAGTGATTCTGGTGCGGCAATATTCAATGTTCCAGACAATTTATCTGTTTGAGCAATCTTCTGAATAGCTTGGTAATCATCTAATAATTGTTCGGTCAATGGCAGTAATCGTTTTGCTGCATCGAGTAAAATGAGTTTGCGATGACTATAATCAAATAATTTGGCAGAAAGTTCATTTTCCAATTCTTTGACCTGTGCTGAAACAGCGGATTGCGTGTATCCCAGCAATTCCGCTGTTTTTGTGTAACTTCCTGTATCCACGATTGTTCTAAAAGTGACTAATTGCCTTATTTCCATATTTTTCTCCATCAATTATTTTGATTGATTCAACATAAAGTATCAATTTAACTTATGTATATCTGTTTGCTAAGCTTAGTACATTCACTTAGGAGATGTAAAGATGAAAATTGAAACATACAAAAGCAATCCACAGACCTTAGCTGGCCTAGTGGATTTAATTGAATTCTGTCAAAATGAAGAAGCACATTTAGGTATCAAAATGATTGAACAAGCAGATGTATTTGATATTCCACAACATTATCAAGCAAACGGTGGAAACTTTTGGATAGCGCAGGACAACGGACTAACAGTCGGCTCAATTGGCCTGTTAAATTTGGAAAATAAAAACGGTGTTTTGAAAAAGTTATTCACTTATCCAAAATACCGCGGTAATCCCACAAGATTGGGACAAAAATTATTCGATACATTTATTGATTACGTTAAAAATAACACTGACATACAGACCATCTTCTTAGATACACCCGAAGGTGAAGAACGTTCACATTATTTCTACGAAAAACAAGGATTCAAGTTGATCAGTCGTGATGAATTAACAGTCAATTACGACTTCCCCGACCGTAATTCAAGAATTTACAAACTAGAGGTCTAGATAACAATATATTAATCAGGTGAAACGACGGCAATAGCCGGAGGTTGAAATAATTACAGCAGCCGTGAAAAGGACGAGCTTTAAGATTTGCAAAGCAAAGCTTAAAGTCGAGTTTCAAGACCGCTTTTAGGCTTGAAACGGTCCCACGGCAGATGTAATTTATTTCAACCGCAGGCGGCAAACAATTCAACCTACTTATGATAAGTACGATGATTAATAATCATAAACGAACGATAAATCTGTTCAGTCATAACTAAGCGCATCAATTGATGTGGCAAAGTGAACTTACCAAAACAAACACTGTAATCAGCACGTTTAGTAACCGCAGGACTAACCCCCAATGAACCACCGATAACAAAAGTAATGTCGCTAGTTCCATATGTGGATAAGTCATCGATCTTCTTAGCCATTTCCTCAGATGTTAATTCTTTTCCACGTAAATCTAACAAAATAACATATTCTTTGTCTTTGATCTTAGACAAAATACGTTCGCCCTCGACTTCTTTAACGTGCGCATCTTCCGCCTCGCTCAAGTTTTCGGGGGCTTTTTCATCTGGACATTCAACAATTTCAAACTTACAAAATGCGCTCAAACGCTTGGCGTACTCAGCAATTCCAGCTTTTAAATACTTCTCTTTTAACTTACCAACTGTTACTAACTTTATGTTCATAACTTACCTTTCATGAATAACAGAATATTCAAATACGAATTTTATTTATAATCCACTTATGCACACAAATAAAAAAGTTTGTATAACTATGTGGAACATATCAAAAGTCTATTATACCAGTCATTATTGCATACTTCTATACTACTTGTCTTCTGCTATCCACAGGCCAATTCCCAATTGTGGATAACTTTTCGACAGTGTTTTTCCTAAATTTTATGTACTTATACACAAGTTATCCACATCTGTGGAAAAGTACATTTTATTCACGCGATAAAAACACGAAATATATATGCAAAATATCCAAATATAGTTCAAAAAAAAACGTGAAACTAGTATTACCTAGTTTCACGTTTCATTTTATTCAGATGTTTTTTTAGTTAAATGAACCTGAGCTGTCTTCAACTTACCATTACGGTAATATTGAACACTAACTGTGTCACCTACTGAATGCGAATACAAAGCACTATGTAAGTCCGCAACCGAACTTACCTTCTTCTCACCCAGTTTGACGATTACATCGTTCTTTTCAAGTCCTGCACTCTTAGCAACTGATCCAGCAGTTGTACTGTAAATAACTACACCTTTGGTGATGTTGCTTGGTAACTTCAGACTAGATTGAGAATCATCTGTAATCTGGTCAAGATCAATAACTTTAATGCCCAATGATGGACGTTCAACTTTACCATTCTTAACTAATTGATTGATAATCTTTACAACTTCATTACTTGGAATAGCAAATCCCATACCTTCAACAGAAGTTCCATCAGTATTAGATGCTAGTTTCATTGAGTTGATTCCGACAATTTGACCAGCTTCATTAACTAGTGGACCACCAGAATTACCAGGATTAATAGCAGCATCTGTCTGAATAACCGTTGCTTCACCTGTGACTTGTCCGGTATTTTGATCTTGTGTTTCAACCGTTCTGTTTGTTGCTGAAATAATACCTTGTGTAACTGTCGTAGCGTATTGGCTACCTAATGGTGAACCAATGGCAATTACAGGGTCACCTGGTGAAACATTGTCTGAATTACCAAATGAAGCTGTAGCAGGTACCTTGTTGCCATCTATCTCTAGAACGGCTAAGTCAGTTGTCGAATCGCTACCTACTAATTTGGCAGACATCTTAGTACCATCTTCAAGAATTACTTCAAGTGAATCTGAGCCTTCAACAACGTGATTGTTAGTTACGATATATCCCTTACCATTTTGCTTAGAATAAATCACACCTGAACCTTCACTGTATTCTTGCAAATCAGCGGACTTAGAAGATGACGATGAAGAATTATTATCTGATGAATTACCATCAGAAGAACCATTGTCAGAAGAATTGTCGTCAGATGATGAATTACTATCTGATGAATTACCACTATTACTATCTCCGAACAAATCACCAAAGATAGATGAAAGACTACCATCACTAGAAGACTGTTCCTTTTGCTTCTGCAAATTGATTACAGAAACAACTGCGCCATTGACCTGCTTGTATGCTCCAGTCATTGTATTTGCAGTTTTAGCCTTAGTATTGCTGACCTGTGTTGTACCAGCAGTTCCGTCAGATGCCATATTTGTCGAGTCATTGTTGTTATTACCAAAATAACTGAACCCAGCAAAAGCTATACCGACACCAAGCATTGCGGAAACAAAAGCTACCAGCCCAATCTTCCACAAAGATGTTCCGGAATTAGTATCGCGTTTCTTTTCATTATTATTCATTCTAGAATCATTGTTTTGATTATTATTGTTATCCATCTATAATCACTTCCCTGATATTCTCTATATCTTAATATAACCTTAAATTTTGAACAAATTATGAAGAATTTCTGTAAAAATGTAGAAAAATAGAGGCTTTTTACAGCCTCCATTATAGTAAATATTACAAAGTTATCAACGGATCAGCGACTGCAGGGTCGGTATCCATAATCTTGAAATCATGACCAACACCAAAATCATGCTGTTCCAGTATATCAGTCACTGATGTTCTAGCAAGTCTCTTAGTATTGTTCTCCGGACTCAAGTGACCCAAATATATTTCTTTAGTCTTATTACCAATTACATCCATCAAAGTTTGAGCACCATCATCATTAGATAGATGGCCCTTTTCACTCAGGATTCTTTGCTTTAGTGGCCAAGGGTACATCCCTTCACGCAACATCTCAATATCATGATTGCACTCCATTAAGTATGCATCAGCATTCTCAATCGTCTTTTGAACTTTCTCAGATACATAACCAGTATCAGTCAAGATAACAAAAGATTTGCCATTGTGATAGAACTTATAAAATTGTGGATCAGCTGCATCATGTGATACCGCAAAACTTTGGACATCCAAATCATCCAAGGTCATCACCTTATTGTGTTCGAAGATATTTTTCTTTTCATCCGGAACCTTGCCAATTTTAGATGACATGGCATTCCAAGTCTTCTGATTAGCATACACATTCAGATCGTAACGTCTGGCTAATACTCCGACACCTCTAACATGGTCTGAATGTTCATGAGTTACAAATAATGAATCGATATCATTGATATCCTTACCAATACTGTCCAATGACTCCTTGATTTTCTTACCAGACATCCCAGCATCAACTAATACATGGTGCTTAGGCGTCTCAATATAAGTCACATTACCTGAACTGCTGCTAACTAATACACTTACCTTTAAATCATCACTCACTATCGTCACTGTCCCCCGTTATTGTTCCAGCGGTCGTTGCCTTAATAATATTACCGGTAAAAGCATTGACCTTCTTCAAAGTATCAACCTTGCTATCTTTGTTCTGAATCGTAACAAACCAGACTGGAATATAAATTGTACTTCCTTTTGCTTCCGTCAGCTTAGTGTAGGCCAAGTTCGCATAAACGATTCGAGAGTTGTTAGGAATCTCCGAATTTGTGTACAGATTAGAGATAACATCCTTTTCACTCTTCGTAACTTCCTTTTCGTGCAAGATCATCAAATCATCTACATAAGTCTGCGTATAACCAACAACTTTTTTATTATCGACCTCAAAGGTAACACGTCCAGTCTTATCGTACAACTCTCCAACACTATCAGTTTGAGCATACACAATTTGTGAGGCAGTCGAAAGCTGCGGTGCATACTTATATTTCGTACCATACAGCACATTTGATTCTTTCTTCAAAAAACTATTTAACTTAGATTCTTGATTAGTTGTATTAACTGAAAATGGTTCAGTCAATGAACTCTCCAACTTGTGATCATCGTCGTCATATTGAAGTTCTTGATTCTTCAGCTTATTAAGATGCTCTGCCAAATCATTATTAGGACGTGATCCTAAGTAATATGCAGCACCGCTTTTGGAATCCAATTTGCCAAAACTAATATCACGCTTGCGCATTTCGGTAACAGTCGATGTCGTTGTACTACCACTGGAAACAACCTGCTGACTATTGCGGAAAGATACTAATAGGAAGATATCCAGTGAAAAGAAGACGATCAAAAAAATAACTTCAATTCTTCTAAAGTCCATCGCTATTCCTCCTCTGCAGTAGCATTTGTCCAGTCAGTGTAAGACTTCCAGTGACCGTCAATTTTAATATAGTACGTTGGTGTCAAGTCGATCACATCTTCATTATCAGACTCACTTTCCCATTGATATCCAGCTTGAATATCTTGGATATCATTAGGTGAATAACCAGCTTTCTCCAATCCCTTTAGGATCGAAGTCGTCGACTTCAATGTTGTAGCAGCCTGATCAGAAGGTACAGGAACTTCCAATATCTTATTTAAGAACGATTCGGTCGTTCCATTACGACTGAACTTGATCTTAATTGAACCAAACTGGCTCTTCTTAAAGATAGGGAATCCTTCAACGTATTCACGGTAAGTCAATTCCTTGTCATCCCAGTCGGCGTTGTACAAACGTAAATTGGAAACTGAATTCTGCAAGTTGATGGCCTTATTGTATCCACGTTGGAAAAATGCCAAGTGATCCTTTGGTACCGATGTATCTGTATAATCATAGAACGTTAATTCACCCTTACCATGATCAGATATCAAGCGCTTAGTCTCACCATAATTATAGGTATAAACATTGTCACTCTCAGACGTTACCAAGTCATTACTATCAGAATCAAACAGTGACGTAGTATATTCACTATCCTTCTTCTCACTCATAACATATGAATAAGTCCTGAGCTTGACTGGTTCAGTATAGAAGGTGAAAACTCCGTGTTTCATCAAATTCAATCTTACTTTTAAATTAATATTTGCCTTACGAGCCAACTTCAAAATTGGCTTCGATAGAGCACCCTTAACTTTGGCACGATAAACCGCATAATTCTTATCGTTCGCAAAGTAAACATAATTATCACTCTTATTATCAACTGTAAAAATTATTCGATTAAACGAATAATCCGTCGAACGTCTCAAACTAGAACTATCCAATAAGTAGCCCAAAGTTTTTAACGAAATATTAGTAGGATAAACCAACTGCATTGCATTCGATTGTTGAATAGTCTTCTGATATCTAGCACCATCCTTGTCGAATACTTTCTTAGGTTCACCAATATCCCAGTCTTTCATAACCTTTTGCATACTCATTGAAATATTTTCTTCACTATTATAAATCAGATGCTGACTAGTACCATTTTGCCAAATAACTTGTGTTGGACTCATTACTTGGTCGATCGGTATCTTATTCTTATCAGTTTCACTAGTTGTAACATCAATGTTTCTTCCTCGTTGATAACGAGCAGTATTAGTCCAAATGAAGAAGGACAGAACGATACTTGTAATAACTGCAACGACTAGCAGTACTTGTACTATTAGACGACTAAATTTCATCCCATTCTCCTCCAGTCTCATTAGGGTCAAATGGTAGCGAGATATAGAATGTTGATCCTTTACCTTCGGCACTATTTACCCAAATTCTACCTTTGTGTTGTTCCACAATTTCTTTAGAAATAGATAATCCTAAACCAGTACCTCCTTGCTTACGAGATCTAGCCTTATCAACACGATAGAATCGATCGAAGACTTTCTTGATATCCTTTCTAGGAATACCCAAGCCTTCATCGGAAATACTAATGATGATATGCTTATTGGTCTCAAGCAGACGACACGTTATAACGCCTCCATCTGGAGAGTACTTGATAGCATTATTCATAATATTATCAACCACCTGAGTCATTTTATCAGTATCGATCTCGACCCAGAGATCTTTGTTAGTAAATATACGCTTGATGCGATAATTCTTAACGACCTTTTTGTCGTCTTCCTTAGCATCGGCTTTTTCCTTTTTCAACATCATATCAAATCGATCAAGAATATATGAGAAGAATTCGTTAAAGTTAACTAATTCCTTGTCCAAATTTGAACGACCTTGATCCATTCTTGAAAGACTCAGCAAGTCCTTGATCATACGAATCATACGATCAGTTTCTTCAGCCGTAACATTCAAGAATTGTGGTGCCAGCTTTTGATCTTTCCAAGCGCCATTATTCAAAGCATCAATGTAACTACTGATACTTGTCAATGGAGTACGCAATTCGTGCGAAACATTAGAAACGAATTGACGACGTTCACTATCGATCTTCTGTTGTTCAGTAACATCATGCAGAACACAAACCATACCACTGATGAACCCACTATTTCTTTGAATCAATGAGAAATCAGCATTCAAGATCAATGAATTATCGCCGTTGACGTCATAATCTTCATCCTCATTATTGTCATTAGTCTCAATGACCATCGGATCAGGATTCTCCAATAATTGGTCAAAACTGACTTTATCGCCAATACCAAGTACTTCGACTAATGGTTTGCCGTCAGCTTCATCTTCATCCTTATTCAAGAATTCCTGAGCCATCTCATTGATGACCGTGATATTACCCAAACGATTGGTAGCAATAACACCATCGGACATTTGAGTTAGAACACTATCCAGCCTTCGTCGCTCAGACTCCGAATTCTCAGTAGCCTCTTCAACTTTAACTGACAAGTCATTAACGGCCATAGCCAATTGTCCTAACTCATCTGGTGAATAAACACGAACTTGTCCAGAATAGTCACCCTCAGCCATACGAACAGCCTGTTGTTTCATTTCATCAATTGGTCGTGTGATCGCACGAGAAATGAAAATAGCAATTATTGCTCCAAGTAATCCGGCTACAAGTGAAGCAGTAAGGAAGATAACAATAATATTATTGATACCTTGGTAAACTGACTCCATGCTGGCACGAACGTAGATAGCACCAACAACCGTACTATTATCAGTTGAAGAAACTGGCGTGATCAATTCATATGAAGAACCAGTTCTTTTGTCGTAGTATATTTGAGTGATTTTCTTATCACTACTGATACTCTGTTTGATCTGATCTTTCATCGTCTTAGTCCCAACAATTGTCGACTTATCAACATCCTTGGTTCCAACTATGATCCCGTTACGATCGACAACCTGAATATCAGTAATATTGGAATCATTTCTAGCAAAATCTTGAATGACATTACTAATATTTGTCCGAGTTTTGTCATCATTATCGGTCAAATTAGTTGAGATCTGATTGAGATCATACGCAGGTACGACAACAGAATCCTCGAATTGACTAACATTTTGCTGCTCCAATTGACGTACGAAATAAGCCCCAATTATTTCAATTGTGACGATCAAAATTAAAATAAAAGATAATCCGATTTTGAAGTTAATCGAATGTAAAAACACGAATCTATTTTTCAAAATATTTCCACCTATAAATTGCAATATGTTACCTTTCATTATACAGCTTTCAAGATAACAAAAAAACTGACCCGTATTACGAGTCAGTTCAAATTGGCTAGGCTTCTGCCTCAGGATCTCTAAGGTAGTAACCAACACCACGTCTAGTCATTAGCCATTCTGGCTGACTAGGATTGTTTTCAATTTTTTCACGAAGACGACGGACTGTGACATCGACAGTTCTAACATCTCCAAAATAGTCATAACCCCAAACTGTTTGAAGTAAGTGTTCACGTTTCATTACTTGACCGATGTGCTGAGCTAAATAATACAATAGTTCAAATTCACGGTGAGTTAATTCAATTTCTTTACCATTTTTGGTTACAGTATAGGCATCAGGTAGAATAGTTAAGTCGCCAATCTTGATTTCGCTATTCTTGCTTTCGTCATTATGCGCATTTCTTTGAGTTCTCAAACGAGCCTTTACACGAGCAACTAACTCACGGTTAGAAAATGGCTTGGTTACATAGTCATCAGCACCGAGCTCCAAACCAATAACCTTATCAATTTCAGTATCTTTAGCGGTCAACATAATAATTGGTGTATCTTTTGTCTTTCTTACAGTTCTAGCTACTTCTAGACCGTCAATAACTGGCAACATCAAATCAAGTAGAATCAAATCTGGATCATCTTCTTCTACCTTATCGAGTGCTTCCTGACCGTCAAAAGCTGTTATGACTTCGTAACCCTCATTTTCCAAATTATATTTAACAATATCGGAAATGGGTTTTTCATCATCTACTACTAGAATTTTTTTTGCCATATTATCTCTCCTGACGTATTTATTATACTAGTTATATCCTATTAAAACAAAATAGACGTAAAAGAAGCTTAAAAACAAAAAAATCCCAAATCAAGAATTTCTTCTCGATCCGGGATCAATTTAACTTAATTAGGCTGCTAATTCTGCTTGTTCCTTCTTGCTTTCCATGACACCAGCCATGTAAACAAATGGAGAATAAATCAAAACAGATACAACTAAGTTCAAGGCGGCAATAACTCCACCTTGCCAACTAGCGGTTGCGATTACGGCACCGATAATTGGTGGTGTTACCCAAGGCGGCATAGCGATACATGCCGGCATGAATCCGGTAACTGTGGCAACATATGCAATTGTCATACATACGATAGGTGTAAGAATGTAAGGTATGAAAAGAATCGGGTTCAAAACAATTGGCAAACCAAATGTCAAAGGCTCGTTAATATTGAACAAGCCGGGGGCGAATGACAATTTACCAACGGTCATATATGATTTGCTCTTGCGGCCAACTAAGAAGATGGCGATAAGTAAACCAAGAGTAACACCAGTTCCACCCATGTTAACGAATGAGTCAAAGAATGGTTTGTTAACAACATATGGAATCTCTTTACCAGCTTTGAATGCAGCCAAGTTAGCTGTAATAGCTGGGGCGTTGATTGTTTGCATGAATGGCTCAATCATGTTGGCACCATGCAATCCAAAGAACCATAAGAATGGCGTAATAAATGCTAATAATAATGCTGTAGGATAACTACTTGCAAGACCTTGGAACGGTTCTTGGAAAGCCTTGTAGAAGGATACAACTACACTCTCAATATGCATTGCATTGAAGATAGTAGTGACGAATCCAAAAATAGTCAGTGTGATCATAGCTGGGAATAACGCCGCAAATGAACTAGCTACTGCTGGTGGAACACCATCCGGCATCTTAACAACAAGATGTGGATTACCAACTAGACGTCTGAAGATTTCTGTAGAAATAATACCTACGATCAAAGCGATAAATAGTCCAGATGAATCCATACCAGTAGCTCCACCGATTACGAAGAAACTAGCAAGTGATACGATTCCTGCGGCTACAGGATCGATCTTGTAAGATTTGGCCAGATTATATGCGACTAGGAATGAAATCATTAAACCTAGAACGGCAAAAGTACCATTCCAGATATTTCCCCCAAGTTTAGTCCATATAAAGGCTCCACCTACCTTTTCGCTGAATACACTGTTCATAAAGTCAGTCCATCCAGGAATTGGCAAGTTATTAATTAAGACTGCGAACGCACCAAGAATCATCAATGGCATTGTCACAGCGAAAGCATCACGAATTGCTACTAAGTGGCGTTGATTACCAATTTTAGTCGCGATGGGTAAAAAGTGCTTTTCCATAAAGTCTATAAACTTTTGCATAAATCCTCCCTATAAATTTATTGGTCTATACCTTACTCGTATATTTATATCATGGAAGCGTTTTTAAAGCAATGTTTTTACTAAACATCCAAATAAATTATTTTTTTATGCATTTTTACAAAACTTTTTAAAAAAAGTACTTGCTTCGCATTTTGTCCGTATGGTATTATATATCTCGTTGATTGATACAACACATCTAACAAATGGGTGGCTAGCTCAGCTGGCAGAGCAACGGACTCTTAATCCGTGGGTCCAGGGTTCGATCCCCTGGCCACCCATAGCAATTATCGCTTAACCGATGAAATCAAGCATAAGCTTGGTATCGTCGGTTTTTTTGTTGTCCAAAAATAAATTTGGAATGACATTTGCCATTATTGTGTTCTTCGTCATATTGCGTGAGTTTATAGAACACTTCAGACGTCATCATATTATTCATCTGTACATATATGTTCTGACATTCTATTTTTTCGATATTATCTGGTTAATCTGTATTTACGCCTTGTTCACATTAAAATAACTCGAATTCAATTAAGTATTCGATAACATTTAAAACCATATCTATTCAAACGTTTTCTAAAGGTTTTTGAAGGGTTTAAGTTAGACTAGTTCAGACTTCCTCTTATAAAATAAAATTAGATTATTTGAGGAGGCTTCATCATGGAACAACCGTCAGAGCCAGAATCACAAATCATCGGAATTTTGAACAACATGCAAATAGTTTTTGACCGTGAACGAACATTCCCAAACTTGATCAGCAAAACAGAAAATGTTCCATTGCCAGTCGATTTTGCATTGAACATCAATGGTTTTCTAGCAATCATCGAATACAACGGTTCACAACATTACAAAGCTAAGAATAATTCTGCGAGTGCCCAAGACGCCTTGAGACGACTGTGTGCTAATGGGACTGCTCGTCTGAATTATTGTAGTAAGAACAACATCCCTTTATTGATAATTCACTATAAAGATAAAGAAAAACTGATAAAAATCATCTCTTCCTTTATTGATGATGTCAGAAATAATCTTCATGGAACCACCAAGGCATATACTCCACATACCAAGGGATATTTTAAAAACATCCCATATTACACCTTTGGTGATGTGCCAACCGGACCTATTCAACCAATTCAAGTTCATGAAAACGACACTTTGGGATATGTCAGTTTGAGTAATGATGCCATTGTCTGGACCAAAAAAGAACTAGATACTTTACTTGCAAGAATAGATTGTTATGAACAAAAAATTCAGCAATACAAGACCGTTACAGCAGATCTCGTGCTGACAATTGATTCTTTACAGCATGAGCTTGAAAGAAAAGATGAACTGATTAATAAGCAACCTGAAATAGTAACTGAAGAAATTGCTGAACCAGAAATAACTAAAAAAGAACCCAAAATACAATTTGAGTTCGTTAATAAATCCAATTTCACTGAGCCAACTCAATTCAAAGGTGATTTCAGGAAGACTAATTCTCCACGAAGTCAGTTGACCGATGATGCCAAAATCTTTATTAAATCATTATCACAAAATCATGAGAATGTTTCCGAAATTCAGGATTACCTACAATCAAACTATAATCAGAGTATCTCGTTGCCCACTTTGAAAAAATGTATTCAATAATGCTCAATAGTGCTGTACGTGCTTTTGACACAAATATTTCATTAATAAATATTAATAATTACATTTCATCCCCAGACTAGTATTATTATCAGAGTAATTGGAATTATCGGGGGATAAAAAATGGGGAGTTTTCGACTTTTTAAAGAACAAAATAGCAACTTCTGGCATTATTTTTGGAAATACAGTCAGGTTATTATTCTGGTTCAATTAATTATTAATTTCATTCTGGTACCAGCATTGGGTGTTCTAACTAACTGGATTCTTATGCTGGGTGGCATTAAATACGTTTCATACACTAATTTGTTAAGTATCATTACCAAACGACCGCTTGTGTTCCTTGGTCTGCTTCTAGTTCTATTATTGATACTGCTACTGGTCTTCAGTCAATTTGCTCTAGTTCTGATCAGTTTCCAAGCTATCAAATCCAAAGCAAATCTTCGTTGGAGAGATTATCTAAAGACCATCTTCAAAGAAATCTCTAGCCTGCCATTTAAGGCATTCGGATTCTTTCTAATATACTTTTTGATTATTACACCTTTTGCAGGAATTGGATTCTCGTCTAATCTTTTAAGTAAGGTCAAAGTTCCAGAATTCCTGCTAGATTGGCTATTTACCGAACATCTACCATTTGGAATTGCCTTAATAGTGATTTATTTGGCTATTTTTTACATCGGGGTCCGTTGGTTATTCGTTATTCCATTGATGATATTCGATAATCGTAGAATCAAGAATGCTCTTCGTCAAAGTTGGCGCATGACTAGAAATAGAACACTCTATTATCTAGTTTCATTTTTAATGATATTTATCGTTATAACGGTATTCTCTTACGTTCTATTCGGAATAATACTAGCTGGACAGTGGGGATTTGATCACATCACTGCCATTGAGTTCCCGATGGCAATCATTAATTTAACGCTTGTTCAGTTCATCAATATTCTGATCAGTCTATATGCTACTTCGATGTCGGCGCTGCTTATCCTAAGTGAAACGAAGACACAGTATGTCTATAATCCACACAAAAATCGTTCTCATAGATGGTTCTGGATCATTCTAGCCGCCGCTACTATCTTCAGTTTTATGAGTTACGACACTATGTACTTCAAGGGTTGGTTGATGGAACGACCTGCCACCATATCGCATCGTGGTGTTGATGATGGAAATGGTGTGCAAAATTCTATTGAAGCGCTCAAAGCTACTTCTAAATTAAAGCCTACTTACATTGAGATGGATATCCAGGAAACCAAAGATCATCAATATGTTGTTTATCATGACAACACGCTCAAAGGGCTGGCTGGCATCAACAAACGACCTAGTCAGATGACCATGGCAGAATTGCAACAAGTCACAGTTCACGAGAACGGCCGAAGTGCACACATTGCTAGTTTTGATGATTACTTGGCAACTGCTACCAAACTACATCAAAAACTACTGATTGAATACAAACCTGTTCGTGGTAACAGTGATAATTTCATTCAAAACTTCGGAAAGAAATACGGTACACGATTGCGTAAGAATGGCGATATGGTTCATTCTTTGAAGTACAGTTACATCGAACAAAGTAAGAAGGACATGCCGAAAGTTCCAGCAAATTATATTCTGTCATTTAATCTAACGGGAGTTCCTATCAGTGATGCTGACGGATTTACAATGGAATACACTACATTGAATTCAAGCTTCGTGGATGGCTCACATGCTGTAAACAAGAAGGTTTATGCTTGGACGGTCAACGACACTTCTGCTATGAGTCAGATGATGTTCATGGATGTCGATGGAATTATCACTGACAATCTGTCAGATTTGAAATCCGAAATCAGAAAGAACTTCGATCAGGCTGGTTACGCTAGACGAATTTATAATTATATTTTACAAATGCAAAATCCATTCTAATTAGATGCAAAAAGACGATTTTCCTTTAACGGAAAATCGTCTTTTTTATGCTTCCCTTAAAACTCTGACTTCATATTTTCTTAACACTATCGTTGAATCAACTTTTTCACCAGTCTCAACGTCAATCGCTGGCTTTAACAACTCCACAGTGTGCGTTGCTTCTGAGAAATTCATCAAGAAATGATATTTATTACCATTCTTAATTCTAGTTTGACAAGAAACCTCGTACTCGGGATTGCCTACAAAATCATCAGTCAAATGTAATTGATCAATTATTGGTTCATAGAAATCCTTTAAGAAATCTCTGCCCATTCTTGCTGCAATATAATAAGCCTTACCTTTACCAAATTGATTCTCAACGACTGCTGGAGTTTGTTTGAAGAAGTCTTCTTGATATGCGGCCAAAACATTACCAGTTGTAGCTTCAATCACTTCATCATAATCATGCGTCCGGTATTTCGTATATCCAAATTTAACGGTGTTATGTTCATTGGGATGTAAAGTATCCATTTCTTTGGTTTTGATTCCAAATAATTTCTGCAATTTATCTGGGAAACCACCTAGATATACACGGTCATTGCTGTCTACCATACCGCTCAAATAACTTGAAACCAAGGTTCCACCGTTACGAACATAATTTTGTAGAGATGACATTGTATCTTCAGTTTGTAAATAAAGCATTGGTGCTATTAGAAGATCGTACTTGGACAAATCATCATCTGGTCTGACAATTTCTACAGGAATATTTTGTCCCCAAAAAATTGAATAGTGTTTTTGCAGCGTCTGGACACCAAGTTTTGTCGGACGACCGAACCCAACTGCGCTATTAAGAGTCCAGTTACTTTCCCAATCATAGACTATAGCAACACGTGGTTCCTTAACTGCTCCTTGTATTTCTGAGATTTTTTCAAGTCTCTTGCCATATTCTGCAACTTCTTTGAAGACTCGATTATCTTCAGAATTATCATGTCCAATAACTGCACCATGATACTTTTCAGATCCAGCACGACCTTGTCTCATTTGGAAGTACAATGTGCTATCAGAACCGTGGGCAATCTGTTGCATACTACTCAACATATGCATACCTGGCTTCTTTGATTTGGCATATGGCATCCAATTTACTTGGCTAGGTGTCGATTCCATTACTAAGAATGGTTGATGCTTCAATGAATAGAATTGATCATGGACGTATCCCACTTGCATGGCGGTTTCTGCCAAAGATTCATAGTTATTATGCCAAGCTGGATAACTATCCCAACTGACAACGTCAAGATGCTTTGCAAACTTACTATAGTCCAAATCAACCTTCGGAATAAACTTATCCTTGTCGGGGCCATCAGCCATGAAGTTAGTTGTAATAGGAATATCTGGAGTGATTTCACGAAGTGTCTTAGCTTCAGCGTCATAGAAGTCAATCGTCATATCAGTAACGAATCTCTTCCAATCAAGATCCATACCTTCATGAACTCCAGATTCACCAAGCGGATTAGGTGGTAAAATCTCTCCCCAATTGCTATATGCTCCACCCCAGAAGTTCATGTACCATGATTCATTCAGGTTTTCGAGTGTTTGATATTTGTTCTTAACCCACTTGCGCCAATTATTGGCGCACAAATCACAATAACATTCGCCAGAGAATTCATTTGATACATGCCACATCAATAGGGCTGGATTCTTCCCGTAACGTTCGGCAAGCATTGTATCAATTTTTTTAACTTCACGACGATATATCGGTGAAGAGAAACAGTGATTGTGGCGGAATCCTGCCGTATGTCTGATTCCATTGCCATCGACGCGATTGATCTCTGGATATTCTTTGCTCATCCATTGTGGTTTTGCACCACTTGGAGTTGCCAAAATGACACGACCACCTATCTTATTGATATCCTCAAAAATCTTATCTAACCAATCAAAATTATAATGACCCTTGCTAGGTTCAATTGATGACCAATCAAATACCCCCAAAGTAACTGTGTTGATTTTGCCATCCTTCATCATTTTTAAATCATCCTTCAAAATATCTGGATATTGTAGCCAATGGTCGGGATTGTAATCTCCACCATGTAAGAAATAGTTCACGTTTGTTTTTGCCAAAGTATCTACCTACCTTTTTGTGAAAGCGCTTTAAGATTAGGATACTACTTGTTTGGTGGTCTTCGCTATTGGAATTTGAAAATGCAGTATACTGCATTTTACTTGGAATTTGTCTTCAGAATGCAACATACTGCATTTTGTTTGGAATTAATCTTCGAAATGCAGTATACTGCATTTTGGAGGTATCATTCATGTTAATCAATCGTCCTAACTATCTAAATCAATTAATTTCTTTCAAAGACACGGATGTAATAGAAGTAATAACTGGTGTGCGCCGTTCAGGAAAATCAGTATTGTTAATGCTGTATCGTGACTGGCTTCTAAAAAATAATGTAGATGAAGAACACATTATTTATATAAATTTTGAAGATTATCAAATGCAGATGATCCGAACTGAAAACCAATTACGTTCCATTTTCGACGAGAAATTAAAAAGATCGGGTAAGATGTATATTTTATTAGACGAGATTCAAAACGTTGATGGTTGGCAAAGATTGATTAACGGTATAAGGGTCAGCTTCGATTGCGACATTGTCGTAACCGGATCAAATGCTAATATGCTATCAGGTGAATTAGCCACATTACTTAGTGGAAGATACGTTGAAATTCCTATCTATCCCCTTTCCTTTGCCGAATTCATTAGTGCAAAAAATATTTCCATAGATTCAAGAAAAGTGGATACCGCATTTAAGGAATATGAAAAATATGGTGGATTTCCAGCTGTAGCACTTGCGAATGAACCCGTAAAGGATCAAATACTAAAAGGTATTTACGATGCCGTTTTATTGAATGATGTTTCTATGCGAGGTAATATTCGAGATTTAGTTGCGCTGAAATCCTTGGTCGGATTTTTATCTGATAATACAGGTCAATTGATACAACCAACAAAAATTGCTAATACGTTGAAGTCCACTGGTTTGGATATCAGTCCCCATACTGTCTCTAGATATCTAGAATTATTAGAGAATGCCTTTCTATTCTATCGAGCACAACAATATGATTTACGTGGTAGACAATTTTTACGAACATCTGGAAAATATTTTGTTGTAGATCCTGGATTACGCCGTTCGGCAGTGGAAAGACGTGACGGTAACTACAGTAATCAGCTTGAAAATATTGTCTACGTAGAACTACTGAGACGTGGGTATAGGGTATCCGTAGGAAAATTAGATATCAAAGAAATTGATTTCATCGCACGCAAAACCGACGAAACAATCTACATTCAAGTAACTTATGAATTACCAAAGAATTCTCACGAAACCGATAATTTATTGCAAATACCTGATAATTACAAAAAAATAGTCATTACTCAGCAACATTATGAATTTGAAAATATTGATGGGATACCAATTATTAATATAGTTGACTGGTTATTAGACGAAAAATAAGGTTCAAGCCAAATTGGCTTGAACCTTTTTAAAATCCATTATTTTCACTTAACTCTTTAAACCATTTACCACTAGATTTAATCGTACGTTTAAAGTCATTATCCAAATCAACGCTGAATAACCCATAACGATTCCTATATCCATTCAACCATGACCAGCAATCTACAAAGGTCCAAAGGTGGTAACCGAAACAATTACTGCCTTCTTCAATTCCTTTGTGCAGATATTCAAGATGCTCTTTGATGAATTCAATTCGATATTGATCATCTATAACGCCGTTATCATCCTTATATCTACCCTCGTCAGCAACCCCCATACCGTTCTCACTGACATACCAAGGAATATTATGGTACTTATCACGCATCATAATTGCCACATCATATAACGCCTTAGGATAAATTTCCCAGCCACGATATGGATTGATTTTTTTGTCTGGCCAATCATATGGTGCAAATAAATCTTCTGGAGTTTTTGCTGGTGTTATAGGATTTTCAGGTGCCATAACACGATTGGGTTGATAATAATTCAGTCCTATGAAGTCTACTGTATTCTTCTTGATTAAGGCTGAGTCACCTGCATCGACATATGGTAACAATTCATTTTCCTTCAATAATGAAATCAATTCGCTTGGAGTCTTGCCTAATACTGCTGGATCGAGGAAACTATAAATACTCAATAAATCAGAGGCATTCTTAGCTTTCATATCTTCTTTGCTGTCACTTCGGCTGTATGCGGGTGAAACGTTCAGAATTATTCCAATTTGACCGTCCACTCCGCTTTCACGAAACGCTTTAACAGCACAAACATGAGCCATTAATGTATGATATCCAACCTGAACAGCCTTTTTAAAATCAACGATAGCTGGATAGTGAAATCCGAGTAAATATCCACATTCAATATGGACGATTGGTTCGTTGAATGTTGTCCATCGTTTAACCAAATCACCAAATTGTTCAAAGGCTGTTTTGGCATAAAATGCGAAATCATCCACTGATTCACGTGCTTTCCAACCGCCCTTTTCCATTAACCACCAAGGCATATCAAAATGGAATAGGTTAATAATAGGCTCAACTCCATGATCCAACATATCTTGGAAATATGAACGATAGAATCCCACAGCTTCTGGGTTCAAAGTTTTACCATCAGGTAATAATCTTGCCCAAGAGATTGAAGTACGGTAAGAATTCATACCAATTTTCTGCATATTTTCAACGTCTTCTTGATACATTTCGTATGTATTAGAAGTATCCTGTGGACCCTGATTATCATTGAATTTCTCAGGATTCATTTCAAACCACTTATCCCAAGTTGTTGCGGACTTACCATTCAGTAAACTATGTCCTTCAGTTTGTGGTGCTGAAGCAGCCGCACCCCACAAAAATCCATCTGGAAATTTAATCATTGTGTGACCTCATTTTTCAAAATATTTTCTATTATATTTAATTTGATTGAAGGATTCTGATAGCGCTATCAGAATCCTCGTATTGATTATATCCAAAGGTTAACATGATTACTATTTTTTTAAGCCGTAAGGATAGACAAATGTTAACGGCATCTTACACAATGCCCGTGAATAGTGCTAGGTTTCATCCCCATTCCTTGCGATAATAGTGGCAGAGGTGAAGAGATGGAACTTGGAAATGTAATCAAGAATAAGCGTAGTGAACTGCAACTTACTCAAACACAATTGGCAGAGAAATTACACGTCAGCCGACAAACTATCTCCAAATGGGAAAATAACGAGACCTATCCGAACTTAGATGTATTAGTATCCATTAGTGAAATTCTAAATCTTTCAACTGACGAATTACTCAAGGGAGAAAATAATACCGTGGTCGAAAAATTAAGTAACGATGTTACTAATAAGAAAAAATATAAGAAACTAGTCACTGTACTATACGCTATTGTCGCTATAACGATGGTATTTCTCGGAATATTAAGTTTCGGTCATCATTACCAGGTTGAAGATATTGATTATTTCAATCCATTCTTAAAAACTCAAACTAGTTATGCAGTAATGCCGGTCACTAACAAGCCACTACCCAAAAAAGATGTATTCATCCAGACCGATGCCTACGGTGATGGCTTCTGGCAATATGTTGAAGCTGGAATCATTGGAAAAAACGAACATTGGGCAATGGTTCAGCACAAGGGCTCTTATGTATACAAGCTAAAGCTCATTAGCAAAAAATATTGGGGCTACCCAATTAGTGATAATGATAAATTGGACTATTACTCCTATAAAGATATAGGGTTTGATTTACCGAGAACAAGTTCTTGGAACCCCTTTCATTAATTGATTGACTACCTTCTTCGTAACTACGATAATGGAATTGTTACTAAACGGAGGAGGAAAAATACATGAAACAACGTTACATTGGCGAAACAAGTTGGGAAGCTTCTGCTGTTGCTTTGGGAATCATGCGTATGAACGCGTTGACTCCTGATCAAGCAGCCAAATCAATTGATACAGCCTATAACAGTGGCATTAACTTCATTGATGCTGCCGATATTTACGGTGATGGTGAATCAGAGAAAGTCTTCGGTGAAGCTATGAAGAAGACTAGTGTTAAACGTGATGATCTCTACATTCAATCAAAAGGTGGAATCGTTTCTGGCGTTCGTTATGATTTCTCAAAACAACATTTACTAGATGCTGTCGATGGAAGTTTGGAACGACTAGGTGTTGATTACTTAGACTCATTCCTACTTCACAGACCAGATCCATTGATGGAACCTGAGGAAATCGCTGAAGCATTTGATGAACTACAACAATCAGGTAAAGTTCGTCACTTTGGTGTTTCAAACTTCAATCCTCAACAATACCTAATGGTTCAAGAAGCTGTTAGTCAAAGACTTATGATCAACCAACTACAATTCAGTATCATGCACACTGGAATGGTCGACTTCGGAATGCACACAAATATGGCTGATACACGTTCTATCAACCATGATGGTGGAATTCTAGAATTCTCAAGACGTATGGGCGTTACAATCCAAGCTTGGTCACCTTTCCAATATGGAATGTTCCAAGGTGTCTTCATCAATAATGATAAGTTCCCTGAATTGAACAAGAAATTACAAGAATTATCTGACAAATATGGCGTATCAAAGAACGGTATCGCCACAGCTTGGATTCTAAGACATCCCGCTAACATGCAAGTAGTTATCGGAACAATGAATCCAGAACATATCGCTGACAGTGCTAAAGGTGCTGACGTCGATTTAACAAAACAAGAATGGTATGACATTTACTTTGCAGCAGGTAATGACTTGCCTTAGAGAGTGGAAGAAAGGCGTTAAAACATTGAGCATTACCTAGGGTAATGATTTTGCCACGAAGTGGTGAAGTCATTATCCGTAGTAAGCGCAGATGTTTGCCTTTCTGTAACTCGTTTCAAAAACAGAGAGTGTTGAAAGACGGGAGATCACGAGCATTACCTAGGATAATAATTGTGGCACGAAGTGACACAGTTATTATTCGTAGTAAGCGCAATGAGCTGTCTTTCATAAACTCGTTTCAAAAATAGAGAGTGGAAGAAAGGCGTTAAAACATTGAGCATTACCTAGGGTAGTGATTTTGCCACGAAGTGGTGAAGTCACTATCCGCAGTAAGCGCAGATGTTTGCCTTTCTGTAACTCGTTTCAACCCCAGACTGAGAATAAATTCTCAGTCTATTTTTTTACCCTTTTTAATTGGTATACAATAAAAGTACTTATATACCATATATAAAATATTAATTGGGCTAATTATTAACTACCTATATTGTGAGGAACTATAATTCACCTTGAATCAAATAAAAAGGCATCAAATTGCTAAGGGAGATGTTAATCATGAGAATCAAGAGAACGTCCTTTTTGATCAGCATGATTGCGATTTTGTTGGCTCTTCTAGCATGGATAGTTCCGACCTCTGAAACCGCCCACGCAACGACTGCCGTTGATCCCCAACCCAGAAGTATTACCGTATCGGGCTTGGGGCCAAATGATGCAATCCTTAAAGATCAAAACGGCCATGCGATTCCCAGTGATGATCCTTATTATTATTGGAGTCACTACAATGTTAACTATAATTGGTCGATTCCTGACGGCGTACCTATCAAAGCTGGTGACACAGCTACATTTGAATTACCCAGCAATGTAAGATTAACTGCCAATTTAACAAATGTTCCTTTGCTTGATAAAGACGGGGTCCAAATTGGTACTTATTCAATAAAAGCTGGTGAAACTACTGGTACCATTACATTTAATGATGTTTTATCATCAACAACTATTGATAGAAATGGTACTTTATACTTCCACGTTAGAGGTAATAACACTAACACTGGTGAACCTGGTCAGCTAGATTGGAATATCAACAAGGTTGGTTGGCTCAGTGGAACCAATGAAGATGGACTACCAGAATATATTACATGGAATATAGCCTTTAACCCTAGAAGTGAACACTTAACTAATGTTGTCATAACTGACAAACTCAGCGAAGGACAAACATATGTTGAAAGTTCAGTCTATGCTCCTACTGGTAGCTATAACCAGAATAATAATTTCATTAGCGATGGTGGTGTATTAACTCCAACCGTTGTACAAAATGGTAATGAAATCAAGTTCAACTTTGGAGATGTAAATACTGCCGTCGATATGACCTTCAAAGTTCGAATCAAGGTTGATCCAACCAAAGACAATATTTACACAGATAACGCTTCACTTACATCTGATCAGATAACTGGTAATGTAAGCAGCAGTGTTCACTATGGTGGTAGTGGTAGTGGTAATGGTAGTAACGCTACTGGTAATATTGTTCTACATAAGACCGATCAAGATGGTAAACCTTTGGCAGGAGCTGTTTACGAACTAAAAGACAGCACTGGCAAAGTATTAATGAGTGAAGTCCCCGTAGATGAAAATGGAGAATTAAAAGTATTCGATCTACCTGCTGGAACTTATACTTTAACTGAAATAAAAGCTCCTGATGGATACGATTTGAATTCAACACCTATCGAGTTCACAATTCCTGGAACTATAAAAGGAGAAACTCTTAACCTAGATCAAGTCGACAATCCTTCCACAGAACCACCTGTTGAAGAACCTGATACTGGTAGTGTGATTTTCGATAAAGTTTCAGTAACAACCGGAGACCTTCTACCCGGTGCCGAATATGACCTTCTCGATGCCAATGGTAAAGTCGTTCAAAGTGGCCTCGTTACCGATGACCAAGGTCGTATTTCAATCAGTGGTCTTGAAGTTGGCGACTATGCATTTAAAGAAACCAAAGCTCCTGATGGATACGATTTATCCACTGAATTAATTCCTTTCAGTATTACAAAAGACAAATCTACTTACATTACAGCAAGTGATGTCTTGACTAGTCATGAAGAGGATTACGGTGGTGCAATTCTAAGCAAAACTGACGAAAACGGTAAGCCTTTAGCCGGTGCAACTTATGAATTGAAAGATAGTAATGGTGACGTAATTGATAAGTATTCTACCGACAAAGATGGCAAGATAAAGTTTGACGCTTTAGCCGATGGTAAGTATACCTTGACAGAGATCGAAGCTCCCGACGGGTACGATGTCAATAAGACACCTATTGAATTCACAGTTGAAAAAGGTAAAATAACTGAACTCAGTGCTAAAGATGAAAAATCTCCAAGCGTTGTATTACCTCCAGTTGTTGAACCCGAAACTGGTACTGTAACTCTTACAAAGACTGATGAAGCTGGCAAGCTTTTGGCTGGTGCAACTTATGAGTTGAAAGATAGTAAAGGTACCATTATCGGTGATAAACATACTACCGATTCTAATGGTAAAATCACTATCGAAAACTTAGCCGACGGCAAATATACTTTGACCGAAATCAAAGCCCCTGAAGGATATGATGTCAATAAGACACCTATTGAATTCACAATTGAAAACGGCAAAGTAACAACTCTAAGTGCTAAGGACGAAAAGAAACCTTCTGAACCTGGTATTACTGAACCCGGTAAACCTGGACCTGGCGAACCTTCCGAACCTGGTGTTACCGAACCTGGCAAACCTGGACCTGGTGAACCTTCTGAACCTGGTGTTACCGAACCTGAAAAACCTGGTACTGGCGAACCTTCTGAACCCGGAGTTACTGAACCTGAAAAACCTGGTACTGGTGAACCTTCTGAACCTGGTGTTACCGAACCCGGTAAACCTGGACCTAGCGAGCCTTCTAACCCTGGAATTGTTAACCCTGTCTTACCAACAATTCCTGGTGGTAACGGTGGTGGATCAAGTTCCGGTGGTTCATCAACTTCCACAAATCCTGGCAATCCTTCCACAGGTTCTCCTAGCGGAACAGGAAGATTCCCTCAAACTGGTAATCAACAAAATATTTTAATTGCAGTTATTGGATTTATTATTTTGATTGGTCTTGCTGGATTTGAAATCAAGCGCAGACGCGCATAAAAAATGACGTTCACCTCAAAAAGTGAACGCCATTTTATTTGTCTATTTCTTTCCTCATATATATTATGAAGGATTATTTTTTTCAATACAAGACTGTTATTTGTAGATTTATCGTACTAATATTAGATACCTAATACTAGGAGGTATCATTCATGAACGATATTTTCAAATCAGAACAAAACCACCTAACAATGGTACACGGAGTTTTAAAAAACACCTTAGAAAGTATTGATGCACTTATTGCCGATAACTCTGATACTGCCAAGAATTTTAAAAAAGGTGCCAGTAAAGACACTGCCTTAAACTTCGACAGTTACGCCGACAATCTGGATACTTTTGCCGCAATTGAAACCATGAACAAACAAATTGATTATTTCAACAATAGGCAGGATCAACTTGTTAATACCAAAGAAAAAGTAATTCGCCTATTGCCTGCACCATATTTTGCTCGAATTGATCTGAAGTATCCCGATGAAACTAAATCTGAACCATTTTATATCGGTTCTGCCGGATTCTCTCCTACCCCTGAAGAACCTATGATACTAGATTGGCGTTCTCCGATTGCTGACTTGTACTACAACAATCGCATGGGACAAACATTCTATGAAGCTAATAATCGTAAGATAGAAGTTAATGTGGATACTCGTCGACAATTTCTACTACATGATGCCGTCTTACAAGATGTTTTCGATACAGATGTGGCTATTCAAGACCCACTATTGGTCAAAACACTTCAGGAAAATAAAAATAGTGAAATGGGTTCTATCACGGCTACCATTCAACGTGAACAAAACATCATTATTCGTGATACTAAAAGTCAGGCTCTATTGGTAAATGGAATTGCTGGAAGTGGCAAAACTTCCGTAGTTCTACAACGTATCGCCTATTTGTTGTATCGATACCGTGATGATATTCTCTCCAACGATGTTCTTTTACTAACTCCTAATCCCTTATTTACCAACTATATCAACAAAGTTCTGCCTAGTTTGGGTGAGGAATCACCACTACAAATGACCTTTGATCAAATGCTTGTACCTTTTGTTGACCCCAAAGTTACATTTACTGATAATAACAGTCACGTATCAGTTATCAATGAACAGATTGATAATTTCCACTTGCCTGTTAAATCTTTTAGAAGTATCAAAATGAATGGCAAAATGATTTTTAGTAAGAATCAAATTAAAGATTTATTCGACCAAACTCCGGCTACTTCAACAATTGGTAAAAGAATAACCGCACTAACAACAGTTTTGACTGGAATAATTGAAGAACAAATTGAACTGGATTCACGTAATGGAAAAATCCAAGCTGAACTATCTGATTTAACTGATCTTCAACAAGAAAAAATTTATGGACGTATTATCGCACCTAATTCAGATTCTGCCGTTCAAAAGGCTACCAAGAAAATGCTGCAATATCGTAATCGCAGGCTTCTTAAATTACTAGAACAGAAAAAATGGCTGAACATCGAAAAAACTGTCCAATTGATTTTGAATAGCGATGAAATAAACCAATTAGATTACGCTTTTGCTAAATTAAAACTATTAAATCTAGTAAATAAGAATCTAAAGTTCGTCATGATCGATGAAATTCAAGATTATTCACTCGATCAAATTCTTTTCATGATTACTGCTTATCCAAAAGTTAAATGGACACTAGTTGGTGACCAATTTCAATCTATCAAAGAATCAAATAATCCATTGACCTTCGTAGAATTACAGAATTTATTTGAGAAAAACAATATATCCGTTACACAACGAAATCTATATACTAGCTACCGTTCCAGTGGTGAAATCACCAACGCGTTTGTCTCTCACGGATCCGCCGAATTGATCAACAATATCAAAACAATTCAGATTGGTGGAAAAAAGCCCGAATTCATTACTAATAATGATTTTGATGACCTTCTGAATAGTTTGAAATCACAAGTTTCGTCCCTAAATAAAACTGAACTATCCGCAATCATTACTAGTGACAATAATTTTGCGGAAAAAATCAGTGAGAATTTAAGCATTACCGCCATATCAAATGAAGACAAACTTCCTCAAGATGGTGTTATCGTACTTCCTCTAGTTCTCGCAAAAGGACTAGAATTCGACAACGTTATTATCGCCGATGCGGAATCTGACTATTATCATGACAAACGATTTGGCGAGAATAGGCTATACACAGCATTTTCTCGAGCTTCCAAATTATTGATTGTTAACTCTACCAAATAACATTAATATTTTTAGCTAAGTAAGCCTGTCGTTCCATGACATTATTATTAGACCACCCATTCTGCCTTAATAATTTGGCTAATCTTCTATTCTCTTTTAATTTAGAAGCTTCCAATATTTTAATAATCTTATGTAAATCAAGTTTTTCGGGAACTCTAATTTTGCTCTCAATAATTGTCCAATTACCCAGATAATTGCGATATTCCTCTTTAATTTCTGTGCTAATATTCAACAGGTCATAATTCCCCTTAGACTTACCAAATACATCATCGTACATCGAACCATTAAATCCACTATCTTCGTCATAATCATAAATACTGGCTAGTAAATATTCCAACGACCATTTCTTTGCACCAGTATTTCCACCTTCTTTTTGGAGATTAGTAAAAGAAGCCGTTACAGAATCATTTGACTTCATGAATCTATCATTCAATCTTTGATTTATCTCTGCAATACTCTTTAACTTGAGTGTCCAAATATCCTTTGCTACCGAAGAAAATCCTGTCTCTAAGACATTAGTTCCTTCATTAATAATCGTACGATGTCTGATAAAAATCGTTAGTAGTTTTTGCATTACAATTACTATCTCTTTATTAGAGAACTTGCGATATTTCATCGCCAAGAAAATTGGATAATAAAGCGTACAACTTAGCTTTTTGAATACATCGATTATTTCAGTAATGTTGCTATCACCAAAGTATTCTCGATTAGCTTTGGTAGCAGTTGGAGCCAGCAATACTTTATAAACTGGTGTCAGCTCACTCAAACTCTTCAAAAAATCACTAGCTTCACTATCCTTTGTCACCACGCCACTGATAGAACGATAGAGTTTATCCTCGACTTCTACACGTCTGCTGGCAGCCCAATAAGACCTGATATATTTGGTAATTTTCTTACTGTCATTACCCAATGTAGCAGCCATATCATTCCAATAATCATTAGCAGTATCCAGATCATCGTTCATCAGAGACATTACATGATTCTTGATAATATCAGCCGACGTTAAATCCTTACCACGACAATTCAGAGTTTCAAAAATAGTGAAAGCATTTCTTCTACTTCTTGTAGATATGATTACTACATAAAATTTCCCAGTAAAAGCCTTATATGTATCTTTTAAAAATGACAACTGATCCGACAATTGTGACCTAGATTTGAGTTCTTCTTTGATTAATTTAACAAAATGATTATAAGCAATTCGCATATTTTCTTTAGGACGAGATGAAATGGTTTTTTCTTTTGTATCAATTTTCTTTTTACTAGTGATTTTTTCAAAATACTCTTGGATATTTAATTCAAAATCAGTATGTTTCTGAACTACTAAAGATGCGTCTTCTTCCTCACCAATAATATCGTTGATTCCTTCAATAACATTCAATAATTGCGCCCTAGAATCAATATTATTCCCATCAAAAGCATTCTCATTCAGTTCCTCACATACGCTTCGAAATGCCGATAAGAATAATAAACTAGTAGTAATTCTCTGTTGCCCATCAATGATCTCATGTTTGTCGTTGTCAGATTCTAACGTAACAATTTGTCCAAAGAAGTGTTGATCCATCTTTCCTTGGAATACATACATTAAGTCAGTCCAGAAGTCTTCAATTTCAGGAATTCCCCATGCATATCCACGTTGATATAGCGGAACACAAAATTGATTACCCTCAAATAATGCACTCATTAAGGGACTGGTTGGTATTGGTGGTTTTACAGCTGATCTCATTAAAAAAAACTCCTATTTTATATTTAATGGATTTTTGAATCCTTAATATAAAGTACGAGTTTTTTTTAATATGTTTTTATTTTTGATTTTTCTTAACGCCCCGATAAACCAAATAAGAAGTAATCGGAACAGTCATAATGACTCCAATGGCACAAATCAGCATCGTAATAACTTCGGCGACAACCAACTTATCATTCACAATATCAAAGAAATTATCATGCAATGAATGTATTAAGAAGAATAGTGGAAAAGTCGTTGCGAAGAAGTTGAACAGCAATGTATTAGTCTGTGTACTCAAAATTCTATTTCCGACAGAGAAGCCATCCGCAAATGTTTCTGCCGGTGTCAAACTAGGTTTGTTCTCGACAATTTCATTCAAACCACTGGTTATCGCAACACTTGTTTCTGAGATAACTCCTAGACTGTTAACAATGATAATAGCAACCGCCAACTGTGGAAATGACACTCCGGCTGCCAATGAGAATCCTTCAAGTTCCTCTTGATCTTCCACACCCATTCCATGGGCACTAGCCCAATACTCCAAAGGTATAGTGATCAGAACAATTACTGCTGTGATCAATAGTGAAGTCTTGAACGCAATATTTGCGGTATTAGGATTCTCAACATTCATAAAAATTGCCACGACTAGAATAATTACTGAGACTATCGCAGTAGTGATCAAAACATTGAAGCCATCCGCAATCAGTATCAACAACCCAATAATTGAAATAACATTTATGGCCAATCCAAATAATAGTGAGAATCCGCGACCACCGGCAACCAACAACAATAATATAACGAATGCACCAAATAAATACAGCATTACATTGGCCTCCTTGCAATCATTTTACTGGCAATGAAGCTTGTGATGGGAACAGTCAGCACAATACCAATTGCACTAATTAACAGTTGTGCGAATCCCAAGCTCAATGTCATCTCAAAAGTATATCCAATTGAATTACCGTTACTCATATACAACAGGACAACGTTTAAATGCTCCGCTATAACGATGAATAACAAGATATTGATCAGTGGGCCAATTAATTCTCGGCCAATATTAATACCTGATTTAAATAACGTCTTCTCATTAACATCCTTAATCTCCTTCTTCATTTCAATCAACGAAGAAGAAATATCCATAGTTTCATCTAAGATAACTCCTAGCACACTAAAAATGACCTGAGAAATGAAAACACTAAAATATGGCTGTAAGCCAAAATCCGTTAATTCCAAGTGTATTCCACTATAACCAGATAACTTCATCAAGAAAATACTTAGAAGTATCGAAGTTGTTGTCGCTATAACGGTGCTGGAGTATGCCATTACTGCATCCATTGTCGGCCCCAAGATAACTATCAAAGCAATTGCAGATATCAGCAGTGCCGTTATAACGGTTAGTAATAATAGTGCGCTATTATGTGTATTTATTAATAACTTCATGAATCCATAGTAAACGACTAGATTCAGCAGAATACTAGTAAATAGCTTTCCACGACTGAATCCCATGCAGAATAATAGAACAATGACTAATCCAATTGAGAACACTAGCACTGTATCACGTTTAATATCATTAACTGAATAATGTCCGCTAGACTTAGTCAAAATAACTTGTTGACCGGAACGATATTTTTGATCAGTTAGTTGTGATTGATAGTAAGTATTCTTTAAAGAAATCTTTTTGCCACGTTTAGAAGTATTGAGAAAACGTCCATTTATTCGTTGAGTAACTTGTGTATCTGTATTTTTGTATTCATCAGTATTCTTTTGTTTGCTAAGAGTACTAACTGATTCAACTTTGATCACTGGTTCTGAATACAAGAATGCATCAAAATGTGTAAAGATTGTTGCCATTAGAGCTACTATCGCAACAATCAAAATTTTTAAATATTTTTTATTCATGATTTCACCACTTATGTATTATTCAATAATATCACTACTTAACATTATTTAGTAATCCAGTAATTCATTTACATTTTCATAATTACAATGTAAATCGAGTATATACCTTGTCAGACGGGGAATCTATACGATTAGGTGTTTGAAAAATTGAAACTGCTTACGAAATTTTTAGAATAAAACATTGACAAACTTTTCAGTTTGAAATATCATTTTTGACATCAACTACTCAACTGAATTCAGCTGAAAAAACTGTTAGGAGATTTTACTTATGAAAAATATTACTTCTCTAAACATCGTCAATAATCGTTGGCAAAGCCGATAATTCAGGTTGATCCGATATGGATATAACCTGAAAAGGATTGTATCCGTGTCGGCTTATTAAACTAGTTTAAAAAACTTAAGCCCACATGGAATTTCTAGAATAAATCCATGTGGGATTTTTTTGTTCAAAGACAATCTCACAAGCTATGAGATTGTCTTTTTGTTTTCTATAGTAATTATTTATTATCCAGGGGGAGAAAAAATGAAACATACCAAGCGATTATATGGAACTCTTATTTTCTTATTTGCATTTCTGATCTTTGCCTTTTTCTACACAGGTCACACCGAAAAGGTTGCTAAAAACAAAATACCTAAGGTTGGTGTCCTTCAATTGATGTCACATCCAGCCTTAGATCAAATCAACAAAGGTCTCGATGATACATTGAAGAAACATGGTTATATCAATGGTAAGAACATCAAAATTGAATTCCAGAATGCTCAAGGTGACCAAAGTAACTTAAGAACTATTAGTAAGCAATTCGTTCAAGACAACGTCGATGTTGCCGTCGGAATCGCTACTCCATCAGTTCAATCATTGAAGAACGCTACTTCTACTATTCCTATCGTTATGGGTGCTGTCACTGATCCTAAGGGATTTGGTATCATCCCTAGTAACACCAAACCCGGTGGTAATATCACAGGTGTTTCTGACCAAGCTCCACTAGAGAGTCAACTGAAGTTGATCAAAAAAATCATGCCTGACCTAAAAAATATCGGTATCATTTATACTTCAAGTGATATGTCCGCAACAACTGAAATGAAAAAAATGAAGAAAATTGCTTCTGCACAAGGATTAAACGTGACTGTCTCAAGTATTAGTAACGTTAATGACTTGGACCAAGTTTCAACTAGCCTCTCACAAAAGGTTCAAGCAATCTTTGTTCCAACTGACAACACAGTTGCTAGTGGTATGAAACTACTTTCAAGCATTGCCGCAAAACAAGGCATTCCCGTCTTCCCCGCTGCTACAACTATGGTCAAAGATGGCGGACTTGCTACATATGGATTAAGTCAATATGAACTTGGTGAACAAACTGGTGAGGACGTCGTTAAGATTCTTCGTGGCAAAGGTAAACCAGCAACAATGCCAGTTACATTCATTAAAAAAGGTCATTTGATTTTGAACGAAAAACAAGCAGAAAAGCTTAATATTACGTTTCCAGAATCAGTCATCAAACGAGCTCAAAAAGAAGGGAAGATCATCAAATGAATTTAATAATCTCAACTATCAGCCAAGGTTTCATCTGGGCTATCATGGCAATTGGCCTGTACATCACATTTAGAATTCTCGACTTCCCTGATATGACCGTCGAAGGAAGTTTCCCACTCGGCGCTGCAACTGCCGTAATTATGATTCAGCACGGTTATTCACCGGAACTTGCACTATTAGTAGCTTTTATCTTTGGATCTTTGGCAGGTTTTGCTACTGCTTTCATGTACACCAAGTTACACATTCCAAGTTTGTTAGCCGGGATTTTGACCATGACGGCGTTATATTCAGTCAACTTGCGTATCTTAGGCAAGGCCAATATGTCATTGACCAAACCTGACAATATCTTCAATCGCTATGGATTAGACAAGTTACCTGTTAACTTCAATGGAATTATTCTAGGAATCATCATCATTGCTATCATTACCTTCCTACTAATCGTCTTCTTAAATACTGAAAAAGGACAAGCTGTTATCGCTACTGGTGATAACGAAACAATGGCCGCTTCAATGGGTATCAACACTACCATGATGAAATTCATTGGTATCATGGTTTCAAACGGTATTGTCGCTCTAACCGGTGGACTTATCGCTCAACAAAATGGTTTTGCGGATGTCAATATGGGTATCGGCTCTATTGTTATCGGACTATCAGCTATTATCATTGGCGAAGTTATTTATCCTGACGTTCCATTGAGCATCAGAATCATCACTATTGTTATTGGTAGTATCGTTTACCGATTGATCTTAATGATCGTTTTACAACTAGGATTCAATACTAACGACTTGAAACTCATCTCAGCCATTATCTTGGCACTATGTTTAGCACTTCCAACAATCAGAGCACAATTTTTCCAAGCATTTAGAAATGGGGTCAAAAGCAAATGAAATCATTATTAACTATCGATAACGCTGTAAAGACTATTTACAACGACAATCAGAATTTGAACATTTTAGACGGCATCAACCTATCGATCAATCCTCAAGATTTCATCGTTGTACTTGGTACTAACGGTGCCGGTAAATCGACCTTGCTAGATGCGATTACAGGAGCTAACACATTAACATCTGGTAAAATCCTGTTGAACGATGAAGATATCACTCAAAAGAATCTTGCCAAACGTAGCCGTTACATCAGTCGTGTCTATCAGGACCCAAAGTTAGGAACTTCTCCACGTATGACAGTCGCTGAAAACTTATTATTAGCAAAAAGACGTGGACTTCCTCGCCGACTACGCTTACGCAGATTAAACGATCATATGGAACAATTCAAAGAATTTACTAAGGACCTGCCTACATTGGACAATCGTCTGAATACCTTCACTGAGAAGCTATCTGGTGGTCAACGTCAGACACTGAGCTTCCTAATGGCAATCATCCAACGCCCAGAACTACTTCTATTAGATGAACACACGGCAGCTCTAGATCCACAGACTAGTCAAGAGCTGATGGAACTAACTAATAAGGTTATTCTCGAGAAAAAATTAACTTGCCTGATGGTTACACATAATTTAACTGAAGCCGTCAAATATGGTAATCGTTTGATTGTTCTAAAAAAAGGAAAAATTGTCCTTGATCTCGACAAAGAAGCTAAATCAAAACTTAAAGAACAAGATCTACTTGAATATTTCTAAGACAGACATCCCGAATGGGGTGTTTTTTTTTGATTAAAATACAATTTGTATTTATTAGAGAAATTCCTTTGTTCAATAACTAGTAAGCGTGTACTGTCTTATGTCATACCGATACCAAAATTAGAAAAATTATAATCAGCATTAAAAAAGTACTTGTTTTATCACAATCAAGAGTGTACTGTTTTTATTAATTTCTAACAAAAAATTCAGTTAGAATGATTATATTTCACACATCGAGAAAGGATGATAGCAATGAACGTTGGTCTTGTCGGAGTTACTGGTTATAGCGGAAGTGTACTTTATGAATTATTGCGACGACACCCTAAGGTTGATCGAGTCAGCTTATTCGGTCACGCACAAAAAGTAGCACAACCACTGAAAGAAGTGCTACCTCAACTGCAATCACGATCAAGTATATTGCCTTATGATCCTGTAGAAATCATGAAAAATAATCAAGTTGTCTTTTTCGCAACATCCGCAGGCGTTACAACAAAACTCGCTGCTCCATTCATTGAAGCAGACTTCCCTGTAATCGACCTTGCCGGCGACTATCGATTGAAATCACGTGCGACTTATGAAAAATGGTATAAAAAATCTGCTCCTAAAGATGAATACCTGCAAAAGTCACATTACGGACTAGCTGATTTTTATGAAGTTAACGACGCTAAGTATGTCGCTAATCCTGGATGCTACGCCACCGCAACACTATTGGCATTAGCCCCACTAGTTCAAAATCACTTAATCGATCCATCGTCAATCGTCGTGGATGCCAAATCCGGTACTTCCGGAGCGGGAAAGAAACCAAATGAAATGACACATTTCACTAAAACAAATGAGAATCTACAACTGTATAAGGTCAACCAACATCAACACATTCCAGAAATTGTTCAACAATTAAAGATTTGGGACGAAAACGTACCTTATATTCAGTTCACAACAACACTATTACCACTGACACGTGGAATAATGGCCAGTTGCTACGCAAAGGCTAAGCCTGGAATAACTGAAGATGAAGTACGAAGTGCTTTTGTCCGAACATATTCAGATGACACCTTTGTGGAAGCCGCTGAAGGAGTTTTCCCAACTTTGAAACAAGTTGTCGGGACCAACTTCTGTGACATCGGTTATCAATTAAACCCTGTTACCCATCAAATCGTAATAGTCAGTGTTATTGATAACCTCCTAAAAGGTGCAGCTGGACAAGCAATTCAGAATTTTAATTCTATGTTTAACTACACACCAGAAACCGGTCTCGATTTGACACCGGTTCTGCCTTAGGAGGATTTTTTTATATGCAAATTCAAACAACTTCAGAAGATATTAATACTTATCAGATTATTCCATTCACTTGGCCCAAAGGATATCAATCAGATGGACTACAAGCTGGACTTCGTAAGGTGAAGAACGATATGGGCTGGATCTATTCAAGTACTCCCGCTCAAGCAGCCGGCACTTACACAACTAATCAATTCCAAGCCGCTCCTACTACTTTGACCAAGAATACTATTAACAAAGAGCATAAATTACAAGCAATCATCATGAACAGTGCCGTAGCTAACTCATGTACCGGTGAACTCGGCATGCAAAATGCCCTGACTACTCAACAACTAGTAGCTGACAAACTCAATATCGATGCTAACTTAGTTGGCGTTGCATCTACTGGATTAATCGGTGAACAACTACCAATGGATATCATCACAAACGGAATCAATCAACTTAAGCTGACAGATAATACCGAAGTTACAAATGCTGTTCTAACAACTGATAAGCATGCAAAAACTATCAGTGTTCAAGTAAACATTGACGGAAAAATGGTTACTATCAGTGGATTTTGTAAAGGTTCAGGTATGATTCATCCAATGATGGCAACTATGTTGGGATTCGTTATGACAGATGCTAACGTTGAAGATGGATTATTACAAGAAATTCTCAGTAACGAAGTCGATTCAACCTTTAATCAAATCACTGTCGATGGCGACACATCCACTAACGATATGGTAGTTACAATGGCCAATGGTCAGGCTAAAAACACCTTACTTACAAAAGATAGCAATGATTACGAAGACTTTATCGAAGCTTTCCACACTGTCCTTAGCACCTTAGCTCAAGACATTGCTGAAGACGGCGAAGGCTCGACCAAATTAGTTGAGGTCAACGTACAAAACGCCGCTACACATGATGACGGTCAAAAAGTTGCCAAAGCCATCGTCGGTTCTAATTTGGTAAAATCAGCAATTTTTGGTGAAGATGCTAACTGGGGTAGAATTGTTGCCGCCATTGGTCAAACCAACGCTAAAGTCGATATTTATCACACATCGATCTGGCTCAACAATCTTCCACTAGTGGTTGATAGTCATGCCGCTGACTTCGATGAAAATGAGATGAAACAAGCTTTATCAAATAATAAAATTACCATTTTAGTCGATTTGAATTCCGGAACAGGTACTGGACAAGCTTGGGGCTGTGACCTCACATATAACTACGTCCGAATTAACGCCACATACAGAAGCTAAATTAAAAATAAAGTATGAGGTGTTCATAATGGAAGGAACAATCGTTATAAAAATTGGCGGAAACGCCAGTAACCAACTACCAGACACATTTTTTCAACAAATCAAGAATTGGTGGAATGCGGGTAAACATGTACTGATCATCCATGGTGGAGGTCCGCAGATTTCCAAGTGGAGCGAGATGTTAAATCTATCTGTCAAAAAAGTTGACGGAATCCGTGTCACCAACAAAGCAACTTTGGATGTCACAAAAGCTGTTTTACTAGGCATGGTTCAACCCAAACTTTGTCAGTATCTTTCTGATGAAGGACTGCCAGTAATTGGTATGAATGCCAGCGATAATCATCTGATCGAAGGCAAATATCTCAACCAAGATGAATATGGTGAAGTTGGTAAAGTTACTGGCATCAATAAGTCTTGGCTCGATGAAGTTCTTGAAGATCAAATTGGCGTTCTAGCTCCGTTAGCTCAAACAAAAGATGGACATTGGTTAAATGTTAACGCCGATATGGCTGCAGCGACCATCGCTGTTGAACTCGGTGCGGAATCATTAGTTCTAATAACTGATGTTCCCGGCGTTCTGAACTCCGGAAAAGTCGTTCCGCAATTAACGGAAACAGATGCGAATGACTTATTTGAAAGAGATATCATCAAATCAGGAATGATGCCAAAAATAAATGCATCTTTTGCGGCTCACAACAATGGTGTCAATCAAACATTTATTACCGACGATTTAAGTAATCCTGGAACTCGGTTTCAGTAGACAGTTATAGAGCTTCCGGTTACGAACATTATTTGGTAATAAGGTTTCCTAAAATATAATCACATATAAAAATGACAAATAACGGAGGTTAAATTATGGAACATGTATTCCCAACTTATTCACGTTTCCCGTTCGATTTGGTCGACGGGCACGATGTATATCTAACTGACAATAATGGCAAAACTTATCTAGACTTCACTAGTGGTATTGGTGTTTGTAGTTTTGGCTACAGTAATGAAATTATTCAACAAAGTGTTGAACAACAAATCAAAAAAGTTTGGCATATTTCAAATCTCTATGAGAGTGAACTGCAAGATAAGGTTGCTGATCAACTTTGTAACGATGACCAATTAGCATTCTTCTGTAACTCTGGTACCGAAGCTAATGAAGCAGCATTCAAATTAGCAAGGAAGTCCAGTGGTAAATCTACTGTTATTGCCTTTAATAACGGATTCCACGGACGTACATACGGATCAATGTCACTTACTGGAAATCCTGATATTAAAGTCGGATTTGCCCCACTCGTTCCTGACATTGTTTTTGCTGACTATAACGACGAAGCAGCCATTGATTTGATAACTCCAGATATTGCTGCGGTCATTTTAGAAGTGATTCAAGGCGAAGGCGGAGTCAATGATGGTAATAAAGCTTGGCTACAAAATATTCAAAAAGCATGCAATGATAACGGCGTTATACTAATTATTGACGAAGTTCAAACCGGTATTGGCCGTACTGGTACTAAATTTGCCTTTGAACAATTTGGATTAGATCCAGACATTATTACTTCCGCTAAGGCACTGGGTAACGGTACTCCAATCGGCGCCATGATCGGTAAGAAAAAGTTTGCTGAATTCTTTGGACCTGGTACACATGGAACAACCTTTGGCGGTAATAAGATCTCACTTGCCGCTGCAACTGGAGTTCTGCAACAATTGACCCCATCATTCTTAGCTGACGTCCAAAATAAATCTAAAGTCGTTTGGAATTACCTTAACAACGAGATCAAGACATTGGATAATGTTTCTGATACTACAGGATTGGGATTGATGATCGGTATTCATATTGATAATAAATATCCGGTTAACGACATTATTAGTGGACTTCAATCTGAAGGCCTTCTGACACTATCTGCCAAATACAATACGTTGCGTTTGCTTCCCCCACTTGTGATGAGTGAAGATAAATTGATTGAAGGTCTTGGTAAAATTAAAGCTGTTTTGCAAAAAACTGCTGAAACCGTTTGAAAAGAAAGCTCCGATATTTTTACAATATCGGAGCTTTTTTGATTGTCTAAATCTGATCAAAAGCAAACTTCAAATCATCCAACAAATCCTCAGAATCTTCAATCCCAACAGACAAGCGAACAAGTTCATCTTTAATACCATTCTGCAAGCGAATCTCACGAGGAATGGCCGCATGCGTCATAACGGATGGAACTTCAATCAAGCTCTCAATACCCCCAAGACTTTCGGCCAAATCAATCAACTTCAAACTTTCAACAAACTTCTTAGGATCCAATCCCGGTTGCAATTCAAAGGAAATCATTGCACCAAAAGTACGCATCTGCTTCTTAGCAATATCGTACCCCTCAGAATCAGGATTACCTGGATAATAAATCTTAGCAACCTTATCATTTCCAGCAAGATAATCGTAAACAATCTTGGCATTATCATCATGAACACGCATCCGAACGCCCAATGTCTTAATTCCACGCATCAATAACCAACTATCGTCTGGTCCCAAAACACTACCAATAGAGTTCTGTAAGAAGGCTAAGTCTTCAGCAATTTGGTCATCATTTGTAACTGCCAATCCGGCAACAACATCACTATGTCCACCAAGATACTTGGTAGCACTGTGGACAACAATATCTGCACCTAGTGTTAATGGATTCTGATTATATGGTGTCGCAAAAGTATTATCAACGATTGTCTCCAAATTGTGTTTCTTAGCTATTTTGGCAATACCCTCGATATCAGTAATCTTCAATAGTGGATTGGTTGGTGACTCGAGATAAATGGCCTTAGTGTTATCTTGAATTGCTGCCTCAACTGCATCAAAATCACGTGTATCAACTGAGGTAAATTCTAAACCAAATCTCTTCAAAACCTTGTTAACCAATCTGAATGTTCCACCATAAACATCATTTCCAATCACAATATGATCTCCTGATGAGAATGTAGAAAAGACTGCGTGAATAGCAGCTGAACCTGATGCAAAGGCAAATCCATACTTACCATTTTCTATTTCAGCAATCAATGCTTCTAGTGATGCACGAGTTGGGTTACCAGTACGTCCATATTCCCACTTTGGTCCTGCTCCTAATTCGTGTTGATGAAAAGTTGAACTGCGGTAAATTGGTGTTGAAACTGCCCCAGTTGTCTGATCTTCGCTGAAACCACCATGAATAAGTTTTGTATTGAATTTCATAATAATAATTCCTCCTTAAATTTGCGTAAAAAAAGGGTGCAGATATAATTATCTGCACCCTACACGACTATCACTAAATTTTGAGCCCATCGAAATTTTAGATACTCAAACTAGTGGATCGCATAAGATGCGAACCACAACAACAACTGTTTTGTGTTTGAATATCAGCTAAAAACATATCGAGGACCTCCCGTTTAATTTATGTTTATGAGAATAAGCCTCTTAAAAGGCTTTGTCAATCAAAGTTTCATCGTTATAACGCTACGATTAATCAGATAATTCTTCAATAACTTGATTTAAAGCATTTTTTAAGAGAGATTTATTTTCCACTCCTATCGCTTTGACCATTCTCGCTTCAGTTTTATTGAAATAATCATTGATTTGTTCAGCCAATGCATGTGCTTTTGGAGTGAGAATAATTCTCTTCAATCTGGCATCAGACTTCACAGACACTCGAACCAGCAAGTCACGTTCTTCCATTAACTTTAGAGCACTAGTAGCCGTTGCACGTCTAATATTAAATTCCTTTTCGACATCTTTTTGAAAGATATCCCGCTTATTTTCTTCATGCGAAACGTAATCAATAATACTGATTTGAACACTCGTCAATCCTAGAGTCTGGGCGAATCTTTCAGCATCCCTAGTAACAGCATTATTAGCTTTCTTGATCAAAGTACCAAATAGTCTATCCATGATTTGCTCCTATTGTTAAGATTCGAACATTCAATTAATACTAGCACAGGTAGCGATGATTGTGTTATAACTTTCTTAGTTAGTTTGAATTCTAACAATTATTTAGAGAGGATTTTTACATGAACCGTCAATTAAACTCAAAACTATTAATTTCAATCATCGCCACCGGACTTTTATCCTTCTGTGGAGTTGTTATTGAAACAGCGACAAACGTAACCTTTCCCACTTTAATGAGGGAATTCAACGTCAATACTTCAACCGTCCAATGGATGACAACTGGGTATTTATTAGTGGCATCAATCATGATGCCTCTTTCAGCTTTCCTCAAGAATAATTTCACATCCAAAAAACTATTTTCGGTTGCTTCTATCTTATTCATTATCGGATTACTACTCGACATTACCTCACCAAATTTCATTCAACTAGTCAGTGGACGAGTTATACAAGGAGTCGGTGCCGGAATTGCGTTGCCACTGATGTTCAATATCATATTAGAACAGGCACCAATGGACAAAATTGGATTCTTAATGGGACTAGGAACACTAGTCACAGCTGTTGCTCCTGCAGTTGGTCCAACTTTTGGGGGATTAGTTATCGACGCCTTTGGATGGCGCAGTATCTTTATGTTCCTGTTACCGATTGTAATTCTTGCGCTACTATTAGGCCTATTCTCGATCCAACAGGTTTCTACTCCACAGCACAGTAAGTTAGACATAACTGGATTACTTTATATAGCACTAACTTTTATTGGAATTATCGTGGGATTCAGTAACCTTTCAACCATCACTTCAAGTCCTATGAGATTCCTTATCCCATTTGTTATCGGTATAGCTGCTTTAATATTATTCTTAAAACATTCAACTAGCTCTAATAATCCATTGCTCAATCTAAAGGTTTTTCAAAACAAATCCTTCTCACTTCATCTATCTGCGTACTTTTTGATTCAACTAGAAGCACTGGGAATATCATTTATCCTTCCTAACTATATTCAATTGGTAAATGATAAAAGTGCCTTGGTTGCCGGATTAATTGTTTTACCTGGTGCCGCTATTGGTGCAATTCTAGCCCCATTAAGCGGGACGATTTACGACAAACTTGGACCTAGGAAACCAATCATGACCGGTATTATTATGCAAATGATCGCCTTAGTATTATTCTTTATACTCGGTAAAGGTCTAACAATGGCAACTATTATGATCATCTATATTATCCTGATGCTCGGAATGGGTGCAGTAATGGGAAATACTATGACCAATGCACTTCAACAGTTAGATGATAGCCAAAACGCTGATGGTAACGGAATGTTCAATACCGTTCAGCAATTTGCTGGAGCTGTTGGTACATCGATTGTCTCCACCGTTATCGCATTCTCGCAGAACGCAAATAGCAGCCTCAGCTATTCGGCCAAGACTGCTATCGGTGCACAACATGCATTTTTGATGTTACTTGTGTTCATAATTATTGCTTGTTTGTTGTTGAATTCGGCTACTAGGAAACGTTAATTAACTTACAAATCTGACGTGCCTTTCAAAGTAAACGAATCACTTTTTGACATATTGAAGTTGTCTTGTTTCTCATCGTTCTCAAATTAATATAGAGAATCGCCTATATTAGGATTTACAGAATAAACATCTCGATACAATCCGCCAATATCACCACCCATATAGTTTGAGTAATTATATATTACGTACCATTTCTAAACTAATGTATTATAAACTGTATTTAGTACAAATTAAAAAAACTTAGTAATTTTCCTCATTATTCATATCCCTAAGTCTCTTCAAATTACCTTCACGAGATTGATTCTTTTTTGATAAGTATTCTTGCTCCTTATCATTTTGAACATTGTATTTAATAGCTGCATAAGCAGTATCTTTAGTGTCGAAGAAATCGATATCGATCACCTTGTCATCGTTTGCTTCTAAATTTTGAATGGTCATATTCAAATTTTCAGTGAACACATATTGTTTCTCACTTTTAGCGACTTCTTCATGATATGGAACTAGTTTAATTTGTAGCATTTTGTATGCCTCATTTTCTTTATATTTTGCAGAACACGTACTATAGAACTTGATAAATTAGTAAAAGCATTTATTATGCCATTATTACTAATGACACATTATGTCTATCTTTACAATCTGTAAATATTATTTTACTTAATACTCTTCAAAATACGTACTATCATCTGTTCAAATCGTTTCCATTCTCAACTAAGGTTGCATAAGGAATGATTTGAGGTGTAAATGAATGATTAACGAAATCGGTAAAATAATACGTGACAAGAGAAGGTCATTGGGCTTAACCATTGAGCAGTTAGCGGAAAAGGCCGATGTCAGTGAGAGTCTGGTTTCACAGCTCGAACGTGGCGTTAACAGCAACATATCAATAAACAAACTGGAAAGAATCTCTACCGCAGTAAATTTGAAGTTATCTGATCTCTTTGACGAGCCAGCCAATAATGGTATCAAGTATCTCGAGTTACTAGATTTTTTAGCCAACCTTCCCCGTGATAAACGTGAAGAACTATCAGAAAAGATTTTAGCGCTATTATCTTCAATGAATAATTTATAGAACAAGCAATCCATAATGGATTGCTTGTTTATTTTCACGTCTTAAAACATGTAACATTTTGTATCTCTTCATGAGACACTCTCAATATATTACAGATTTTTTAGCATTACAATGATTTTTAGGGATTGTGTTGAAAATAACAATTCAAAAAAAGTATTAAAAACTACATTTCAAAAAGATACAAAAAAAGACGTAGATCTGAGTTTTCAGATTTACGTCTTTTGCATTTTTACCTATTTAATATCAGATGAGGATACCCATTCATCAGTAGCTACTCGATACATTTTTTGACCGTTGATAGTTGCTGTTTTATCAGTTGCCCAACTTGAATTACTCGCTAGAGCTCTAGTTGTACTACGAACTCCCTTAGAGTTGTACAACTTTTTAAACGAACCATTCTTAGTATTTATAATCCCTTTACTATGGACGTATTCCAATACCTTTTCACGTTTGATCCATTCATTAGTCGCAACCCTATAGAATGTCTGGCCATTAAGAACCATTTTTCTATCAACATGCCAGACTGAATTGCCGGCTAATGCCCGATCTTCAATCATTTGACCCTTAATATTGTACAGTGACACCTGTTTATTTGCATGTGTAAGTACATTTGTGGAATAGTGTTGCTCATTTACTCCTAATTCAGCATCCAATTTAATAGTTAGCAAAGGTGTATTTTTATCCATATTTACATATTCGCTATATCCCTTTGAAACCTTATATCCAATTGGAATTAATACTTTTTGCTTCGTATTTTCTTTTCCAGAAATGGATCCAGTTGTAATTTTTTTGTTAGTTTTATTATCTATAAACTCTATTTTGATAGTTACCTGGGTTTCCTTCTCTTTTTCAGGGACAACTAAAATTGTCTTATTCATATTCTTTGAACTCAATGTTACATGATCAGTACCATTAATAAATTTGTAACCTTTAGGTGCAGTTAATTTTTTATCAACACCTTCTCCACCCTTGAAGGATTCCTTACCTACTACCTCACCAGAATAATTTACAAATTCTACGTTATTGGTAATAATTTTTCTTACCCATACAACGCGAGTATTCAATTGTTCATCAATTTCATACTTTTCATCATTTTTGAGTTCGTAATTATTAGGAAGTATTTTTTTAGGAAATGCCACCTTATCACCATCTTTACCAGTAGCCTTGTACGTGGCGATTGATTTAATTCCCTCATTGTAATAGTCTTTGAATTCGAATATGTTTGTAACAACTTTGGGCTTTTCAGGTTCTTGTGGAACTTCTGGAACCTCTGGAATTTCAGGTACCTCAGGTTCAGAAATTGTTTTTTTAACTTTAATTACGTGTGTAATATAGCCTTCTTTAAAATGAATTGTTAAAGACTGACCTTCTATAGCCTCATAATTGTCAGGAATATCACTATAAAGATTATATGTATCTCCAACATCCCCTAAAAAATCTTTTTCTTCTATAACTACATTAGAACTATCAATAAATTGAACTTTATTTTTGTTGGTTATTATTTTGGATAAAGTTACCTTTTGTTCCATTTCGGTCGCAGATATGGTAAATGTACGCTCCCAAAATGGACTAAAGTTATAACCCTTTGGTAATCTACTAGAAAGATCATATGACTCATCAGTATAGCCTTCAATTTGAGACTTACTTATGAATTTTTCGTTTCCATACTCGACAAACTTAATTACATTTTTTATTTTCATAGCACTTATGACAACAATATGTTTACCGTTTTTAGTGATTTTAAATTTCTTATTATCAGGTGCTAGTCTATAACCAGCAGGAAGTTCTAATTTAGTTAGTTCGACAATACTATTAACTTTTCCAGTGATTTTAATAGTATCCACCATATTGCCATCTTTACTTAGAAAAACAACTTCATTTTCAATTTCATTATTTTCTAATTCTTTTGAATTTGTATTCTTTACATCTGAATAAACTTCAGACGGGTTTGAAACAATCATTCCCAACAAAATACTTGAGAATAATATAGTAGATATTGTTAAAGACCTCTTTTTCATCAATTTATTTCCCCACTCATATTTTTCATCATAATAACTAGATGTAACTAATATGATATAGAGAAACAGAGCCAATTCAACACTTTGAAAAAACATTTTCAAATTTATAAATGCTTATTTATTAAGTATTACAATCGATAAATTTAAATTAATATCCACCCATCTGGCACATAAATAAAACAATTTTATTCTAAGTTTTTAAAATCTACTCAATAATAATTTCAGCTCAAACAAAAAGTCCCCTCAAAGCGACCTAAGTCACTCAAAGAGAACTTTAAAAATATATAAATATACAATTTTAATTATTTAACTTCTGAAGCTGGTACCCATTCGTTTGTAGCAACTTTATACATCTTTTCGCCATTAATATTAGCCATCTTAGTTGTTGCCCAACTTGTGTGGCCACCTAATGCACGATTCTTAATTGCTGATCCATCTGTCTTGAACAATGTTGTAGGACCATCTGATGTTGTTGTAACAGCAGTCTTATCAGACTTTACAATTCCATCTGGTAACTTTGTATCGCTGGTATCAGTATTTGTATCTTTGTCTTTGTCTTTATCTGTGTTGGTATTAGTATCGGTACTTGTGTTTGTGTCAGTACTTGGATCTGCCTTAACGGTTACATCGTCAGCCTTAACCCATTCTGTAGTAGCAACACGGTAATATGTAACACCACTAAGAACTAACTTCTTATCAACTGACCAAGCTGAGTTTGCACTCAAAGCACGTGACTTAATGGCATCCCCAGTCTTAGAATACAAAGTTGTTGATGAACTGTCACCAGTTGTTACAACACCTTTGAAATTACTGATAGGATCAACTTTTGTAACGGTAATGATCTGTGTATTCTTATCAGCTTGCATTGTTACTGACTTGTCAGCAACAGCATATCCTGATGGAACTTGTGCATCAGTTAGATCAACTTTGTCACCAACATTTAGTGATGAGACAGTAGTTGTACCTACTTGTGTTTGATCAGCTGTCTTGAAGATAATATTATTTGAAATAACTGCATTTACAAAAACAGTTTGGTTGTATGAATTACTATCTTTAGGTTGTACCAAGATAATATTCTTATCTGAAGCATTTTGTAATGCATATCCTGATGGAATATTCTTCAAAGCATGTGTTGTTCCAGCTGCACCAGTAACGGTTTCAGAACTAATTTGATTGCCCTTGGCATCATAGTAATTAACAGTAGCTGTAACATCCTTTTTTGTATCAGTTGTTGCTGTATCCTCAGTCTTATCTGCAGCATTAACAACTGCTGGTGTAACAGTTGTTCCTAACATTAAACCTGAAAATAAAACACCACTCAAAATCAATGATTTCTTAATCATATAGTAGTCCTCCCAATTGAACGCTACCTTAAATATAATCTTAGGCGAACATATGTACAAGTACATTATGACAAATGTTAAAGAAACGTAACAAAAGGCAAGCCAGCCTCTTATTACGTTTCTTTTTTACTTCATTGAAATAACGATTTTACCCTTAGCATGATGTGATTCACTGACTTCTTGTGCGGCCTTTACACCGTCTTCAGTGAATGGATGTGTACTATCAATTATAACTTTGACAACTCCATCATTGACCAAATTAACTAATTCCGTTAATTGTTTGCCATTCGGGTGCAACCAAATACTCTTAGCTGTAATATCTTTCTCTGCAGCTAACTTCTCATCAATGTCACCAGAAATAGTAACTAGACGTCCACCTTGTTTCAAAACCGAATAGCTCTTCTTCAATGTATCGCCACCAATAGTATCAAAGACTGCATCAACGTTACTCAACACTTGTGAAAAGTCGGTATCGTGATAATCAATAACTTGTTCGGCTCCTAAACTTTCTAGGAACTCTTTATTCTTAGCACTGGCGGTCGTGATAACGTGAGCACCAATATGTTTCATCAGCTGAATGGCGATAATTCCAACACCACCAGCACCACCTTGCATCAAGACTGTCTGACCAGGCTTAACTTCCAGATTTTCATAGATTCCTTGCCAAGCAGTCAAACCAGCTAATGGTAATGCAGCAGCTTCTTCATAAGAAACATTCTCTGGCAACATTGCCAACTTATCTTCTTTAACGGCTGTATATTCAGCATAAGTACCACGATTTGTTAGATCTGGACGAGCCAAGACCTTATCTCCAGTTTTGAAGCCTGTAACTTTTTGACCGATTCTAGTAATCACACCTGCAACATCCCAACCTAATACAATAGGAAACTTTAGTGGGATTCCTTCTGCCAAATATCCCTCTCGAAGCTTCCAATCGATTGGATTGACGGAAGTTGCTTTCACTTCTACTAATACCTCATCATCAGCTATTTCTGGAATAGCAATGTTTTCCATTTTTAACTCGTCAACATTTCCATATTTATTAATAATTACTGCTTTCATTTGATAATTCCCCTCGCAATGCATTTTACCTATGTTTTAGTACTTTAAGTTAATACTAGCAAATTTTCAAACATTTTGTTTGAAAACGTTTTACATCAAAAAATATAAGACAATTTCACAAACTAGTAGTATGATAAGTTTCATACTCTTAATACACATGTTCACTAGAAGTGAACAAAAGCTAAAAGGACGGGATTACGTATGGCAAAAAAATCATTAAGTCGAAGTCTTTCATCTAGGCAAATGCAGATGATTGCTCTTGGTGGGACGATTGGAGTCGGGCTCTTCATGGGTTCGGCTTCTACCATCAAATGGACCGGACCCTCTGTCTTGTTAGCATACGCTTTAGCTGGATTGATCCTATACATGGTCATGCGTGCTTTAGGTGAGATGCTCTATGTTGATCCTTCGACTGGATCATTTGCCAAGTTTGCGACTGAATATATTCACCCAGTCGTCGGTTACTTAACGGCTTGGAGCAACGTCTTCCAATACTTAGTAGTTGGTATCAGTGAAGTTATTGCTGTCGGAACTTATTTGGAATTCTGGTGGCCTAGCATGCCGAAATGGATTGCCGGTGTCGTTGTAGTTGTTACATTATGTATCGCCAATTTAACTTCTGTTAAAGCATACGGTGAATTGGAATTCTGGTTTGCTCTGATCAAAGTTGTCACAATTATCTTCATGATTATTCTGGGACTATTAGTTATCATCTTCGGTGTTGGTAACCACGGTCAGCCAATTGGTATCAGCAATCTCTGGACTAATGGCGGCTTCTTCACCGGTGGTATCAAGGGATTCGTCTTCGCACTATCGATTGTCGTCGCCTCATATCAAGGGGTTGAGGTCATCGGTATTACAGCTGGTGAAGCTGAGGATCCTCAAAACAACATTGTTCGTGCTATTCGTTCAATTGTTGGTAGAATCTTGATTTTTTATATCGGAGCAATTTTTGTGATCGTCTCAATCTATCCTTGGGACAAGCTGGGTACGATCGGTTCTCCTTTCGTTGAAACCTTTGCTAAAGTTGGGATTACCTTTGCAGCTGAAATAATCAATTTTGTTATGTTAACAGCTGCGATGTCAGGTTGTAACTCTGGTATTTTCAGTTCCAGCAGAATGCTCTTCACTCTGGGATTAGAAAAATACCTACCAAAATCATTTACAAAATTATCTTCTCATAATGTTCCTTATGTACCAGTTCTAACGATCTCTATCGGAATTCTGGTTGGCCTGATTTTGAACTATTCTTTACCTATCTTATTCCACACTTCAAGTGATATTTTCGTAATTGTTTATAGTTCCAGTGTTCTTCCTGGAATGGTTCCTTGGTTTGTTATTTTGATCAGTGAACTTCGTTTCAGGAAACAAAACGCTGAGCACATGAAAGATCATCCTTTCAAAATGCCACTATATCCAATCAGTAATTACTTGGCTATTGCTTCATTAATAGTTATTTTGGTTTTCATGTTTATGAATCCCGAGACAACTGTTTCATTGTTAGTTGGTGTCGCCTTCTTAGTTGTTATGACCGTAATTTACTTCATTCGTGAACGCGGTCGTGATCATACTCCAGTTGGAATCACATCGACTGACGATGCGTTTGAAGAAGCAGAAGAAGAATTTTAAATAACGAACAATATATTTATAAAGCGTCCTTAATTTTAGTAATTAAGGACGCTTTTTGTAAAAAATAGAAATTTTATTAGAATTTCTCACAAATTTACGTACTTTCATGAAAATATATAGTATTATTAAAACACATTAATTCGACATATGTTTATGAAGGGTGGACAACAATGAAAGAGGAAAAACTAAAACGGAGTTTATCATCTCGCCAAATGCAGATGATTGCTCTCGGGGGAACTATTGGAGTTGGACTATTTATGGGTTCAGCATCGACTATCAAGTGGACCGGTCCTTCGGTCCTTCTAGCGTACGGATTAGCCGGACTGATCCTATACATGGTCATGCGTGCCCTAGGTGAGATGCTCTATGTCGATCCATCGACAGGTTCATTTGCCAAATTCGGTTCAGAGTATATCCATCCAGTTGTTGGATATTTAACAGCTTGGAGCAATGTATTTCAATGGCTAGTCGTTGGTATCAGTGAAGTTATCGCTGTTGGTACCTACCTTAGTTTCTGGTGGCCGAACGCACCGCAATGGATCGTTGGCGTCATCGTTGTTGTGACTCTTTGTATTGCTAATCTCACCTCTGTTAAAGCCTATGGTGAATTGGAATTTTGGTTCTCACTTATCAAAGTTGTTACTATTATATTCATGATTGTTTTGGGATTATTAGTAATACTATTTGGATTAGGAAATCACGGACAACCTGTTGGATTCAGTAATCTCTGGGCACATGGTGGATTCTTCACTGGTGGCCTCAAAGGATTCATCTTCGCCTTGTCTATCGTAGTAGCTTCATATCAAGGTATCGAAGTAATCGGTATTACGGCTGGTGAAGCCGAGAATCCCCAAGAGACGATCACTCACGCTATCCGTTCAATCGTCGGTAGAATCCTGATTTTTTACATCGGAGCAATTTTTGTAATTGTTTCAATTTATCCTTGGAATCAGCTTGGAACGATTGGCTCTCCTTTTACTGAGACATTTGCCAAGTTTGGGATCACTTTTGCGGCTGAGATCATCAACTTTGTTGTTCTGACAGCTGCACTATCAGGATGTAATTCAGGAATCTTCAGTTCTAGCCGTATGTTATATACATTAGGTCTAGAAAATCGTATTCCTAAGTCCTTCACTAAGTTATCACGCCATAACGTCCCATATCTACCCGTAATCGTTATGTCTGTAGGTATTCTGATTGGTCTAGTTTTAAACTACGCATTACCAGTATTGTTCCACACATCAAGCAATATCTTCGTCATCGTATACAGCTCTAGCGTTCTGCCTGGTATGGTCCCTTGGTTCGTTATTTTATTTAGTGAATTGAAGTTCCGAAAGGTAAATGCTCAACACATGGCTGAACATCCCTTCAAAATGCCGTTTTATCCACTAAGCAACTATCTTGCCATTGCTTCATTATTAGTCATTTTGTTCTTCATGTTCCTCAATCCGGAAACTACCGTTTCATTATTAGTTGGTGTAGTATTCCTTGTGGTTATGACATTGATCTACTTTATCAGGGAGCACAAAATTGATAAGGCAAAGGTTTCTGAAACAAATTCAGAAGACAATGAAAATACCGATACTATAGAAGATTAGTTTTCACACAACATGGTAAATGGTGTAAGATTAAACACATATATTTTTTAAAGAGGCAATCTATATGGGAGTATTTTTTCAAAGTGTTCAAGGAATTCTAATAATTATCGTTCTAATTGCAGTAGGCTACTTTTTAGCACAAAAAGGTTGGTTCTCAGATGACTCAACCAAATTGATTGCTAAAGTTGTTACACAAGTGGCGCTACCTGCCTACATGATCTACACGATCACACATGACTTTACGGCGGCAAAACTGATTAAATTACTACCTAATCTGGTTATCCCTTGTTTATCGATGACCATTTTAATTGGTATCTCAGTCATAATGATCAAAATATTACATATCGACAAAGATCACCAAGGACTATTTTCATCGATGTTTTTCAATTCAAATACTGTCTTTGTTGGACTGCCAGTAAACATGGCATTATTTGGACCAGAAAGTTTGCCATACGTATTGGTTTACTACATGGCTAACACAACTTTCTTCTGGACACTTGGAACTTACTTAATCCAAGTAGATGGTGAAAAAAAGGGCTCGTTCAATTGGAAAACAACTCTAGGTAAACTATTCTCACCACCATTGTTAGGATTCATCATCGGTTTACTTTTAGTTGTACTTCACATTCAATTACCTAACTTCTTAATGTCAGACTTCCAATATATTGGTAATATGACAATTCCACTATCAATGATCTTCATTGGTATTTCAATTTCTAATGCTGGATTGACTAACGTTAAACTTCACAAGGAAAATGTCGGCGTCTTATTTGGAAGATTCATCTGTGCTCCACTACTTATGAGTGCCCTCTTCCTCTTCATTCCCGGACCAGCTTTGATGAAACAAGTCTTCATCATTCAAGCTGCCATGCCAGTTATGACAAATGCACCAGTTGTTGCCAAACTATATCACGCGGATTCCAATTATGCCGCTATTATGGTTACAGAGACGACCATTCTAAGTTTGTTCGTAGTTCCAGTATTAATGATGATAATTAAATAATGCAACGGGCGTTACTATTTCAAATAATAGTAACGCCCGTTTTGTTGTTTTGTTTGTCTTGCCGCTTCCGGTTACGAAATATTTTATCTGCCGTGGGACCGGTTCGAGCCGAGGTCTCTCACCTCGATTTTAAGCTTTGCTTCGCAAATCTTAAAACTCGTCCTGTGGCTTCGCCATCTTCACGGCTGATAAAAATTTCGTACCCTCCAGCTCTATTACACGCTATTGGAAACTATATATAATTAATTCAGCAATAGAACATAGCTATAAAATTACATTCAATAAAATATTCCAACCTAAATTAAGTACACAGATACAAAATAGCCGGAAGTTCAAAATCGAGACCTTAGACCATCTTTTGGCTAAGGTCGATCCCACAGTAGACTTATATATTTGGACTGGAGGCGAATAGGAGATAATTACTCGTAATAATCAAGCACCAACGACTCAGATATCAATAACTCACTGTAAACATCATAAATATACTGCGCCTCATTCAAAGCCACACCATCTAGTAACTCATAAAGAAATTCACGTTCTTTTTCAAAAGCATTCATCAAAATCTGGCGCTCTTCAACAGCCTGAAATCCGGTGAAAACATAACGTTTATTATTAATGCCACGCCACTGCTTGAGAAATTCTTTAACCGTTGTTTTTCTAGTCTGGTCCAACAAATCAAATGTAACGCTCTCTTTTACTGCCGGAGATATTTCCAAATCATGAACATAATTGATCCCAACACCGACCATTTTTTCACGTACGTGCTGTGACTTAACCCGAATATCGTCTTCATCAAGAATGGGATTCAAGATGAATTTGAATAGTATTGTTGGTACCAGCATGCTCAAAATAATGACAACTGCTTCTGTCAGTAAAATCAAATCAAAGTTAGTTCCAGTGATCCCCATTCCTGCAAGTGAAAATGCCAACGCTAATGTGACGGCACCGTGTACCCCACCGAATGCGAAGGTTACTGCTTCCATTCGTGAATTCTTCGACAGGAATCTAGCATATAGATATCTGATTGTCGTTGAAACAACATAGATGATAACGCCAATCCAGAGCCATTCTAGCGTCGAAGTCATTTCCTCACGCTGATCGGTAACAATTCTTGCAATTGAGATACCTAGAACAACGAACACATAACTGTTCAAGGCTCCACCAATAAAGCTCACAGTTTGGTTGAAAAAGCTTAAATAACGTGGAATAGAAAATCTACTTCGGCTCATTTCACCATTAAATATCAATCCCGCACTAACTACTGCAATAATTCCTGATAGTTCGATATGCTCTGCTATTAAATAGATCAATATCGGTGTCGCAAAATAAATTATTAAATGTGATGACGTTTCATTCCAACGACTACGGATAATCATTTGACGAAGAATCATCGTTATGAACGCTACGCCGGCACCTAGAATTACTCCACCAACTGCTGAGATCAAGAAGTCACCGAAGTTCTTGGTATATGATAATTCACCAGTTTTGAACCATAAGACTGCCGCTTGTAATAAGATAATTCCCGAAGCATCATTAAATAATGATTCCATTTTCAAAATCACTTCGGTTCGTTTGGGAACATCTCGTCCTTCACGTACAGAATCTAGTGCCGTTGCATCAGTTGGTGTACTAATAGCAATCATGATCAATGCCAGAGGTAAACCAATATCAAATATTCGATTGACCGCAAACAAGCCAACAATCGCTGAAATTAATGCCAAGACGATTGCCGTTCCTAATATCTCTTTAAACTTACGCTGAACTAAGAAACTTCTCGTTTGTTGTCCATCGAAGAACAATAATGGCGCAATGATAAAAGCCATGAAGAATTCAGAATCAAATCCTATTACAAGAGTATTTATGAGGGGAATGCATGCAAAAATGATACCCATAAGTAAATTGATATACGTTCTAGGTATTACTTTAATAAATTTGGCAGCTAAATTACTAATCGCTACTAGCACCAAAATAACAACTGCTGAAATATACAGTCCCATTTGTATCTCCCCCTCAAAATTAAAAAGACACAGCTTCTTCGCCAAGAAAAAAGCTGCATCCACTAGTTATCACTGAGATTATATTAGAAAAAAAATTTTGTCAATTAATTAGTTATTTCGTACTCATTAGGATCAGCACTAGCTGGAGCGTAAGCATCCATTTCACTGTCACGATAATCCCACCATTCGTTTTCATATCCTACAAACCCGGCCTTATGCATCGCCATATTTAATACTTGGTAATTATGTTCTTGTTCAGAATTCCATTGTGACTTACGATGTGCCATCTCTGAAAAATCATCAAACTTTGTCGGCATATTCATTTCATTACCGTTTAAATCACATAACGTCACATCGAAAGTAACGCCCTTTTGATGTGAAAAGTTAGGATTTGGCTTCGCAACAAATTCTGGATCTGGATATACTTCAAACAATCGTTCTTGGGCTGAGATTGGGCGATATGCATCCCAAACCTTAATCCGATACCCTTGGTTTCTCAACGTTCGATTGGCTTTTGCCAATTTTTGAGCGGTTTTTGTTCTCGCAATTGCTGTAGTGAAATCGTAAATGATTTGTCCAGTAAAGTTATTAGTAGTGGCGTAGCGCAGATCAACAATAATACTGGCATCAAGTGCTTGAACGTTTATAAAACTATCGTTAATTTTTGACATGTGGCACCTCCATTAGATATTAATATCGTTATATCGAATATAGTTTTAATTATCCCATAATCTCTGATACTATTTCAGTAACAAAAGGGGTGAATCAAATATGAAAGAAGATATTAATCAAGACATAATCGACAATCAGGAGAACTGGAATGACCGTGCTGAAGTGCATGTAAAATCCAAGTTTTATGATGTTGATAATTTAATCAAAAACAAATCTGAGATTTCAACAGTAGTTAAACACGACTACGATGTACTCAAACCATTTCTGCCTAATCAGAGCATCTCCGGTCTGGACTTACTACATCTTCAATGTCACATTGGAACGGACACTCTATCGTGGAAACGTCTCGGTTCGAAGAAAACCTTTGGATTAGATTTTTCAGAAAACTCTTTACATTATGCCAGACATATTGCCGAACAGGCTCAGGCCGATATAACATATGTAAAAGGAGACGCCCGATTTGCTTCAAGTAAAATTTCTGACAAATTTGACGTTGTCGTCACCAGTATTGGAACCATCACATGGCTGCCTGATTTACAAGACTGGGCCAATTCCATCTACGAATTATTAAAAGACGGTGGAACCTTCATGATTCGCGATGATCATCCAATTCTTTCCGCTCTAAACTTTGAATCCATGAACATTACCGCCAACTACTTCAACACAAACGTTGATACATACGAAAGTGACGAATCATATACTGATAATGTTGGTCCAAAAATAACACACACTAAAAATCACAATTGGAATCACGACTTCCAAGAAATCACTTCTGCCTTATTAAACGCTGGATTGAATATTGAATTCTTGGGTGAATATCCTAAGACTGAATGGCAAGCACTATCCAACCTTGTCCAAACTGACGACGGTTATGTACTTCCAAAAGATGCCCCACAAATCCCACTAACTTTTGCGATAGTGGCTAAAAAAATCAAATAACAATCATATATAAATACAGTCAGTAATCCAACTAAATTACTGACTGTATTTTATTTACGAATGTTTAATATAATTCAACTCAGTTTAAAAAATAGTTGGAACCAATCCGCCGTCAACTCGTAAAGCTTCTTCTGAAAACGATGATGAATCAGGACTCGCTACAAAGGCTGTGAAACGGCCAATTTTCTCTGGACGAATCAAGCGTTGGATTTGTGAACGAGAGCGATGATTCTTCATGAAGTCCTTTTCCCAAGTCTCATCGTCAATATCGTGATAATCCATGGGCTGAAAAATCCCCATATTATTGACGACGACTACTTTGTAAGAACAATGCAGCAATAAAACTTAATCCTGAAATAAGTGTAATAATAATTAACTGATCAATATAACTTGCTGAAAAGTTGTGTACGCCACTGGTAAGAGCGACAACAGTTGCAATCCCAACGGACTGTCCAATCTGATGAACCGTATTGACGACACCAGAAGCAGCGCCGGCAATTTCAGGATCAGTATTAGCTACACCTTCTACTGTCAGTGGACTAATAACCAAACCCTGCCCAATGCCAAATATAACCATCGGACCAGCAATAGATATCCAATATCCTCGATCCAAGCCTAAAACAACAGTCATAAAAATACCTACTGTAACAAATACAACCGCAATAACAATCAAGCGTGCATTACCAATTTTGTTAGACAACCTTGAAACTTGCAGTGCGCTAAAGAACTGCGGAATAGTTGCTGGCAAAAATGCTAGACCGGTCATTAAAGGTGTAAATCCATAAATATGCTGTAACGCCTGTGTGGTTACAAAAAAATACGCAAACGCTGCACCAATAAAGAAGAATCGGGAAACGTATGCACTGTTGCGTCGTCTATCGGAAAACAATCGTAACGGCATAATCGGACTCTCAACTACTTTTTCAACATGTATAAATAATCCCAATGCAACAATAGCAGCTATTAAAGCTAACAACTGATATGAAGTTCCATCAATACTATAAACAAATGCTGATAAGCCTAGCACTGATAATAATGTACCAATTATATCCAGGCTATTATTACTCTTGTTTTCATTATCTTTAACAAAACATATTGTCATGAAAAACATCAGCAATCCAACTGGAACATTTAAGAAAAAACCATACCGCCAAGAGAACATGCTAGTGATTACTCCCCCAAGTATCATTCCAAAACTAGCACCGATTCCAGCCGTTGCACCATAAGCAGCAATTGCTCTAGTTCGCATTGTTCCTTGATAGTTATCTAATAAGAGAGCCAATGTGGTAGGTGCCAAGATAGCAGAACCAATCCCTTGGAAAGCTCTCATCGATATAATCATCGGTGCATTAGTAGATAACCCAACCATCAATGATCCAAAGGAAAACAACAACAATCCAATTAAGAATACTCTTTTACGACCATAGACATCGCCAATACGACCTCCGAACAATTGAAATCCACCAAAAGTTAAAGTATACGCACTACTGACCCATGCCAGTGTCTGAGCATTTAAGTGAAGATCCGTGGCTATTTTCACAGTACTAGTAAAAACAATCGAGTTATCCAAAAGTATCATGAAGTAACTTAATAAAATAATCGGTAAAACAATACCAAATTTTTCTTTATTTTGATTCATTACAAAACCTATGCCTTCCAAACGAATGAACCAATCATAAGACACACTTAAATGTTTGAAAATTACCGAATTAGAATACCAGTATACGTTTGATGTATACTTCAAAGAAGGTGAGGTGCTGCAGTTGTTTGTTTCCAGAACCTAAAATATTAAGCTTAAATAGTATTTAAACTGCTTTGAATAACACGAAAATTTTGATTCTCTTTATACTTAATTGAATTCTTAAGTTACATTTACAAGTAAAAAAAATGTGCCTTACTTGTTGTAACACCATCAAGTAAAGCACAACTCCTATATGGAAAATCAAAAAAATTATATTACTTTTTTAACAACGACAAACAAATATTCTCAATTCTGGAAACAATAATACTTTACACAAGCTAGTTCATATTATTTCTTACTATCCATATAAGCATGAACACCGCGTTCCAAGCGACTTAATCCATCTTCAACACGGCTCTTGTTAGTAGCCAAGTTCATACGTAAGAACTCGCCGCCGTTGCCACGATACTTAGTACCTTCAGCCAAGTACAAACCGGTTTCTTTACGAATGAAGCTGCTTAATTCAGCTGAATCATCAGTAACATTAGTACAGTCGATCCATGCCAAGTAAGTTGCATTACTCTTCAAAACTGACAATTCAGGGATATTTTTATCCACATAATCTGACAACAACTTGCGGTTATCACAAATATATTGTTTCAATTCCTTCAACCAAGCATGTCCTTTTGTATAAGCAGCAATTGTACCATCAATAGCCAGAATACCAGGTTCATTGTGACCATCAATTGAAATAGCTCGCTGAACTCTAGCACGCAAATTTTCATTTGGCACAAACAATGTTGATGCGTGCAACATTGCCAAATTAAAGGTCTTAGTTGGTGAAACTAATGAAATACTGTTGTCTGTAATTGATGCATCTAATGATGCGAACGGAATATATTCACATCCTGGCATTGACAGATCACCGTGAATCTCATCAGAAATAATCATAACGTTATGTTTCTTAGCCAATTGACCGATTTTCGTTAATGTTTCAGCATCCCAAATGTGGCCTTTTGGATTATGCGGATTGCAGACGATCATAACAGTCGTTTGTGGATCTGATAATTTTTCTTCCAAGTCTTTCCAATTAACTTTGTAAGTATCATCTTCATAGGTCAATTCACTATTTGTGACATTGCGGCCATTGCTCTCGATTGCCTTATAGAAAGAATTATAGTTAGGTTCTTGCAACAAGATATTGTCACCAACATCTGTCAGATGACGAATAACTGCCGAAATAGATGGCATAACCCCAGTACTGAAGACCATCCAATCCTTGTTTGGTTTGAAGTTATGTTCCTTTTCAAACCAATTTTCTACTGCTTCATAATACTTATCTGGAACAAATTGATAACCAAAGATTCCACCGTCAATTGACTTATGCATAGCTTCCAAAATTTCCGGAGCTGTTTGGAAATCCATATCAGCTATCCACATGGGAAGCTCATTTTCTTTTACATCCCACTTTTCAGAATTTGTGTTACGACGATCATATTCCTTATCAAAATCGTATGACATAATTTCACCCCTCAATATTCATTAACTCAAATATTATAACTTTGATCCAAAAAAAGTTGGTTCAAAAACTTCTATAGTATGTGAATCTATATTATACTAATACGATTAGAAATTAATTAAAATAATTGGGAGATTTGACTATATGCCGTCACTTTTTAGAAAAAAAGACGTTATCAGTGATTTAGAGAATAAAGATACCATTTTAACCAGAACTTTGAGTGCCAAGGACTTGGTTATCATGGGAGTCGGTGTCATTGTCGGGTCTGGTATCTTCATCACTCCTGGTATTATTGCAGCTAACTATGCTGGTCCCGGAGTTATTTTCACGTATCTTTTTGCGGCCGTAGTCTGTATTGGGGCAGCCTTCTGTTATTCAGAATTTGCTTCAACGATTCCTCTTGCCGGTAGTGCTTACACTTACTCATATTCTGTCTATGGAGAAATAGTTGCTTGGATAGTTGGTTGGTCCTTGGTATCGGAATACCTCTTTGCGGCCGCCTCGACGGCTGTCAGCTGGTCAGCGTACTTTCGCAACTTACTAGCTGGATTCGGAATAACTCTCCCCAAAGCGCTCCAATCAGCTGCACATACTAACGGCAATGCCCAAGGTAGATTCGATGTCATTGCATTCGTGATTGTTTTACTCGCAACCGTTCTGCTTTTGCAGGGGATGACAGAATCTACTCGCATCAACGCCATTATGGTGTATGTCAAAATATTCGTGATCCTATTGTTCGTCGTTGTCGCTGCCTTCTTCGTTAAACCTGAAAACTATAATCCATTATTACCATTTGGTTGGAGCGGTATTGGTAAAGGAGCGTCAGTTGCCTTCTATGCATTCTTGGGATTCGATGTCGTATCGACTGCCAGTGAGGAAGTTAAAGATCCTAAGAAGAATATGCCAATCGGTATCATTGCTTCACTACTGATTGTTGCCATCCTCTATAGCCTAGTTTCATTCGTTCTAGTCGGTGCCGTTAACTACAAGCAACTAAACGTCGCTGATCCGGTGGCACACGCTCTCAACCTTCTTAATCAAAATTGGGCATCTGGTATCATTTCATTAGGTGCAGTGATGGGTATGACGACTGTCTTACTAGTTATCATGTACGGTGGAACACGTCTGATCTATTCATTCAGTCGTGATGGACTGCTTCCCAAGAGTTTCAAGTCCGTCAACAAAAATAGTATCCCCGCCAACAGTACATTGTTGGTTGGATTAGTGGCAGCAATTGCGGCCGCTGTATTGCCAATTGATAAGATTACCGAGTTAGTAAATATTGGAACTCTCTTGGCATTTGCTTCAACCTCAATCGGTGTTATCTTCTTGCGTCATGGTAAAAATACGCGTGATTTGAAACCAGCCTTCAAAGTTCCTCTATATCCAATTTTCCCACTGATTTCATTCTTCGCCTGCATCTACCTGATGACACAACTTCAAACATTCACATGGCACATGTACGCCATCTGGACTGGAATTGGCTTGGTAATATACTTCGGTTATGGTTATTGGCATAGTTTGGTTAAGAAGCATAAATAATTAGTTCAAAACATACTTAGATGACCTGCCCTTTCCTACAATTTTTATTAAAGATTGTTTGCGTAAATCTGCTAAAGCACGTTTTATAGTAATCTCACTATACTGAGGGATTAACTCTGTCAGCTCTTTTTTTGATAATGGTTTTAATTCATCTTGAAGGTAATGCAAAATCAAATCACTAGCTGAATCAGGAATTTTTTCTATAATATTTATTCTTTCATCTAAATTACGATAGGCCTGCAAAACAATGCTTAAAAAGTAATTAACGAACGGAGTATAATCATTCCCATTTTCCATCCACTTTATTGAGCTATTTTTTAGAGATAAATAATATTTGTCCTTTGTCTTCTCAATTAGTTGTTCAATACTTACATATTTACCAACGTCAAAATCATTCTTGTACATTGTAAGTAACATCAATAAACGGGACATTCTGCCATTACCGTCATTGAAGGGGTGAATAGAAACAAAATCAAAAATAAATACACTAGTTAATAGTATAGGAGATATATTGCCTTCAATTATTGCATTATTGTACTCATCACATAACTCTTCAATCAACGAAGGTGTCATATGTGCAGAAGGCGGTGTGAATCTAACCTCTTTATTTCCGTCGACATATTGTGTAATTATTTGATTATCAGAATCTTTAAATTTTCCACCCCAGGTACTATCAGTGTAATTAAACAGTTGCTTATGGAGTGTCAGAATAGAATTCTTGCTAATAGGTATGTATTGAAAATTTTCATGTATCAATTCTAATACATCACGATAACCAGTAATTTCCGCTTCACTTCTATTGTGTGGTTTTGTTTTATCTTCAACTATTTTTTTAAGCCTACTATCAGTTGTATATATACCTTCAATTCTATTAGATGTATCTATACTTTGTACTTTGGCAATATCAACGAGATGGTCCAAAATCGATTGGAAATTAATTGTAATATTTGATAATTTACCGTGTAATTCATAAATCAGATTCAATTTATTGTTAATTTCATTGTTTATAACCAAACCATTTAAACTAGTATAATCAAATTTTTTCAAGATCATCTGCCCTCTTTTCGGTATCATTTTACTATAAATGATACCGAAAACAACTAAATGATACCAAAAAAAGAGACCTTACGGTCTCTTTTTAGTTTGCCATTGGAAGTGAAACTGGTAAGTTCAACTTCTCATAGCCGATATTATAAACTTGATCTGGATTACTACTGTTCAATACTTTCACATAACCTGTTTCTTGGAAACCTGACTTCTTAATGACGTGTTGCATGCCGAAGTTCTCTTGATGTGTATCAACACGGATACCTTTGATTGTTGGGTTAAGTGACAATTCATCTAGAACAGCGTTGAATAACTTCGTAGATAGACCTTGTCCGCGGTGGTTAGCAGATACTGCTACGCGATGAAGTGCGATATATTCTCCTTCTTCAGTCAACCATTGTCCATCAAGTGTTTGATAACTCATGTCTGGGCCAGGAATTGCTGAAACAGTCCCAAGGATTTCATCGCCTTCAGCCAGAACAAAGTTGTACCCGTTCTTAATATCGTGGACTAAGACATCCATATTCGGATATTGTCCTCTCCATTGATTGATATTCTGGGCCGCCAGGTGGGCCTTCCCATCCAAGATTATTTGTTCAATTTGTGGTAAATCTTTCATTTCCGCATGACGTAACAACATTGTTCTCACTTCTTTACTTTTTATTTATCTCAGTTTTTAACACTTAGATATCTAAGAATTAAATTATCGACAAATAAAGTTATAATACTAAAAGAACTAACTGTCAACCATTTAATGATTAAATATCTAACTATAAGAAACTTAAATTTTTAAAAGCTATTATGACGGGCTTTATGCTATACTTTAATTAATTATGTAACATCGGAGGATACTATGGACGAGAGTGCCCAGGAAACGAATTATTTATTACATTCAATACTTTTTAACCAACAACGACTTTTCAATGAAAAATCAAACAAATACGACCTAACTGTTCAACAAGCTAGAACTTTGGAACTGATCGAGAAAAATCCCGGAATGATTCAACGCGAGATTGCTGAATCATTGAGTATTAGAGATGCAAGTGTCTCTAGTATGTTGAAGAACCTTGTACGTGACGGATACGTTATCAGACGCAAGGACCGTCATAGCGACCGTAACAAGCGTATTTTCCTAACTGACATGGGAACATCAGTCATCAAAGAACTTGGTCATATGTTTGCGGAAGTTGAAAACCAAGTTGTGGCACCTCTATCTGCCGATGAAACAAAAGAACTACTCAAGTTACTTCGTAAAATGGACAATGAAATTAGTGAATAATTAGAAAGTAGAGTAAAACATGCTCAACTTTCAAGTAGACGAGAGGCTGTAATCCGATTTTGGATTACAGCCTCTATTTTTGATAAGTATTGATGTAAATTTAAGTTAGGCACTGAATTTTCACCTTATGATTTGTTCTGGAACCAGCAAAAAGGTTTAATATAAGAATATAGGTTAAAAATTTGGGAGAAATAATTATCATGAATAAAAAAACAAATCTTGACGAGGAAAGTTCAATAACAAAAGTTATCGATGATATTTCAGAGGGAATCAACGATGCCGGAACTGTTTTTAATTCGGAAGAAACACCAGTAATTGAGGAAAGCACTGGGAAAGAAGCTGTTCGCTATTTACTTTGGGGATTACTATCAGTTGTTGTAAATTTTGGAACGTTTTTCCTTTTGTATCACACACTACATCTTAATTATCAATTCGCTAATATTGTTGCTTGGTTCTTAGGAGTTCAAGTCGGCTTTTGGATCGATCGTGTCATCGTCTTCCATCACAAGTCAAATACTGCATTCAGAGAGATGTTGGCCTTTTACGGCACTAGAATCCTAACTTTCTTGATTGAATCAGCTACACTTTGGATCGGAATATCACTTATCAGTGTCAATGGTACTGGATCAAAGATTGTTGGTCAGATTCTAGCAATCGTCGGCAACTATGTTCTATCGAAGTTCTTTATCTTCAAAAATAGAAATTAGGCTTAAACAGAAAAATGGTGAACGAATTTGGTAATTACCAAGTTTGTTCACCATTTTTAATTTGTAAATTAACGTACTGAATAGTTAGGAGCTTCTTTTGTAATAGTAACATCATGTGGATGTGATTCTTTTAATCCAGCATTTGAAATTTGTACGAATTGAGCATCTTGTAGTTCCGTTAAGTTATGTGCACCAACATAGCCCATTCCTGAGCGTAGTCCACCTAACATTTGATAAATCACATCGCCAACAGCACCTTTGGCAGCAACTCTACCTTCAATACCTTCTGGAACTAGCTTGTTGGCTTCGTTAACACCACTTTGGAAGTAACGATCTGATGAACCATGTGACATAGCAGCTAAACTACCCATACCACGGTAAGTCTTGAAACGACGTCCTTGGAATATTTCAAAGTCGCCAGGTGCTTCGTCAGTACCAGCTAACATTGAACCAAGCATAACGGCGTTACCACCACCAGCTAAGGCTTTGACCATATCACCAGAATACTTGATACCACCATCAGCGATAATTGTCTTGCCATATTCATGAGCAACACTAGCAGCGTCATAGACAGCTGTAAGTTGAGGCACACCAACACCAGCAACGATTCTTGTTGTACAAATCGAACCAGGTCCGATACCAACTTTAACAACGTCAACACCAGCATCATACAATGCACGTGTTCCTTCAGCTGTAGCAACATTACCAGCAATCAAAGTAGCATCTGGGAACTTCTCACGAATTTCTGAAATCTTGCGAAGAACACCAGCTGAATGACCATGAGCAGTATCAATAATAATTGCATCTGCGCCAGCATTAAGCAATGCAGTAGCACGATCAAATGTATCACTTGTAACACCAACTGCGGCTGCTACAAGCAAACGACCATATTGATCCTTGGCAGCGTTTGGAAATTCTTGAACCTTTTCAATATCTTTAATTGTTACTAATCCACCTAAGCGACCATCTTCATCAATAAGTGGAAGTTTTTCAATCTTGTATTTTTGCAAAATCTTTTCGGCATCTTCTAATGAAGTACCAACTGGAGCTGTGATCAAATCATCGTGAGTCATAACAGTATCAATTTTTACTGAGTAATCATTGATAAAGCGAAGGTCACGGTTCGTAATAATTCCTACGAGTTTTAATTCTTCGGTATTAGAAACAATTGGTACACCGCTGATATGATAAGTATGCATCAAATCCTCAGCTGCACTTACTGGAGCGTCTACAGTTAAGTAGATTGGATCAATAATAACTCCGTTTTCAGAACGTTTTACTTTTAAAACTTCGTCTGCTTGTTGTTCGATAGACATATTCTTGTGAATAACACCCAGACCACCTTGACGAGCCATAGCAATGGCCATTGGTGCCTCTGTAACTGTATCCATACTTGCACTTAAGATTGGTGTGTTCAATTTGATGTTCTTTGCCAATTGAACAGATAGATCAACCTCGTTTGGTAGAACGTGACTTTCTGCAGGTATCAATAAAACGTCATCAAAAGTGAATCCCTTTTTATCAAATTTTGTTTCCCATGCCGACATGAATGAGCCTCCTGTGTTTTTTCGTTTTCCCCATATTATATAGGTAAAATTTATAAACATGGTAGCTGATTTTCACAAGTTAGTCAATGAAACCGGGTCAGTATTCACAAGTTAATATTTAAAATAAAAAAGCTTATCGTTATAACGATAAGCTAATCCATCTTCACAGCGACAACATCATAGCTCCAGATATTTCGCTTTTTTAAGTAAAATTCAAATGCACGTTTCTCTAAGCAAAGTTGATATTTCAATATATCTTTATCTTTTTCAATCGATTCATTGATTCGATATAACTTATGATTCCCATGTTTTATCAAATAGCTTTCAGTTCTATCATCCATCGCTACTTTTGATATCTCATGATGATCTATTAAGACGGAATTGCACGCAAAAATCATTCTTCTTCTTAGTAGGTCGTTAATAATTAATACCAGAATAATTCCGGTCAATACTAATAAGAAGAGTCCACCATATATTTTGAATAATTCGATATTTACCCTATTCATTCTCATCAACTACTTTGTATTGTATTATTTTTTTAATCGTATCACGTTAAAGTTTTTTTTATCAATTTTTACGCTCAAATATTCCGTAATCGTAAGCGGCAAACCAAAACTATCTAGCAGAATTATCATAACAGATAATTTTGTTTTTTTATTTATTTTCGATAATTATTTATTGTTTATCGATAAATATATGCTATACTCAATTTACAAATTATTATGAGGTGTTTCGAAAATGAAAAAGGAAACTATCTTTTTACGAATAACTATTTATGTTATGGCACTTATTATGGGAGCTTTTTGTATCATCGTCATTCCCCACTATCTAATCGGGGCTAATAATCTGATGCCCGACATACCAGCTTTCACAGTTCTCTTAGGAGTTGGACTGTACCTAAGTGCGATCCTATTCTTTGCTGTTTTATGGCAGGCACTGAGACTTCTGAGCTTTATTGATCATGAAAAAGCCTTCTCTGATCTTTCGGTTCAAGCATTAAAACGCATCAAAATTCTAGCTTACTCAATATGTGTTACTTATATTCTGGAACTTCCTATCTTCTTCACATTTGCGGATAGAGACGATGCTCCTGGGGTAATCCTCGTTTGTGCCGTATTCGCTGGTGCACCTTTGGTCATAGCAATCTTTGCCAGTGTTCTTGAAAAATTACTGCAACATGCTATCAAGATTAAATCCGAAAATGATTTAACAATTTAAATAACGGAGGACTAAAAATGAGAATTCTAACGATACTTTTAAGATTGATCCTTATTTTGATTATTGCTATATTAAGCCACTTCACATTCTACTTTTTCCCCTACTTATTAAGTTGGATGCATGAAAGCCACGCAAGTATGGCGGTTCTAATCAGTTTTGGCTTCTTTTTATTCTCATCCGCCATATGTTCCTACGGAATTATTTTATTTGCCTGGAGGTTGCTCTATCTTGTTGATCATCATAGAAGTTTTTCTGATTCTAGTGCTTTCGCACTCAAAGTTATCAAGTACTTCTTCTATTACATCGCTGCGGTTTACTTCTTAGCGTTCTTCGACTTCGGTGCTCTGGCAAATATTGAGAATGCTCCAGCACCTTTTGTGGTCGAAATATTCGTAATAGTATTGGCAATTTCTCTAGGACTATTCGTTAATTTATTACAAAGAATCAATCAACGTGTGGAGGAAATATCATGAAAAAACTAACTATTCCCTTACGATTTGTACTCTGCATAATATTCGTTTTACTTACCCTTGTTTGTATCTACACATTTCCAAGTATGATGTCACTTGGAAAACAGCCTGAAATACCAGTGTTTAAAAAGATTCTATTAGGAATTGGACTGTATTTATCAGGTATTTTATCCTATGCAATTATTTATTTTGCATGGCGATTACTACATTTGATCGATCACAACCAGCTGTTCTCAGAACCGGGTATCTTCTCACTAAAAGTCGTTAAAGATTTGTTCTACACAATTGCATTTCTCTATGCCATAATGTTTCCAATTTTCGTTGACTTTACTTCTGACGACTGTTCCCCTATTGGTGTCTTAATAGAGATGTTCACAATTATGCTTGGTTTAATGATGGGGATATTCGTACATGTTCTACAAAAAGTCTCTCAAAGATTGATAAATTCTAAAAAAGAAACCGAGTTATTCATATGATAGTAATTAATTTAGACGTTATGCTAGCAAAAAGGAAAATGAGTCTGACCGAGCTTTCTCAGGAAGTCGGCGTTACAATGGCCAACTTGTCTATTCTCAAAAACGGCAAGGCCAAGGCTATTCGTTTCTCCACTCTTGAAGCCATTTGTCAGGTTCTAGACTGTCAACCAGGAGATATTCTGGAATACAAATCAGACCTCTAGACCACTAATTATGGTAAAATCCTCTTACATACTTATTCTTTAGGGGGATATACAATATGAAAAAATTAGTTCGAGATAAGATACCAGACATCGCTGGTGACAAGGCAGAATTCGACGTTCTATCAAACGATGAGTATCGAACGTCGCTTCGCGACAAATTAGTAGAAGAGGCCAAAGAAGTTCAAGCATCAGAAACTCGCGCAAACCTTGTTGAAGAATTAGGGGATCTTGAAGAAGTTATGCGTGCAATTTTGGAGGATGCTTCAATTACTTATGAAGAAATGGATAGTATCCGCCAATCCAAAGTTATGCAACGTGGTAAGTTTGAACAAAAAATAGTTATTAATACTAAAGATTAACTACAAAAGGAGACCGCAAATTTGCGATCTCCTTTTTCAGATTTTGGGAGATATTTATTATTTTAGGGAGAAATCATAGACACTAATTATTTACTATGCGGTGCCTTAGGGTGCAATACTGAGACCTTTGTAGGGATAGTCTTATCGCGTCCTAAGTACATTTGATAATATGGTGGAACATTATTTACTAAGTGTAATAACTGTTGGGTTACAGCTGGAATTGATTCTGGAGTGATTGCTGGTAAATCAGCCTCTGTGACTTTGCCAGTAATTCCTCTGAATCTCTTAACACGTTCTAGTAGATAACGCACATCATAGCGAGAAGGGTTCACTTCTAGGACATCTTTTTCAACTCCTAGTAATTCATAGACGGCTTCCAATCCAGTACGTACTGAAGTTTCAACTGTGAAGACAACATCATCGTCAATTTCAACGAATTGTCCTAGTAATCCAAGGTTTGTACATCCATCAGGAACGACCTTTGGACGATCACCAAGTTTTCTAGGCATGAATTGACTTGTACAGTAAGGCATCATCGCCGTGGACATGTAAGTATGAGCCAGAACCTCATCTTTAATATCCAACATACCTAGGTGGTACAAGAGCTCTGTCATGATCTCATCACCGGTACAGTCCCACATACGCTTCTTGATGTAGTTACCGACGTTTTCACCATATAGTCCATAGCCCCAGCCAACTTCTTCATCGTCAGCTTGGTATGGGAAGAATGGTTTGTGGTGAATTTCAAATGACATATCCCAGTTAGAATCTCTGAATGTCATCAAACCACCAGTACCAGCCTTGCTACCAGATAATTCTTCGATACGTCTGAAGAACTCAGGATAACCTTTGACTGTTGGGAAGAATGAGATCCACTTAGTCTTATCAATTTGTCCTAAGAACTTCTCAGGGTGGCCGAATTTGACGTCTTTATTGGCCAAATTCTTCCAAATCGTGAATGTTCCCATATCTTCAGTATCAGTGTTAGTAATAGCAACAGTCTTGTTGTCACCGAATGTACTATTCTCACTGATTGAGCCGGTTGTTACAAAGACTAGATCCTGCATGGCAACAGGTACTTGGACTTTTTCACCGTCTTGACGAGCTAGAATTCCTTGAACAGTATCGTTTTTGTCATCCAAAGCCAAGTCGTATACAGCAAAGTTATTTACAAAGTTAACACCTTTGTCGATCAAGAATCTCTCGATAGGAAGAATAATTGCGTCATATTCGTTATATTTTGTATGAATGAATCCTTCGAGGTATTCGTGACGAGTAATAAAGGTGAATCTTTGCCAGTAACGACGACATTAAATAACACTGTGATAGTCTTTAAAAGCTAGTTGACTGTGGAAGCAAACCCAGAAGTTTGTCTTGAAGAATCCCTTATCAAAGAAATCATCCAAGCTCTTGTCAGCTAATTCTTCTTCAGATGAAGCAATGATCTTACTCATTGCGGCAGCGTATTGAGGAGCAAGTTTGTATTCATGATAGTGACCATCGATCTTACCCTGGTCAACAATTACACGAGCTTCAGTGTGAATCGGTTCATCACGGTTAAAGTCAACAACATCGTCAAGAACAGTTCTTCCCTCATTCTCAAGTGAAGGAATTTTGCTACATAGATACCAGAGACATTCCATATATGGTTCAAGTTCACGTTCGGCACGGCAGAGATAACCTTGATTACTCTTAGTTCCGTCCATTGAGCTACCCATAACTGGTTTCTTCTCATAAATTGTAATATTCTTAGCTGGTATTTTGGCATCGTCGATCAAAAATACTGCAGTAGCTAGACCAGCGATACCTCCACCAACGATATTCGCCTTACGATCATCGATCCCAGCTGGTTTATGTGGATGATACATTGTTTTATAAATGTTCATGTTACGGCCTTCTTTCGTTTTATTTCTGCCATGAATCTAAGATAATACCGTTTACATTTTGAAACAATTTACAAAAAAAGAGATGTGTAAATTATTTTTACACATCTCCAATTTTGTAAACTTATTTAGCATACTTATTGAGAGCTTTTTTGAAATCCCCTTTAACTAGTACTCCAGTTTGCTCAACAATCTCTTTAGGATCATCTTTCATCCCATCTTTGACCCATTCAAATATCAACGAAATAAACGCCAGACTATAGAAATGAGCGATAAAATTCTTGTGTTTCTGGTCTACCGACATCCCAACAGCCTGTCTTTCCACTACCACGATGACATAACTATAAATTACTTCATACAGATATTTTTCCAACAAATCACGATAGACGGACTGATAAGTATTCATTACCAAGTCCTTGTGTGCTTGTATCTCCACCATAACGTTGTAGAAACCTTGCTGCCAATTTTCATAATCAGAAACATTTGCCAGAGCCTTATCAGCCTCTTCACTGGCTGTCCACTCTACTAACCCATAAATATTATAAAATGTCTGACGAGTTAGTCCGCACTCTGTAACGATGTCCTTGACGGTAATCTTATCAATCGGTTTCTTCTCAAGAATAGACGCCAAAGAATCTGACAAAATCCTCTTAGTACTGATCTGCATATAACTCTTTCCCCTCCAAAAACATAAATCCATTGCAACAATTATATAATTTTTCTAATAAAAATTCTCTTCTTCTTTGCACTTTCCAAAATAAGGGAGCTATAATCAAAAGTTTGATTACAGCCCCCTATTTTATTTGAATATACTTTGTCCAACTCTCTATCTGTTAGATGTAATTCTAGGCAACATAGCAAAAATGATCAAACCAATCAAGAACAATACACTAATTGAAGCTGCCCCAATAGTTGATTTACCAGTCATCTGTGTCACGATAGCCACAATAAATGGACCCATTACCGCTGAAAATTTACCAAGGATATTATAGAATCCGTAAAATTCACTACCTGATTCTTTTGGAATTATTTTACCAAAATATGAGCGGCTCAATGCTTGCAGTCCTCCTTGACTCGTCCCTACTAATAACGCTAGGATCCAAAAGTCTCGACTGGTCTTCAAATTCAAAGCATACAAACAAATAATGAAGTAAACACCGATGCCTAATAGGATTCCTTTACGAGTAGAAGTTTTATCAGCTAACCAACCAAAGAAAATCGAGAACGGAAATGCTACCAATTGAACGACTAACATAACTATCATCAATTCATTCGTTTTAATACCGATATCCATCCCAATTGCTGTGGCCATTGTAAAAATAGTATCAACACCATCAATATATAAGAAGTATGCTACTAAAAACCAAGCAACCTTCTTATATTGCTTTATATGTTGCAGAGTTTGTAAGACTCGTTTCAAACTATCCGCTAATGGTGCTTTGTTACTTGCTACCGAGAATTTTTGTTGAACATTTTTTTGTAATGGTATGTAAAAAATAATCCACCAGACTGCCGCAATTACAAAACTGTATCTGGCAATTCCTACTCCATCTAAATGACCGAATCCATTCGTTAGTTGTAAGACTAAGAAGAACATGAAGGCAATCACACCACCCAAATAACCATAGGCATATCCATGAGTAGATATCCTGTTCATATCTTCATCTTCAGCTACATCAATCAAAAAACTATCATAATACAGATTGCTGGCCGAATAACCAATGGCAGAGAAAACATAGACAACTAATAGCAACTGCCATTGATCTGCCGGCACTACTGCTAAGCCAAAAGTCATGATGATCCCCAGCCAACAAAAGATATTCAACATCTTCTTTTTGAAATTTGGATAATCAGCTAATGCTCCTAAGAATGGTGCTAATAATGACACTAATAAAGTACTAAAACTGTTGGCATAACCCCAGATGGCTGTTGAACCAGCTGCCGAAACATGTTGAGTTTGGGCAATGGACTTGAAGTAAATAGGCAAGACCGCCGTGGTGACAATAATTCCATAAGCTGAATTGGCCCAATCGTAGAAGATCCAACTCCATTGTTCTTTGTTTATTCTCAAATTTGCACCTCTTTTTTCTGAATTTTCTTCCTTAAGTGTTTTCAGTATAGCTTAGTTAGACTTTTATTTTGATTGGAACATTCGTATAAAAAATCATAAAAAAATAAGTATTTTCTTATTGTCTGACATTTCCTGATACACTTTTGAATTGGAAATCTAAAAAATTCTAGAAACATTGGGACACCGTTGCAAATCGTTTACACGTTGTTAACAATGGGAAAACGGTTTATTATAGTAGACATACCCTAAGAGGAGGGACTAATTTATGGAGATTCTTACTTTATTTCTAGTTGCGTTAGTTGCACTAGAACATATTGGAATTGCTATTCTAGAAATATTTGCGGCACCAGAAAAACAAGCAGCCGCCTTCGATATGCCTTTGGATTTTGTAAAACAAAAAAATGCTCAAACAGCTCTATCTAATCAAGGAATTTATAACGGAATGCTGGGAGTTCTTATTCTAGCGATGATTCTATTCTTCACTGGCTCAGTTTTGAAAACAATCATGATAATTTTGATGATTTACATCATCGTCGTTGCCGTTTATGGTGCCATCACTGCAACAAGAAAGATTCTTTTCTTACAAGGATTACCTGCACTTATAGCATTAATTTTCGTAATTGTATTCTATAAATAAATAGAATAGATAGGAAACCTATTTAATGAAAAAAGATTCACTACTCAAAAGTTCATTATGGATCTCGATTTCTGGAATTTTTTCGAGAATCCTAGCAGTTATCTACATTATTCCTTGGAATATTTGGATTGGTACTGCTGCTCTTGGAGCCGCTAATGCGTTATACGGGAAAGTATATAACATCTACAATCTTTTCCTAATTATCGCTACAGCTGGTATTCCATCAGCCATTTCCAAAGAAGTGGCTGCTCATAATGCTCTTGGACGTTATGATCAGTCTGAAAAGTTGCTTAAAAAGTACACATTATATATGACATTGGTTGGTGTAGTCCTAGCTGGTTTCATGTTCTTTGGTTCTAAGTATGTTGCAATTATTTTTGCAGCTGGGGATATGCGTGTCGTTACGCCAATTAAGTATTTGAGTGTTGCTATCCTGATTATCCCAGCTTTGGGAATTATGCGTGGATACATTCAAGGTTATGCCTTCATCTCGTTCTCAGCCTTTTCACAAGTTATTGAACAAATTGCTCGTGTTGCTTACATGCTTTACACAACTTACGTAATCATGGTCATGCAACATGGTAGTTATATGAGTGCTGTTAACCAATCAACCTTTGCGTCATTCATTGGTGCCACACTTGCCTATATCTTCTTAATTTGGATGAGACATCGCATACGTAAGTCGATTCCAGCTGAAGATATCAAAACTTCTGCCGAAGTTCCAGACAGTGAATTAACACAAGTCAACTTCGGTTCAATGCTCAAGTCAGCCATTCCATTCCTATTAGTAGATACGATCATGACTGTCTTACAATTATTTGACCAAACAAGTTTTGTACTTATTTATCAAAACGTGATTCATGCAAGTCAAAGCACCATCGATGATTTGTATTCAATGTTTGGATTCCAAGCTAACAAATTGATCATGGTCTTAGTTTCACTAGCCATTTCAGTTTCTGCTTCAGTAATCCCAGCACTTTCAGCTCAAATCAGTCGTAAAACGAAATTTGAAGATATTCAAAAGTTGCTCAGAAATATGGTTCAATTTACTGTCTTTATTATTCTACCTGCAACCTTTGGTATGATGGGGATTGGCCGCCATCTCTGGACAGCTTTCTACAAACCAAGCATACTTGGTACAGAGATTTTGGCAGTATCATGTATTGAAGCTTTCTTCTATTGTATATTCATGATTTTGGAGAACATTCTCCAAATCGATAACAGAACTAAGACATCAATGATTTATTTGGCAATTGCCTATTTGATTAAAATAGCATTGCAATATCCACTAACAATCTATATGGGCGCCTTTGGACCAGTCGTTGCAACCACTGTTGCCTTCATGATCATGGGACACTTCGCCTTTCGTGTCATTAACAAGCAGTACAAAATTGTTGATAAGATACTAGGGATTAGATTATTGAAGATATTAATTGATTCGGCAATTATGTTGGTAATTGTTTTTGGAGCCGACATGCTACTAGCTAATTTAATTAATGGACAAACAAAGATAGGTGCTGCTATTATTCTTTCAATCTGTGCTGTAATTGGGATTGCTGTTTATGGATTCTTAACTTACAAGGATGGTTCATTGAAGATACTTAAAGCAATTCGTGGTACTGATATTTATTAGGATAAGCCGTTAGGCTTATTTTTTTTGCCGTTATAACGCCAGTATAGAACTACCTTTCTATCGTAAAAACATCCAAGATAGTGTAGTTTGAAAGTAACAAAAGGTGGGGATATAAATCGAAATTAGTGATATTTTAAAAAACAAACGTACTGAATTAAATATGACACAAGATGATCTGGCAAAGTCACTCTACGTATCTAAACGTTCTATTACTAACTGGGAAAATAGTAGAACTACTCCTGATATTGATAGTCTAATCAGATTATCTAAACTTTATGACATTTCATTAGATGATTTGTTGTTAAACAATTCGAAAGCTGTTAAAAGTATCAAAAATCAAGCTAAATTAAATTCTATGAACATGTATTTAGCTTTTACCTTCATCACCTTTTTAGCATTTATCTTCATACTAGGAACTACTGGATTATATGGTGACTTGGCTAAACCAGTTCTTATTGTTTCTTATATCGGTGGATTTTCCAATATTGTCGCAATGGTATACTTCCTAGATCAAATCAATAAACTAGAGAATAAGTCTGAGAAGGAACTCATTAAAAGTGCCATGAAATGGACTATTCTGGGATTTTCTCTAGTTATCATAGGTATAATCATTATTGTTATGATTAAATACTGACACAAAAAAACAGCCAAAATTGGCTGTTTTTTTTAATATTCAATTGCATGTGAGTCTAATTGATAGATATTATATGATACATGAGTTTCATCGTTAGATAATAAGTTAAATTTCAATGCATCTTCACTATAGATACGTTCTGTGAATGTTGCTTCACCGTCATTGACGAAGATTTCAACTGAACTAGTATCTACTAATATATGAAGTTTAAGTTTATTTGTTGGGAGAATAATTGTCTCACGGACACCATCCTCACCTGTGCGCTCAACTGAGACGTGATCATTGATACTTGAATAACTAAAATGTAATAACTTAGTATTCTTGGAATCAGTCAATGAGAATCCTGCTTCTGTAGCATTTTTTATATCAAAATTGACCAATGCTTCGTACTGCTTACTAATAAAGTTTAGTGATTTTTTACCATTTAATTTCACAGTACCTTCTGACAATTCTTCAGTCCGTAGATTCTTAAGCTCACTAACTGGATTCATATATAGTTTATCGTTCTTCAACGTTAATTCTCGAGGAAAGACAAGTGCGCCTGCCCATCCGTCTGCTTGCTCTGGCATTGGGTTACCCCATGATTCCATCCAACCTGTTACTAATCTACGTCCATCTGGAGCAAGGGTCGTTTGAGTTGCATAGAAATCATGCCCACTGTCTAACTCTTGAAAATTACTGCGATTGAATGTATTTTCAGCATAGTTAAAATTACCAGTTAAATAACCAGTTTCGTTTTCATTGTTAAAACGAATCCCATCCGCTTCAATTCCTTGTGGCGACATCAATAATACTTGTTTGTCTCCCAAACGGAAGAAATCTGGACATTCCCACATGTAACCTTCCTTTTTATTATCGACCGACTTAGTTATTGGTCCTTGATAGTCCCAATCAATCAAGTTACTAGATTTGTACAATAGCACTCTACCTAAATTATCATTGGCTTGACTTCCCAAAATCAAATACCAGTTTCCATTGTCATACCAGACTTTTGGATCACGGAAATGTTGAGTATTATCTTCTGGTGCAGCAGAGATAATGGGATTATTTTTGTATTTTTTAAAATGTATACCATCTTCACTGATTGCAAGATTCTGGTTCTGCCAGAAATGGTCATGATTATCATCATTTTCATAATAGTGGTGACCAGTGTAGATCAGATACATCTTCCCATCATGGACAACCGCACTACCTGAAAAGCAACCATCTTCATCTTCTTTATCACCCGGAGTAAGTGCGATAGGTAGTGTCTCCCAGTGAACTAAGTCCTTACTTCGAGAATGTCCCCAATGCATTGGACCCCACTCAGAAGCATATGGATAATGTTGATAAAATACATGGTAATAGCCTTTAAAAAATACAAATCCATTCGGATCATTGATCCATCCAGCCTTCGAAGCTACATGATAACCCAAGCGGTATCGAGAATTTGTCACTTTTATTGGTTTTAAAATTGTTTGCATATATAGTTCTCCTTATTAAGCTTGTCCTACTTGTGAAGTATCTAATTCTTCACCTGTGTCATTTGATTTTTTCAATGTAAATACGGCGATAATTACGAAAACAAATACGAAGATACCTAGGTACAAATACGATGTCTTGAATCCTAGAATATCAATCATCTTACCTACTGCAGTGGATAATACGATAGAACCGATCTGACTTGAGAACTCATATCCAACTAAGTAGAGGATTGATGAAAGTCTTGCTTCAAAGTTAGCATCAAGATACTTGAATACGGCGATAAGTAGAATTGGTAGTTCAAATGAGTGAATCAATTTCATCATTGAAATTAAGATAGGACCGTTTACCAAACCTGAACCTGTAATACGAAATGCCATCAAAAATCCGGCAAGAAGTAATGAGTTTCTAGCACCCAATTTGTTAACAATTTTTGGAGCAACTAGCATCATACCAGCTTCTAGGAAGACTTGGAATGAGTTCAAGTAACCGAACATTGAGTTACCTTCGGCAACAGTATTGAATTGTTGTGCAAAGTAAGTTGGGAATTGTTGATCATAAACACTGTATACACATGTAACGCCTAGAACAAACATGATAAAGAACCAAAAATCCTTCATTTTAAATAGATTGAAAATGTCAGCGACCTTAACTGACTTTGCCTTTTTGATTTCAACTTCAGTAACTTCTACTTGTGTTGATAGAATAATCCCAAACATAATTACTGCAGCAACAGATGATAACCAAAAGTTGATACTAGGATCAATATTGAATATACGACCTGCGAAGAATGCCATTGCAGCAGAACCTAATGATCCCCACATACGTGAATGACCATACTCGAAGTCGTATTTACGACTGATCTTTTCAACATATGATTCGATAGCACCAACTGAAGCACTGAATCCAACACCTGAGAAGACACCTCCGGCAATAGCACCAAGAATGACGTTATACTTTAATAATGGTCCGTATACGTATATAAAGAACGGACCTGTGAAAATAAGAATTCCACTTAGAAATACTAGTAGGTTTTTACGAACACCAATTTTATCGGCTACATATCCGTAAAGTGGTTGCATAACTAGAACAAATCCCGAATTAACTGCGAAAACCATTCCAATCTCTGTACTATCCAAATGCATTTCTTGTGATAACCAAAGTGAGAATAATGCGTAACTTGCTGCCCAACTGACAAAGAAGAAGAAGAAAAAGGCACTTAGTTTGATATATATTTTTCTTTTCATAGTCGTACTCCCTGTTTTATTTTATATCAACCGGTTGACATACAATTACTAAAACGTTTACAAGTAGCATTGTAAGCGGTAACTTTTTATATGTCAACCGGTTATCATAAATTTGTAAAAAATAAAGAGATCCAATTGGAATCTCATTACTATCTTTACACTGATTGTCCCTTCCAAACTTTGACTGGTAAAATCTGTTCAGCTGGTATCTCCTTACCCTGAATTCGGTCAATCAAGGTTTTTACTGCAACCTGTGCTATTTCATCGATTGGTTGTTCAATTGTAGTTAATTCTGGTAGCAGAACCCTGGTTGAATTGGCACCATCATAGCCAACTATCTTCAAATCTTGTGGAATTTTATAACCCAACTTAACGGCTGTTCTCCAAACAAGTGCCGCATCCATGTCATTAGTAACGAATATTCCATCCATTTCCGGATATTCTTTGAACATCTCGTTAATGATCCGTTCTTTTTTGTTAATATCCCAATTAAAATCAATTACATAAGTATGAGGAACCATATTGTGTGATGCCATAACATCTGCATATGCTTGTGTACGACGATTAGCTGGTGTCTTCAAATTAACTGGTCCATTGGTATTGATAATGTGTTTAGCACCACTATTGATCAATAATTCCGTGGCCAATTTACCACCTTGATAGTTATCCGAAGAAATAACTGGAATATCTTCATTCATATTTCGGTCAATTGAAACTACTGGCAAATTACTTGTGTGATATTCAGAAATATCTCTATTTTGGGCACCAACAATCAATCCATCGACCTGATTTGAAATCAGTTCCTTCAAATAGGTTTCCTCTTTTTCAGGATCATTCATCGAATTACCAATCAGAACTTTGAAGCCAGAGTCAAAAAGGCGCTTTTCCAATTCTGCTACTAATTGGCCGAAGAATGGATTGTCTACTGTAGGAAAAATCAATCCGACCAACTTGGTTTCTTTTTTAAAAAGCTGTCGTGCCACAGCATTTGGTTGATAATTCAAAGATTCCATTGCATCATGGACTTTTTTTATTGTGGTGTCACTTAAATAACCACGATTATTCAATACTCGTGATACCGTTGTTTTAGATACACCTGCAAGCCTTGCCACATCATCGATTTTGACCACCATATAATCCACCTATACCTTGATTCTATTAGTTTCATTATACAGTAATGACACACCTTTCAGACACATTTACTAAGAATTACAATTGACGATAAGTTTTCATAATGGTATCTTAAGTTATTGAAAACGATTGCAGATATTTTCAAAAAATGGAGGGAACAAATTTGCTAGTTGGTAGTATTGAAGCAGGTGGAACAAAATTCGTTTGTGCCGTAGGTGACGAAGATTATCGTATTAAGGATAGTGTTCATTTCCCAACGACAACACCAGAGGAAACATTACAAAAAACAATTGATTATTTTAAAAAGTTCGACGTTGAGGCTATTGGTATAGCTTCATTTGGTCCAATCGAGCTACGTAAGAGCTCACCCAAATACGGATATATCACATCAACTCCTAAGCCAGGTTGGAAAGATACTGACTTTCTTGGAGCCATGAAGAAAGAATTTGATATTCCTATGTTCTGGACAACTGACGTTAACGGTTCAGCTTATGGTGAATATGTTATGTCAACGTTGTCTAACGAAAAAATCGATTCACTAGTTTATTACACAATCGGTACTGGAGTTGGTGCTGGTGCTATCAACAAAGGTGACTTCGTTGGTAATATGGGACACACTGAAATGGGACACACATTCTTGAGACGTCACCCTGATGACTTGGACTTCAAAGGAATCTGTCCATTCCATGGTGACTGTCTAGAAGGCTTAGTTGCCGGTCCTACTTTCGATGCTCGTCTCGGCAAGCCAGGTAAGGATGTGCCTCTAACAGACCACACATGGGATATTATGGCTTATTACGTAGCTCAAGCAGCTATCCAATCAACACTCATTCTACGCCCAGACAAGATTGTCTTCGGTGGTGGTGTGGTCAGTGAACCATTCCTAGTTAAAGTCCGTGCACAATTCAAAGAGTTATTGAACGATTACGTTGAAGTACCTGATCTAGACAAGTACATCACTATGCCACTTGTAAAAGACAACGGTTCAGCAACACTTGGTGACTTTGCCCTAGCTATCCGTGAATTACAAGAATAATTTACTGGAAAGGATCCTATGAAAAAGATCTGGAGAATCATAAATATTGCCTGGATAATTATTTTTGTTTTCCTGACAATCCTTATCTTACTTCGTAAAATCGATGGTACTGGAGCAGTCCAGACAACACAGGCAAGGTTGGTTTCATTAGGTGTTCTTGCCGTGTTTGCCATTATAATTATTTTGTGCCAGATAATCTGGTTGAGAGTTATTAATAGAAAGTAATCAAAAAGAGATGTTTGCTTATCGCAAACATCTCTTTTTCTACATATGCTTTCTAGCAAATTTCAAAGCTTCATCCAGCTTACAACGTTCTGGTGTCTCCGGCCAATTTGTTTCAGCAACGATTTTTTCACGATTAACGGTTGTAATTTCAATTCCACTTGGAAGCTTCGGCATTATGATTTCTGATGTATCAGCAGGTGTATCGGTCAATCTTTGTGGTACTGGCAATCTTCTGTTCGTTACAGCATCTACTTCTGTGATTTCATCATAAATGACTTTCACTGGTTTAATCATATAAGGATTGAAAACCAAATTAACTTTATCCCACCAGTCTTCCACTTGATAGAATTCGATTCCACTGTCGTCGATTCGTACGTAATTAAGATATCTTGGTAAAAAGATTGGATATACTATCGTTACAAGCAATACAAACGAGATGACTGCGAACAATACACACGAAAATAGTTTTCGCCAATCATTGGTTGCAAACAGTGCCATGCCAAAAATGAAAAATGATATTCCGATACTTGAGACTAATGACTTATAAGACGGTTTATTACCAAATGTCCAACTCATAATGTCCACCTGCTTGATTAAGTATTTTTATTATTTACTTGATTATTAAATATATTAAATTACTTATCAAAAGATGAGTGCTGGATTTGATAGACGGTTGGTATAGAAAAAGAATAGCCTATTGTAGGCTATTCTTTTGATTTGGTATATGTATACATTTAAACTTTGAAAATGAGTTGGTGAGATTTGTTTCTGAAACGAGTTACAGAAGCCAAATTTCTGCGCCTGCTACGGATAGAGAATGCATCACTTCGTGATACCTTCTCTATCCTAGGCAGTGCTCAGAATTTCCCGGCTTCTTCCACTCCTAAACGAGTTGCGAAAAACAGATTCCTGCGCCTGCTACGAATAGAGAATGCATCACTTCGTGATACCTTCTCTATCCTAGGCAGTGCTCAGAATCTCCCGTTTTTCTCCACTCTCTACCCGCTTTGCTCCGCTCTCTATTTTTTCTTAAATATAATAAACTTACTAAAAATATAATTAAGCACAACAACGAACACGTTCGCAAACAACTTCACTATCATATCGTTAATATGCATCAATGATACTCCGATAGTCATTGTTCCTTGGTCAATGATCCATGAGCCTCCACGGAATAAGAAGAATGATCCCATTTCCAATAAGAAGGCCTTCATTGTATCTGTATGTGAATCAAATACCCATAATTTGTTCGTTACATAGGCAAATACTACTGATAACAAGTATGCAAAGGCGTTCGCAAACTGATAATTCCATCCTGCAATATATGTGAAGAACCAAAATCCAACGTAATTAACGACTGTCGTTAACACGCCGAAAAACAGATACGGTATTGTATCTTTGTATTTACTCCATAATTCTTTAACATCCATAATGAATCATTCTCCCGTGATTCTAGTGATTTAACTTCCAGTTCTTGTACGTCAAGCCTAAGAAGTACGCAATAACTTCAAAAGCTGAGATAAAGAATGTCACTGGCCAATTAGTAACGAAGGCTAAGTACAATCCTAACCAAACACCAGCTAATGACAATCCAACTGAAACCATAATTAACTTAGGAACTGAGTGTACCAAATATTTGGCAGTAGCACCAGGTAGCGTCAACAGGATAAATACCAATAATGAACCAACGATTTGAGCTCCGATACTTACGCTCAATGCCAACGTTACAAGGAAGGCTATCGACAAGAATCTAGTTGGTAATCCAGCTGAGCGTGCTCCAATGTGATCGAATGAATCAAAAGCCAATGGCTTGTAAAAAATAATAAAGATAACAATTACAACCAAAGCTAGGATCATTAATTGGTGAACTTCCTTAGCACTGATACCAACTATACTACCGAAAAGAATATTTGTCGCATAACTACTGGATTCAGATGATAACGATAAGAAAAGGATTCCCAGACCAATAAATAATGACGAAATAGCACTGATAGAAGCCTCACGACGTGACGACTCCGTACTTAATGATCCAACCGCTACGGAACTGACCATTGTAAAAATAATCATCCCGGCTAATGGCGATATCCCGACTAAAATACCAAACGAAGCACCGGCAAACCCGATCTCTGACAAGGTATGTGACAAAAATGACATGTTACGTGAAACGACAAATACCCCAACTAATCCAGCCGTTATAGCGATAAAAGTACTTGCTATAAAGGCCTCTCTCATAAATTCATATCCAAACATATCCTATCACCTCACTCAAACATATCTTCTGAAATTTCATCGACACTGATTGGTTTAATCGTATTATTTTCAAAGAAAAGCGCACGATGTGTATATTTCTTCGTCAAGTCATAATCATGAGTGATAAATATTACAGTTAATTTGTATTTTTCATTTAATTCCTGCACTAGATCCATCAATTGCATCTTGACTTCAACATCCAAGCTGGCAGTTGATTCATCCAAAATTAACACTTTAGGATCATTTAACAGAGCTTGAGCTAAATATGCTTTCTGCTTTTCACCACCAGAAGCCAATCCTAATGGGCGTTTTTGTAAATGTGTCAATCTAGTCTTTTCGAGAATCTGTTTAATCTGTTCACTATCTTCTCGACGTTTTTTAGGACTGATCGTGAATTTCAAATTCAAACGTACGAAGCTCTCAATATCCAATGGATAATCCAGATCAATATTACGGAATTGTGGAACATAACCAACGGTTTGTTTCTTGTCCATCAACAATTCACCAGAGGTTCTCTTTTCCATACCCATAATGATCTTTACCAGTGTAGTTTTACCTGATCCGTTCGGACCAACCAGACTGATGAATTCACCATCATTAATTTTGAAATTGACATCTTGAAAAACTAGCTGTTTTCCAAATTTTTTAGTTAAATTCTTTGCTTCAATCACAGGTTTTCCTTCACAGACCTTTCTTTCTACTTTTGTAACAATCAATACTACCTAGAATAAACAAAATAGCTTTATTTGTAAATAGTAAAAATTATCATTTACAAATAAAAGCTAATTATTTCGTTATTTAGCAATATTTTCAATTTGATTCAAATTGTCATTCATCCACTGGTAATATCCCAAATTGCTAGGCAATGTTTCAGTGAAATAAATTATCGGAACATTATTTTCTTTTGCTAAACTAGTCATCTTAGTAATTATTCCACTAGTAACTTGTTTATTTACCACCAAGAAGTCCACTTTATGATTCTTCAAGCCATCTTCCATATTCTTAACATCTGAAATAGATGGATCAGTATCTTCTTCAACCGCCTTGGCGAAGTGAGCATTATCAATCGTAACTCCCAAATCATTTAACAGATAATATGGCAGCGGTTCGGTAACATAAGCTTTTTTACCATTTAATTTTTGTTTTAACTTACTTTCACGGACTATCAATTTTTCTAGTTTTTGATTATAGCGCTGATAATTTTTAGCATAATAAACTTTATCTTTAGGATCAATTTTGCTCATATGCTGAAAAACTGCATAGCTGAGTTTTTGAACATTTGAGACTCCAAACCAGATATGCTCATTGTCACCATTCTTCTTATGTAATACGTCGCTAGCAAAATCTATCAGATTCTTATTCTGACTATTGGCAGTAACCATTTTATTGACCCAATCGTCATATCCTAATCCATTGGATACAATCAACTTTGAATCTGCAATTTGCTTAGCATTATTATTCGATGGTGAAAAACTATGTGGGTCAACGTTAACAGACTTAATGATCGACTCTACTTTGTATTTATTCCCGACAACACTTTGAACTGGTTCTTTATATGTATTAACTGTGGTAGTTATGATGTTATCAGCAGACTTTTTTTGCGCACATCCCCCAAGGACAAGCATTAACAAAAGCGCCCCTGCTATAAATAATTTTTTTCGCATATGTCCCTCTTCACTTCGAAATCAAAAAAATAGAGCTTGGGATTTCTTCCCAACCTCTAGAATAGTATCTAATATCACTTGCAAAGGCAAGCAAATCAAGTTCTACCAGATTTGGAAGTATTGTCCATTAGCTGGAACAAGATAGCTTCCTACTGGAGAATCTGAATTCTTTGAATAGATATTAACTTGATAACCTTGAACGTTATCCCAAGTAATCCTACCGTTAGCAACATACTGTGTTGTTGTTTTATCGTAAGTATTACTCAATTGATCAGCTAAATAGTTAACAGCTTGATCTGATGTAGTCAGATTAATAGTTCCCTGGTTATTAGACTGTGTTGATTGTTGATCAGTCGAATTATCAGTTGTGCCATTACTACTATTATTGTTACCAGTAGTTTTTGAACTATTACTATCATCACTAGCCGTACTACTCTTTGTAGTTGCATAGCTACTTTGAGAGTCAGTATCAGAATCATCATTACTACTTTGATTACTATCATCGTTTGTTTTTGTTGTTGCTGAGTTAGCGTTATTAGCGGATTTTTTTGCGGTACTCTTTTTTTGTGTTTTTTCTGTCTTAGTACCAGTATCAGTCTGAGTGGCAGATTGTTGTGAGCAACCAGCTAATAGAACTCCGGCTAATACTACTGTTACAAGTGAGATCTTTTTAAACATAATATAGTACCTCCCTATCATTTTATTATATATGGGGATTTCTCAGTTACGCAATTGTTACGCAGTAATCATTAATAAATCTTATCAAAATTAATCTTTTCATTTTTGCGCATTTTTGTTTCTAATTCAATAGTTTTATCAGCGATAATACTTTGAGCATCAATCACATTATATGGATGATCTGGCGCCTTTTCTTGAGCATAGGATAATTCAGTACATCCCAATACAATCACGTCACACTTGAATTCATCATGCATACGCTTCAAGATATGGAAATACTTTTCCTTGTTCATTTCACCTTTGATCTTGATATCATCATAAATCAAACTTTCGACTTCATCTTTGATATCTTGATCACCCATCGTCATTTCAAAACCAGCATCTTTGATTTCATCTTCATAAATATGGTCAGCAAGTGTACCCTTAGTTGCGATCAAGCCAACTTTGGCATCAGGGTATTCCTTTTTCATTGTTGAAACAGCCAAATGTGGCATATGAATAATAGGAATATCTGTAGCAGCTTGCAATTCTTTGTAATAATAATGAGCTGTATTACAAATAATTATCATGAATTCAGGGTGTAACAAGCTTTGTTGCTTGATGTCTTCCACCAACGGTGGCAAGAAGCTAGGCTTGTTGTGATCAATAATATGAGCTGTTCTATCAGGAACACTTGAGTGATTGACTAGAATATAATCCAAGTAATCTTGATCCTTACTTGTTGGTGTTCTTTCATTGATCAAATGAATATAACTTTCAGTGGCAAGTGAACCCATACCACCAATAACAGTAAAGAATTTTTGCATCTTATTATCCCTCAATATCTTTCAAAATCTTCCTTGCAACGACTGGGTCACTCGGATATGGTACATCGACACCATTGGTCTTCTGATAGGCATCGTCACCTTTTGCAGCGAGAACAACAATGTCACTTCCACCACTAGTCTCGATCATTTCACGAATGGCACTGGGACGGTCAATGATCGTCTTAACGTCAACCCTTGAATGGTCGATTTTTTCATCGATTTGTTTACAAATATCAGCTGGATCCTCAAATCCAGGATCGTCAGTTGTCAAAATAGCACTGTCAGCAAGATCAGTTAATACTTTGGCAAATCCTGCACGTCTGGAAACTCCCTTATTACCAGGACTTCCTACGACGACCTTAATATTAGACTTAGGATATTCTGTACGTAGGAATCCAAGTAGAGCTTTCATACTAGCATAATTATGCGCATAATCCACGAAAATTGTCCCGTGGCTCTTGGTATTGATATGTTCCATACGTCCAGGAACGCGCGCTGTTCTGAGGCCATCGGCAATATCTGCCTTATCTGCTTGAGCTAATCTTGAAGCAATGATAGCGGCTGTTGCATTCAATTCATTGAAGTCACCAACAACGCCAAGCTTGTACTCACCATCAACACCCAAAGCCTTGCCCTTTTCGGTTACAGACGAGATATCAAAGATACTATCACTTAGAGTTGCCTCTTTACTAGAAATACTGAAATCGGCATCCTTAGTATCACGGCCGAATAGATAAATGTCCTTATCATCACTAGTCTGACGAGCCGCATCGATCACAGTATCGAAGTCATTTGTCTGAGCATTGATGATATTTACCTTAGAATTGATCAATAATTGCTTCTTACAATACAAGTAATCCGCATAAGTAGGATGTTCATTCTCACCAATGTGATCAGGTGTAATGTTCAAGAACCCACCAATGTCAAAGTTCAAGCCATACACACGATTCTTCTTGTAAGCTTGAGATGAAACTTCCATAACTAACTTTGTCATACCGTTATCAACCGCACGGCGCATATCACGGAATAATTCCATTGATTCTGGTGTTGTTAAGTCAGACTTGAACTTGTCTTCAGGCTTAGGTCCAACGATACGGTCAACGGTTGAAAATAGTGCAACTTTACCAGGATATACCTCGTCCAGAATATTATGGATAAAGTACGAAGTAGTTGTCTTGCCTTTAGTACCAGTGAAAGCAATAATAAACAACTCACGTTCAGGATTACCATAAAAGGCCGCACTCAACAACGACAGAGCCTTTTGTACATCTTTGACAATGATATTACTGATACTTGAATCGAATTCCTTTTCAGCAACATAAATTGCTGCACCAGAATCAATTGCTTGCTGCAAATACTCAGCCTTAAAATTGTTTCCTTTGCAGAAGAAAATTCCGTTGGTTTGATCTTCTCTTGAGTTGTAGCTGATATTAGTCACCATAAGATTCTCATCTAATATTTTGCTAGAAACTAATAAATCATGCTCTTGTAATAAATCGATAGCTTTACTTATTTCTAAACTCATTTTTTACTCTCCTAGAATAGATTCCTAAAGAATTCCACAATGTTATCCCACCAGTTAGTCTTTTTGGCAGTAACTTTTTTGATTTTCAACTTCTTTTTGGTCTTAGTGTAAGGGATATAACCATTAGGTGAATTAACAGCATTCAATCTAACAGTCTTCTTATTATATGTTGTATCAAATCCCAAGTCATTTTTGGCTGTTTCAAACTTCAATGTAGAAACGTCAAAATCACTTGGCAACCACATATAAACATCACTATTAGGTCGATACTTATCATTAATCTTGTCACCAGTTGTTAGGATCTTAGTTCTGGTGTAGTTCTCCTTCACATAATGTGCAAGATTCTGTGTACTACGGAATCGCTTGTCATTATCTGATTTTTCACCAGCAACATCCATGACGATTGTAACAATACGTGAATCATCCATTGGCAATGTCCCAACAAATGATTCGCCAGCTTGTTCAGTTGTTCCCGTCTTTAATCCATCAAACTCATAACCAGCTTGATAATCACGTTGATCCTTCAATAATAGATTCAATGAATTATAGGTTTTGGTCTCACCATCAACTGGAAAATCCAGTTTGGCTTGGGAAGTAGTCTTAAGAACTTCTGGATATTCATCCAGGATATGCTTAACAATGATAGCAATATCATTAACTGATAACTTATTCTCACCGTCTTTGTTACCCAGATACATCCCTTCGTAGAGATCATTGTTGTTTAATCCAGAAACATTATTGATCTCGGCATCTGTAATACCCCAATTTCTCAAGGTCTTTCTCATTAATCTTACAAACGCCTCTTGATTGCCAGAAACCTTTTGTGCCAGGATCATTGCGGCAGAATTAGATGAAACAATCCACGCTGACTTGTACAAATCTTCTACTGAATATGACTTATCAGCATCCAATCGGACATTAGTCAATTCATCCTTTTGCGTCATTTCTGCTTGTTCCTTAGTAGGTGTAAGCATGTCAGTTTCTTTGAGATTACCTTCGTGTATCGCTTTTGTGACCAGATACATAGTAATTATTTTGGTAATGGAACCTATAGCGACCTTCGTATCTGGATTTTTTTGATAAATAACTTGTCCAGTTTTCTCATCAAAAGCCATCGCAGCTTTGGCATTTAACTCCGGTTCGGTTGCTGCTTGAACTGTCTGTGGTTGAAACACTGGAATCATTATCATAACAGACATTATTAATAGTAACTTTTGTATTAACTTCTTCATTAAATTCCTCACTTAACCTGATAAACAAGTAAAAACAGGCACGATAAAATACCCTGCCTCATCCTCTATTGTTCTGAAATTGGAAAATGAATGATAAACGCTGTACGTTCTTCATCCGATGTAACTGTTATTGTACCACCATGCAATTTGACCATGCTTTTGGCAATAGCAAGTCCCAATCCTGTACCGCCTGTTTCTTTAGATCGAGAATCTTCGACACGGTAGAATCGATCGAATAGATGATCCAATGAATCCTTGGGAACAGACTGGCCATTATTGGCAACACGCACTATTACATCTTTAGGAGTTCTCTCAGCCTCTAGCCAAAGATGTGTCGCACCTTTGCCGTATTTGAATGCATTGGTGATCAAATTATTGAATACTCGCCCAAGCTTTTCAGTGTCACCACGCATCATGATCTTTTCGGGATGTGTCTTAACAATGATCTCCATACCACGTCGATTAGCCTCTAATTCAAAGTCAGCGGACAATTGGTCGAGCATTTGTGTCATATCAAAAGTACTCAAGGTCAACTTACTTGTTGCATGTTCAACATTGGCATACTCAAATAAGGAATTGACCAAATTTTGCATTTCGAGTGACTTCTTGTAAGCCACATGGGCGTACTTCAGGATTTGGTCCAAATCCGAATAATTCTTGCTTTCAATCAGGCCCAGATAACCAATAACAGACGTTAGTGGCGTTCTTAAGTCATGGCTAACATTCGCAATCAATTCGTCTTTACTCTCTTCGGACTTCTTTTGTTCCGAAATATGTTTGTTAGTATTCGAGACTAACAAGTTGACACTGTCGACCACACTTTGTAATCTTTTGTTGACCTTAAGATTAATCTTGTGATTGAGATCACCGGCAGCTATTTGAATCAACTCTGACTCAACTTTGTAAACTTCAAACTGACGATAAGTTTTTATCATAGCATATATTGAAATAGCCAATTCTATCAGGATTACTAATCCAAAGAAAAACCAGATGCCCCAAAAGGTCGACTTCGACAAATCACGATTCAAAGCATTGAAGACGTGACTCAGACTACTGAAGTTCTCATTATTATAAAAAAGATCAGATATAACTATTAAAATTACGTTTATTACCTGAAATAAAAGAAAGGTGCCTATTCCTTCAAACAGGAGGACACCTTTTTCTTTTACATCCAGTTTGATTCGCTTATTCAAAAAATCAAACCTCCACTTTGTAGCCGACACCCCAGACGGTTTCGATTACCTTTTCACCATCTGTGGCTTCTTCCAACTTATCTCTCAAGTGGCTAACGTGAACCATAACTGTTTTGGCTGACACAACTGACTCTTGTTTCCAAACTCGCTCAAAGATCTCATCAGCTGAGAAAACTCGATTAGGGTGACTTGCTAGAAGATACAAGACACCGAACTCTAAGGCAGTTAATTGAACTTTATTACCTGAACTAGTAACAACTTCATGGGAGTCTTTGTAAATTGTAATGGGACCGACTTCCAACTTGTCAGGTACATTTTTGGATGTTTGTTGCGCGCTACGACGAAGAAGTGAACGAATACGAGCCATCACTTCCAAAGGATTGAATGGCTTAGTAACATAATCATCGGCACCAGTAATAAGACCTTGAATCTTATCCATATCTGTCGTCTTGGCGGACACAATGATAATAGGAATTTGTGAGTCTTTGCGGACACGTTTAACAACTTCGATACCATCGATTCCAGGCATCATAATATCCAAGATCATCAAAGCAATGTCACTGTGTTCTGCCAAAGCATCAAGTGCTTGTTGACCAGAGTTGGCCGCAACTGGTTCATAACCCTCGTTTTTTATGTAAATACTAAGTAATTCAACAATTTCTTTATCGTCATCTACTACTAATATCTTCATGAAATAAACCTCTCAAGCGCACATATTTACAACTAGTAACATTATACAATATTATGTTAGTGTATTACTAACTGGAAAAGAAAGTGAGTATCTATGGGCTACTTAAAGAAGAGAATCAGATTTATCCTGATTTTAATATTTTCAATAGTGATCTTTGGTGTCGTTCAATGGCAGATGTCTACTAATGGAAATTTAAGCGGTACTAAAATACTTTGGATTTCTGAAATATTGAAATCTGCCTGTATTGGTTTTGGAATTTATGCAGTTGTTATGCTTTTTAGGGTTAAGTAAGTTTGGTAGTTGTTTCCACCTCCTGGATAAAGAATTGAATCCTGCTGTGTGGAACAATTCGAGTAAAGGTCTCGAATTTCGATTTTGAGCTTCGTACAAATCACGAATCTCAAAAGTCGTCCTGTGCTGTAAGAACGAGAATACCACTCGTCCTAACACCACTAACACTGCTGGACTCAATTCTTTATCCCTACGGTTAATTTAGTTATATATTGCAAAAAATAGCTATCACAGAAAATATCAAATTTCTGTGATAGCTATTTAATTTAAAAAGATTCGTAAGTATATATTTACATCATATTTCTATTTTTAATCTAATTTTGCACTACGCATAGCGACTGTTTCACTGATTTTCATAAATGGAATATAGAACAAGATTCCGAATATAATTGAGATACCTTGAACAACTACTGCTCGCCAATCACCACCGGTTGCTAGAAACGCATTTAATAATGGTGGTGTCGTCCATGGAACCATGACAACTGTTCTATTCATAAATCCAATAGCTGTGCAGAAATATGCAAACAACAAAGCAAACACAGGTGTTAGTACAAATGGAATCAACAATGGCAAATTGAAGACAATAGGATATCCATAAATAACCGGTTCATTAATATTAAATAATCCAGGTACTAAAGACAATCCTGTAACTTCACGACTAGACTTCATCTTTGAAAATAGTAGCGTTGCAATAAGTAAACATATAGTACTACCTGTTCCACCCATCATTCCAAATGTATCTCTAAAGACACTAGTAATAATGTATGGTACATCATGTCCAGCAGCGAACGCCTGCATATTTTTATTAGTGTTGATAATTAGGACCGGATCCAATAGTGTTCCGTTGATAACTGCTTGATGAATACCGAATCCAAATAACAAATTACCAATACTGTAAATAAGAAGAAAGCCTGGCAAACTTGTATTAACTTGACGCAATGGTTCTTGAATCATTGATGTGATTAATTTAATCATATCTGTATGACCAAAGACTGTTAACAATGCTGCGATAATTGCTAACAAGCTTAATGTTAAAACAGTAGGAATAAGTGTTAAGAATGAATCACCAACTGCTGGTGGAACGTTTTCACCTAAGTTGATTTTGAATTTTTTAACATTAGATAGTTTGATAAACATCTCAGTTGCAAACAAACCGATGATAATTCCGGCAAACATCCCTTGAACACCTATATTGTTGAATGAAAGATACCCAGTTATATCAAAAGTATGCTTCTGGTCAACTGATGTTGCACTCAAAACAGCAGGCATCATAACAATCAGTCCAGAAAGTGCGACAATAGCAGAACCTAATTTATTAGCATAATTACGATTTCTTGATAAACAGTAACCAACCACTGGTGCAATTAGAAGCCCTGCAATATTCAAAGTACCATTAACCAAATAATTACCAAAAGTTTGAAAGTTTGCTAAGACTGCACCTTTGAAAAATAGAGTAAAAATAACGTTATTAATCAGAACACCGATACCTGCCAAAATGAACAAAGGCATTATCATGGCAAAAGCATCTCTTAAAGATTTCAAATATATCTGATTACCAATTTTTATTGAAATCTCCGTAAACCTATCTATAAATTTCTTACCAAACTTACTCTGTTCAGTCATTTTTATCACCCAATTCCTTACCATTAGTTTGAATAACATGTTTGAACCAGTAGTAGCTCTTCTTCGGAACTCTCTTCAAATCTCTCAATTCATGATTACCGCGATTTACATAAACTAAACCATAGCGTTTCTCAACGTTTCCTGCAGAACTTGGAATATCTATTAATCCCCAACCTAAGTACCCAATTACTTCAGCACCATCTAGATTCATGGCATCTTCCATGGCTTGAATATGTTCCCTATGATATTCAATTCGATAATCATCTTGAATCATATCTTTGCCGTTCCAATTTTCTTTTGCGCCAATACCATTTTCAACTGGAAAAATGGGAATGCGATAACGATCATACATTTCAGTAATAGTTGTTCGAAATCCCAAAGGGTCAATCTGCCATCCATATTCACTGGTATCAAGATTATTATTAGGAATCTTACCTTTACTCATAAAATAATTAGGAACGGTTCCTTTAGGAATATTTTTCGAATCAATCACCAAGCTGTAGTAATAACTGAATGCCAAAAAGTCACTCTTTATATTTGCAAGATTAGCAACAACATTCTCTAGTCTCTGTTGAATATCGCCAAGACCACTGTCATTCATATAACGAATAACTTCAGGTGAACGCTTTCCGAATGAAAAGAAGCTTAAGAAATCATTATTGATAAATTCTTCTGCTTTTCTTGTCATCATTACATCTTGGGGTTTACTAGATGCAGGATACATTTTCTGATACGCTACCATGCCACCAATTTGTAATTCTGAAAATTTATGAACATAATCGGCAACTTTTGCATATGCAATAAGGCTATTAGTTGCAATCTTATACTGATCGTCAATCGTTCTGTCACCAGTTAAGTAGCCACTGTTATCAAATCCCTCTTCGAACATCGTGCAGTTTTGTTCATTAAAGACTAGCCAATATTTAACTTTGTTAGAGAAACGATCAATTACAATTTTTGAAAATCTGACAAAAGCATCCGTAACATGAGAACTGACAAAACCATTATATTTTTTGGCTAAATTTAGAGGCATGTCAAAGTGATAGAGACATATTACAGGAACCATATTTCTTTTTAGTAACCCATCAATGAATTGATCATAATATTTCAATCCCTCTTCATTGATTTCTCCATCACCATCGGGAATAATTCTCGACCATGATACTTGAAACCTGTAACAGTTCATTCCAACATCGGCCATCAAATCAAAATCTTCATCATATCTGTGATATTCATCAATTGCTACTTTCCAATCACTTGAATTGTTAGTAGCTTTTTTGATGTCATAAACAGATGGTCCTTTACCACCTTCATTAAAGGCTCCTTCAGTTTGCATACTTGAAACTGAATTACCCCAAAGGAACTTTTCATTTTGCATTAAATCATCCTCCGCTTGTTTACAAGTACATGATAACTCATTTTTATAACTTGTAAAGTCAAATTTTAAATAGAATATTCAAATAATGGATAATGTATTCAAATTCTTTATATGATAAACTTGTTTCTAGTAAAGGAGATGACTGATCATTAGCCGCTATAAAGACATTGCTAAACATATTCAGGATAGAATTCAAAGTGGCGAATATAAGCCAAATCAGATTCTCCCAAGTCAAAAAGATTTAGCAAATGAATTTCAAACATCAAGAGTAACCATCCAAAAATCATTAGATGAACTTTCCAATAAAAACCTAATAACCAGAAAACAAGGGAGTGGTTCTTTCGTTGCTCCTAATCCCTTATCAACATTAGATATTCTTTCTAGTCAATATGAGGGAACAACACAGTTATTTAGAAATAAAGGAACTTTAACAACTAATGTGTTGAAATTCGATATTCGACTACCGCAAAAAAAAGAAGCCGAAAAACTTAACATATCCGATACAACTCCGGTATACGATGTTTTTAGACTTCGTAATTTGAACGATGATCCTTACGAATTAGACCATTCAATAATGCCACTTTCAGTAATAACAGATTTGAATGAAAAAATAGCGGAAGGTTCCATTTATAATTTTATTGAAAATAATTTGGGATTAAAAGTTGGAAGTTCTACAAGAAAAATTAGTGCAGAAAAACCAAATGATAACGACAAGAAATATTTGGACTGTAAAAATGATGACCCCGTATTACAAGTTTCACAAACGGTAAGTTTAAATGACGGACGAATATTTGAGTATTCACACACACGCCACCGCTATGATAAAGGTAGTATTATTGTTGTTAATAATATCGAAAAATAAAAGATACTTAATTAATCTTTAAAGGATTAATCAAGTACCTTTTTCATTTATCTCAAATAGTCCAAAACAAAACTACCCACTGCCTTAGCGGCAATAATCAAACATTTTTCATTCATCATGAAATCTGGACTGTGATGTGGATGATTGGCGTGATCATCAGTCATACAACCAACATAAAAGAAGGTACTAGGCAACTTCTGAGCAAAGTAACTGAAGTCCTCAGATGGTTGTTGGACGCCACAATCGAATACCTTGGTAACTTCAGGAATATTGGCGGCCTTGATACTTTTAACAACTTGTTTTGTTAAAGCTTCGTCATTAACCAATACTGGATAGTTATCATCGTAATCAATCTCGGCTTTGACTCCAAACATTGATTCTATTCCATGTGCAATCGTCTCAATTTGTTGACGAACTTTTTGGCGTGTTGCTTCTTTCATAACCCGCACGTCACCTTTCAAAGTAACTGATTCTTTAATGGCATTGAAAGAACCGACACCGTCAAAAGACCCGATAGTAACGCTAGCCGTATCAAATGGATCAATTCTCCGTGAAACTACAGTTTGTAACGCCGTTACAAAATAGCTGCCAGCCACAATTGCATCATTAGAAATTTGCGGCATCGAAGCGTGACCACCCTTACCAGTGAACTTAATTGTGAAATTAGAACGTCCTGTCTGAGTTTCACCAGCATGATAGCCAATTGTGCCGTTTTCCATTGACGTCATCACATGGACTCCTACAACGTTGTTGACACTATCCAAAGCGCCATCTTCAATCATCGACTTGGCTCCTCCTGGGGCAACTTCTTCGGCAGGTTGATGAATTATTCTGATACTACCATGCAATTGGTCTTTCAACTCAATAAGACTACGAGCGACTACCATCAAGTAAGCCGTATGTCCATCATGTCCACAAGCGTGCATTACTCCTGAATTTTGTGATTTGAATGGCAAGTCATTATCCTCTTGAACTGCCAGTGCATCAAAATCAGCACGTAAGGCTAGTTTTGGACCGGGATTACCAGAATCAATATCAACGATTATTCCATGACCATCCCCACAGTCACGAACTGTACAATCAAGATTCTGATAAAACTTTTTAATGTAAGCTGAAGTATTCTTCTCCTTAAAAGATACTTCTGGGTGCGCATGTAAGTATTCTCTAATTTGAATAATTTCATCCCTAGAATCATCAAGTTTCTCCATCAATTGTTCATGTAAGTTACCCACAAAAATTACCTCCTCAAAATTCTATGTATTATTATCTTCTCACAGAATTATAAAGACCGTGTAAAAAAGGACCACCAATTGGCGGTCCTAATGTAAAAAAATTTAATTAATTTTCACGTTCACTGATTAGAAATCCAATAGACGATATTAAATACAGAGGATTATGAATAATTCCCAAAACTAAAAGTACAATATTCCATTTTTTGTTACTTATATTTTTAATCGCAAAATACGTTATAATTTGAAAAACTATAATAATTGCCAAAAACCCTAAAGAAAAAATAACTTTGGATAAACTATCTGAAATTGCAGTTACATCTTTTGGGTGTAATTGTGTGACAATGGGAACACTCACAATCAAAATGTTCTCTAACCAAAAAACTACCCATGAAAATATTCTAAAAAAATTGTCCGTTTTAGTCATGATATATCCCTCCAAAACTAATCGTTAATTAATGAATTATTCATCACATATAAACTAGTACAAAAGAGACTCTCAATGTATAAAACACCCTGAACTGTATAGTTTAAGGACTTAAAGTGGCTAGCGCTTGAGTAGATTTTTCAATTTTCTTTTAGATAACGGTGAAAAATATCGTATAAGTCCTTCATCTAAAATGATTTTATTATTGTTGAAATCCACTTCAAATACAGAGTTCCTATTAATCAGACATGCCCTACTTATCCTTATCATGTCAGGATAACTTTTACTTATTTCACTAATTTTTCCATAAAATTCAAATTTACTAGTCTTAGCATATAAATCCAATTTATGAGATATATTAGATGTTTCAATGAGTATCACATCAGATAGTTCAATATTATAAATTTTATTCCCAAATGAAAATGTAAATATCTTTTCTTTATTAATTACACTTTTCATTTCTATTATTCGCTCATTTGACACACGAAGAATATCCTGAATTTCTTTTCTAAAACTGTCATAAGATTGATCTTTTACTATATATCCTATAGCTTCAACTTTCCGTTTAAATGTAAGTGGGGCTAACTCATCATGAGATGTGACAAATACTATCTTAGCAGATACATCTATTTGCCTTATTCTGTAAGCAAGTTCTATCCCATCTATATAACTATGCAATCCAATATCCAAAAAATATATTCCATCTTGAACATTAAATTTTTCTAGGTAATCCAAAACTTCTACGGGCGCCGTTGTTTTTAATATATCGTTCATAAGCTCAGTATGAAATTGGATATAGTTTTCAATTATATGGCTAACCTTATTAAGTTGATCAATGTTATCTTCACAAATAATTATTGGACAGCTCATTTTATACCCTCATCTTTTATTAGTAATTCCAAATTAAATGATTTGTTTTTAACCTCGTATTTAGTACTTATAATATTAGGATATTCATTTCTAATTTTAATAAAATTATTCAATCCAATTCCCGAATGATTCTTTTTAGTAGAATACCCTTCACGTATCATTGTATATAAAGAATCATTTGTATTTAAACTATTAGATATAACAAATATCGTTCCATTATTTGCCAAAACAATTCCAATTTTTATACTACTCAATTCCTGACCATCTACAGCCTCTATAGCGTTATCCATTGCTATTCCTAATAATCTTATCAAATCATATATATTTATCGAAAAAAACTTAACTTTATTCCGACATTCAAAAGTACAATTAATACCTTTAAGGCTCATCCTATGAAACTTACTTATCAATAAGCTTTTTAAATACTTATTATCTACATTAACTATGTCCTTATATTGATTTAGAAATTGTCCTTTGAAGTAGTCATTAGAATAATCTTCAAATTTGTTTAATTCATCAAGAAAATCATTGTCATTAATTTGTTCTGCCTGCCCTCGTAAACTAATCAACATATTTCGGTAATCATGTTTGAATTCCCTTAACTTCTTTTGTTCACTTTCTAAAGATTGAGTATATATTTCCAAATTATTTATTTGCTCCTCAATAAGAGCCTGGTGATATTTTTTTTCTTGATGCCGCCTGTCGTGCAAAAAAATGAACAGCATGATTAAACTTTGAATAATAACAAATGAAATGACTAAATTATTCATAGACCTATATGCCTTAAACTTTTGTACTACTGAAATAAAAAAGAATATCGTTAAATATATGTAAAACATAATCATACTGGAAGTTATCGATTCATGCTTACCTAAATAATCTTCTACATGATATTTTATATACACTACAAGTACCACAATTAATATTAAACAATTTATGACAAAATCTATTGCTACTAATTTATATCCCATTACCACATTGGAGCTAATAAACGGAAACGTAATAATCGATGATAGGATATTACTAATATTAGTCACTAATACTGACAATAAAATATTTTCCAATAATAGATACTTATTTTCTGCTTTACTTTTAAAAAAAACAAAACACTCACATATATAAACAAGAGTGACTACGTCACCCACAAATATTTGACCAATAAACACGGTAAACAATACCGTTAAGTAATATATTACATGCCTAAATTTAAAAAGCTCGTTATCCTTATTAAAGGTTAAAAAAGTACATATCTGAATTAACGTAAGTAAAAAGTTTTCAACAATATACGCGTCAGTATCCATCGGAACCATAATTTTACTACCCCGTTTTAAGTATGACATTTATTACAACTTTAATAAGAAAAAATCTTGAACTACACAAAAATATATCCCGAACTAAAAAAGGACTACCAACCGGCAGTCCTGAGATTACATATTCTAAAATTATTCGTGATTCATTTGATCCATGAATGCTTTGAATGATGACTTCTTGTTGTCATCTTTCTTAGTATCCTTTGATTCAGCCAATTTGGCTAATCTCTTTTTTTCACTCTTGTCTAACTTTTTCATTCTTAATACCTCCATGTCTTTTTAAGACCATATGAGTTATTGCAAAGGAAATAGTAGGCGCATTAGCGTTGAGCTCTTTCTTGTGTAATTCATAATTGATCACGACTTCATGGTAGTCTTTTCAATTAATAATGCAAACATTTAGAAGAATGCACGATCATGAATTCCCATGTAACGACGATATACAAAACGAATTCCGTAAGCTATTGCGGCAACGATGAAGTAGCCGATTCCGCCTAACGTTGGATTAATAGATGTTGGTACGAATGCCATTGCACCTAAGAATAGGAACATTAGGATCAAACCAAATACCAAGTATCCAATAGTAATTCCCCAACCTGGACGTTCGTTCTTTGGCTTCTTCATTTGGTTGTTGAACCATGTTAACAATGATCCCCACATTGCTGAAAGGATAAGCAATGTTAAGATACCTGTTTGGTTATTTGGATCAGTCTTCTTGCTTGTGAAAGCAACGATTCCGTATAACAAGCCAAATAATGCGAAGAACAACAATGATGTATCGATTGCTGAAGCCCAAAATGGTGTAGCTTTCTTAGGCTTTGTAGGATGCACGATTTCTGTAGCCTTTTTAGTTACAGGTCCATAGAGTGTGTTCGCAGTAATACCTTTGATTTGGTTCTCAATGATCTCTGACATCAATTCATCAATTGATTGTTTAGCTTCATCTTCAGTGAATCCACCGTCGACCAAAAATCTGTTTAATCTGAATACATACTCTTCATTCTTGTTGCTTAACTTCTTACGTAATTCATCAGGAGTTGCAGTAGCAATCTTTTCTTTTGTTTCCTGATGTTTTACTTTTTTAGCTGCATTGCCCTTTTGTTTCTCCGCAGCTTGCTTATTCTTCTCTCTTAAATCTTCAGCCATTAATTCTCCCCCAAAATTAGACGTTGAATCTGAATTCTATGATGTCACCGTCTTGTACTTCGTAATCTTTACCTTCAACACGTAATTTACCAGCTTCTTTGACTGCTTGTTCACTACCTAATTCATCAAGTGCATCAAATGACATAACTTCAGCACGAATGAATCCACGTTCAAAGTCAGAGTGAATAATACCAGCAACTTGTGGTGCCTTCATACCCTTATGGAATGTCCAAGCACGTGTTTCTTTACCACCAGCAGTGAAGAATGTTCTTAGTCCCAATAATTTGTAACTAGCTTTGATCAACTTATCAAGACCAGATTCTTTAACACCTTCAGCTTCAAGGAAGTCACGTCTGTCATCATCGTCAAGTTCAGCAATTTCTTCTTCAGTCTTAGCAGAAACACCGATAACTTCAGCATTTTCTTTCTTAGCATAGTCTTCGATGATCTTGTAGTACTTAGAACCCTCAGGATCAGCCATATCATCTTCAGCGATATTAGCAACATACAAGACTGGCTTAGATGTCAATAAGAATAGTCCCTTAACGATTTTTTGTTCATCTTCATCGAAGTCAATAGTTCTAACAGAGCCGCCGTCTTCAAGCACAGGTTTGATCTTCTTAAGAACTTCGAACTCTTCTTGAGCATCCTTATCTTTAGCACTCTTAGCCATCTTTTCAACTTTTGTATAACGCTTATTAACAGCGTCAAGATCGGCAATACTCAATTCCAAGTTGATTGTTTCGATATCGTCCAATGGATCAACCTTACCAGTAACACTAGTAATATTGTCATCATCAAAAGCACGAACAACATGCACAATAGCATCAACTTGACGAATATTCTCAAGGAACTTGTTACCAAGTCCTTCACCCTTGCTGGCACCCTTAACGATTCCGGCAATATCTGTAAACTCAAAAGTTGTGTGAATTAATTTTTTAGCAGGAATTAAGCTGTCAATTCTTGATAAACGTTTGTCAGGAACCTCAACCATACCGACATTAGGGTCGATAGTAGCGAATGGATAGTTCGCCATTTCTGCACCAGCTTTTGTGATGGCATTGAATAATGTTGATTTTCCGACGTTAGGTAGTCCTACGATTCCGGCAGTTAAAGCCATTATAAATTCTCCTCATTTCCATTAATATTAGGTTGTACAATTTGTGTCTGCTTCAAATAAAATTCTTCTTGGTTAACATCAACTTGTGCAGCTTCAGTAATTACTTTTTTAAACTTCTTATTAAATTCATTTCTAGGAATCATCACAATATGACCACAGCCCAGGCACTTGACCTTGATATCTGCTCCCATACGAATAACTTCCCATTTGTTAGCCCCACAAGCATGAGGCTTCTTCATCATAACGATGTCACCTAAATTAAACATATCTAGTCCTCTAATCCAAACTAATTCCTAATATATCCAAAATACGATTAAGATCATCAGTATTAGAAAAATCGATTTCCAATTTTCCATGTCCGCTACGTGTTTCTCTCACAGCTACACCAGTATCGAACTTTTCAACTAATTTCTCTTCAGTTGCACGGATATAAGGTGATTTAGATTTTGAAACTTTCTTCTTTTTCTTGATATCATGCTTAGTCTCAGTAGCTAATTGTTCCAGTTGTCTAACAGTCAAATCTTCACTGACTGCACGTTTAGCCAATTTGTCGATTTGTTCCTTGTCTTTCAAACTCAACAAGGTTCTAGCTTGTCCCATTGAAAGGTCACCATGTTGAACTAATTTCTTAGTTGCTTCAGGAAGATTTAGTAGACGCAAGTAGTTTGCAATGTAAGGACGACTCTTGCCCAGACGTTGTGAAACTTGTTCCTGTGTCAAATTAAGCTTAGTGATCAAAGTTTGGTAAGCATCAGCTTCTTCAAGAGGTGTCAGATCTTCACGCTGCAAGTTTTCCAACACAGCAATCTCCATCATCCCTGATTCGCTCAATGGACGAACGATTGCCGGAATAGTAGTCTGCTTAGCAATTTTACTTGCACGGAAACGACGTTCCCCAGCAATTATTTCGAATCCATTGACACTTTCACGAACAATGATCGGTTGGAAGACACCGTTTTGCTCGATTGATCTAGCTAGTTCATTTAAGGCATGTTCATCAAAAGTCTTTCTTGGTTGATAAGGGTTTGGACGGATATCATCAAGTGATAGGTCAACGACTGTTTCAGAATTTTCATCAATTGCTTCAAATTCAGAAAAAATCGCATCGATACCTTTTCCAAGGCCTTTTTTATTTTTGTTTGATGCCATTACGTTTTAACACCTCCTTAGCAAGATCGCGATAAGCTTCAGCACCACGTGATTTGTCGTCAAAGTCAACGATTGGTAATCCGTAACTAGGTGCTTCAGCTAGTCGTGTATTACGTGGAACGATTGCTTTATAAACTCGATCGCCAAAGTAGGATTTCACTTCTTCAACAACTTGAGCACCAAGATTGGTTCTGGCGTCAAGCATAGTTAGAAGTACACCTTCAATAGCTAAGTTATTATTAAAATGTTTTTGAACCAGACGAATCGTGTTAAGCAACTGGCTCAATCCCTCCAAGGCATAATATTCACTTTGTACTGGAATGATGATGGAATCACTAGCGGTGAATGCATTAGTCGACAGTTGACCAAGTGATGGTGGACAATCAATCAAGACAATGTCGTACTGGTCGTCAATCTCTTCCAAACCAGCTCGAAGTCTAGTTTCACGTGCCATCATGGTTGTTAATTCCATTTCCGCACCGGCTAATTGAATGGTTGCCGGAACGATATCAAGATTCTTATGATTAGAATGAATAATTGTTTTGGCGAGTGGATATTCATTGACCAGCACATCATAGACATCCTTTTCAACGTTGGCTTTTTTAATACCCAGACCACTAGTAGCGTTACCTTGTGGATCAATATCTACTATCAAAACTCTTTGACCTAAGTCAGTTAAGCACGCACCAAGATTGATAGTCGTAGTTGTTTTACCTACACCACCTTTTTGGTTCGCAACGGATATTTTTCGTGCCATTTTATTCCCCTATTCTTTGAAATACATACATTAAATTTTAACATTTAATAGTAGTTAATTTAAGGTAATCTGTTATTTCACGAGTGGTTTTCTAGCAGGAGTCCCTGGCTTGCGAGGATATTTGTTTGGAGTCTGCTTTTCTTTTTTAATGAAGATAAAGTTTCTCAGTCCTTCATCATTTGGTAATTCAAATGATTTTTGTTCAGAAACCTTGCCTCCAAGAACTTGAATAGAATATTGAGCATGTTCCAATTCTTCAGGAGCCTTTTCAGACTTCATTGCGATAAAAGTTCCACCGATCTTGGTGAATGGCAGACATAGCTCCGTCAAAACATTCAATGCCGCAACGGCTCTGGCTGTTACAATATCGAATTTTTCACGATAAAGTTTGTTTTTACCGACTTCTTCGGCACGACCATGGACCAAAGTAACACCGTCCAAACCTAATTTCTTAACCAAACTATCTAAGAACTTGATTCTCTTATTCAGTGAATCAATAATAGTTATTTTCAACTTTGGATTAACGATCTTCAATGGGATCGATGGGAATCCTGCACCTGAACCAACATCACAAAGTGTTAGTTCATCTGTAAGTAGTTTTTCATCCGCAAAGTCCAAAACTAAAGAGTCATAAAAATGCTTCAAATAAACTTGGCTTTCCTCTGTAATTGTTGTCAGATTCATTACCTTATTCGTTTCAACTAATTCATGAAAATAAATTTCAAATTGTTTCTTTTGCTCATCATTTAGTTCGATACCCTTTTGTGCTAAAGCTTGATAGAATTCTTCCGGTTTCATTTGCACCCTCCACTCGTGAAACACTTGTTTCACACTTCTTAATCCTATATTATTCACGTACTTAATTCAATGATGACTTATTACATATAGTACATTTCAAAAATGTATTATAATTTCATTTAACGGAGGTAATTTACATGACAATTTGTACCATTAAACAAACTAATGAACTAACTTCAAAAGAAGTAATTGATATTATGAAAGCACGCACGACCGTTTTTGTTGTAGAACAAAATTGTCCATATCAAGAAGTCGACGATGACGATTACAACGATTGGCATGTTTGTCTGCTGGCTGGCAATGAAGATGACACAACCAATCTAGCTGCATATTCACGAATTATTGATAAAGGTGACTATGTGACCTTTGGACGTGTCCTAGTGGTTAAAAAATATCGTAAGAATGGATTGGGTCGAGAACTGATCAAAAAAACTCTGAATGAAATCAAAAATAGATTCCCATCCAAAACGATAAAAATCCAAGCTCAATCTTATCTAAAAGACTTTTATGGATCATTTGGATTCGAACAAATATCCGACATTTATTTGGAAGATGGCATACCTCATATGGATATGATCCTAAAAACGACATAATTGGCACCATGCCAGCGAAAAAATCTGATATTATGCGTTTTTATCGGTCTATATCATTGCCGATATGGAAAAAATAGACTACAATTATTTTTATTAAATTATCAAATATTGGGGAAATAACGGGATATTATTCTAAATAAAAAAGGGGATGCGTCCATGTATCGATTTTTTGCTCAACCGCAAGTAAACGAGAAGGATAAGTCTATTTTCGGATATGAGCTATTACTTCGCACCGATGAAAATGGTGCCTGGAGTCTTCCTAAAGACTTCACTGAAATTTCAATTGATGATCAAGCAGCATTGTTAGAAAGTATTTCTGGCAAACTTGACACAGGATTACATGACATAAATTTGGCTTTCAATCTTAACCAAAAACAGGCTAGTGATCCCCTAACCTTGGGTTCGATTATTGCGTTAAAGAAACGTATTAATCCTGCCGCTCTAACGATTGAGCTAACAGAGGCTCCAACTCTCGAAGAAATGAAAGAAATCAGCTTCATGCTACATCAGTACAAGATTGACGTAGTACTTGATGATGTTGGCACAGGTTCTAACACTTATGATAATGTTAAGTATCTGTTACCATACGTAGATCAAATCAAATTTGCCATGCAAAATTTGCGAATGGCTGGACAAGCCGAAAAAATTCCACACTGCTTGGAATTCTGGGTTAAACTAGCTCAGAAGTATCGTCTAGATATGGTTCTTGAAGGTGTCGAAGATGCAAATGACCAAATTTTGGCTAAGAAGTTTGGCATTGATATTCAACAAGGTTATCTTTATGGTAAGCCGGCTTTGGTTTAATGATTTTAGTTCTATTATAAATAGGTAAATATAGAAATAGGGATATGGCCTTTGATGGTCATATCCCTATTATTTTAGTGTTCTTTTTTCCGTCTCCGGTTGCGAGATATTTCATCTGCTGTGGGGGACCGGCCCCAGCCTTGGTCTGGAGCCTCGACTTTAAGCTTTGCTTCGCAAATCTTAAAGTTCGTCCCGTTCCGTAAGAACGGATAAACCGCCGTTCAACGGAACTTTCACAGCTGATAAAATATCTCACAACCTCCAACTAAATTTGCTAATTAAACAACAAAACAATTCGATATATTGAGTAATCATTTATTAAAACTATAATCTGCCGGAGGTCAAAATTATAATGTGGCTGTGATAGTGCTGTTGGATGGTAATTTTCCATCCTTACAGCACAGGATGTCTTTTGAAATCTGCGGTCTGTGCAGAGTTCAAAAATAAGTTTTCAGACCGCCTTTTGGCTGAAGACGTTCCCACCAGCAGCATTATAACTTTTAACTGTAGGCAACCACATATTAAGCAATTGAATCCCAAGCAGGAAGCAAAACTGGTTCTTGATCAAGCATCTTCAACTCATCGCCAGTAAGATACTTCTTATTAACAACAACATCATAAGCATGATCATTGAACCAATCATCATCCATTGTGAAGTAGCCCTTTTCACCACGAGCTTCTCCCCAAGAATTCTCAACCTTCCAGCGATTTGGTTTATCGTCAACCAGATTGACACCTGTTAGAACCATTGCGTGAGAAATTGAAGCTTGTTTGTAGTCCAAGGCCTCTCCACGGCTCATCTTAGTGTCAATACCAAACAACTTGTCATATTGATACATGTTACCTGACATCAAGCCTTTACTTCTGTCTGATTGTTTAGCAACATCGTTACCAAACAATACAACCTTGCCATCCTTTAATTGAGCAATTGCCATTTCCTTTAATCTGCTTAATGGAAGATTAAAGAATGTAGTTGCATTTTTACCAACGATATTGCCTTCGAATTCAATATTGTAAAGTTTGCCGTATTCCTTATCTATTTGTGGAGCATTCAAAACATCGACATAATCATCAAAATTAATTGTGAAGTATTTGTTCAAGAATTCCTTTGGTGTAATGCTTGTTTCTTCAATCATCTTGTCCTTATCATTACGGATTGACAATTCGAAATTTACTGGTGGTTGACCGAATGCATATACACAAACCTTGTATACTTCTGACAACATTTCATCCACTCGTTGATCGACCTCAGCTTCAGATTTACCCTCATTAACTAACTTACGTAATTCAATTCCGTTCTTGCGCAACATTGTACCAAGAACCGAATTGAATTCTGTTGTATTATTAGAAACAGCGGTCTCTGGCATTGCATATGCAGGTACTACACCATATTTTTCGACTAAGTCTACTGCAAACTGCCAGAAACCACCGTCACCATTGGGATAGCTGAACAATGAATTGACTTTGCGATCTTCAACTGGCAAAGCTGCGGTCTTAATTATTCCTTGATAGAAATAATTAGCTTTTTCCAAACGATCCCAGAATGATGAATAATTTTGCGACAACTCAAAATCTTTTACATCATACTTAGATGAAAATTCTGTCCGCAATGTTGTTAAAGCTGAGAATAGCCAACAACGTCCGGAATGCTTCTGATCAGATACCTTTCCTGTTTTAACTTGGACATTAAAAGTAGGATTTAATTTGCTTTTGACATCTAAATTTTCAGCAGCTTTGAAGATACCAACTTGAGCAACTGAGTTTTTCAACACATTATTTGTTGCATCTTGATTTAAGTTCTTGCGAAAGTCTGCTAAAATTTCATTATTAATTTCTTTAGTCACATTAATCACCTCATTATCTAATTATATTACAATAGTTTTAATCAAATTGGAGAAAAACATGACAGAAACAATAAAAATCGCTTATTTATACGAAGATTTAATGAATACATACGGAGACAGTGGTGATGTAAAAATCCTCAGTTTCCTATTAAAAGAAAAAGGTTATAACACTCAAGTCGACAATATCAGCTTGGGCGCCGACTTCAATGCCTTTAATTACGACTTCTTATTCTGGGGTGGTGGTCAAGACTTCGAACAATCAGTTGTTGCCAAGGACTTAGTTCGTCACAAGGATACAATTGAACAATATATCAATGCTAACAAGCCAATGCTTTGCATCTGTGGTGGCTATCAATTCCTCGGTGCCTACTACGAAACTTCTAGCGGTGAGACTATCAAAGGACTGGGAATCTTGCCATTCCATACAATTTTCAAGGCTGACAGTCGTATGATCGGTGATACAGAGTATGAAACAGAATGGGGCAAGGTTCGTGCTTTTGAGAACCATTCAGGACGTACTTATTTCGACGATAAGACTATGTTGAAACCATTCGGTAAGATGATCGAAGGCTATGGAAACAATCCCGAAGAAGGTAACGAAGGTATGCGTTATAAAAACACTATCGGTAGCTATTCTCACGGACCTATCTTGAAGAATGAAAATGTTGCTCGTGCAATTGCAGATAAGATTGTTACATCACATAAGGAACGTATGGCAGCTACTGCCAAATAATAATTATTAAACCCAAAAAGGAAGCATGCCTAAATTTTAGACATGCTTCCTTTTCTATGTATTTTAATCTAAAAATTTATTAGCCTTCAGAATAGCTGTTGAAATTGCTGGAGCAATAATAATTGCGGCAACCATTTCTGGTAATCCGTTAGTTCCAACGATTATCAGCAACAACTTATTCAGCAAGTCTGTTTGTGTTGCATAAGTTTGTGACAAAGCACTGGCATACATGACTCTCATTAGTCCTAAGACCAATACTGTATTAGTTAGTGATCCAAATGCGGAAGCTATCCCCATGGCAACAACGCGTTTTTTAAAACGATTTTTGAATGCCAAATACAGATATCCAGCAACTAATCCTACGATAACTCTTGGCAATACCGCTACGATTGGATTAGTAAATACTGTCGTATCAATAATCGATGTGGGACTAGTAAACGCTCTGACCATAGTTCCCAATCCCCAGACAAGACCAACAATTGCTCCATCTTTGGGACCAAGTACGATAGCCGCCACAATAACCGTGATATGAATAATAGTAATATTGATGAATCCAGTTGGAATGAACCCCAAGAAAGGTACTAATGACTGAACAAAAATAATCGCCATTAGAATGCCTAGAATAGCGATACGGTAGGCTTTTCGTTTTTGCATTAGATATGTTCTCCTCAAATAATTTCTTTAATTCTATATTATTCTTCCCAACTAATCAAAATTTACTGATTAAATCTGATTCATTTAAAAAGTTCGTTTCCGAATTCGACTTAACGACACTGGTGTCATACCCAAGAACGATGCTACAAAATGTAACGGCACACGTTCAATAACTTCTGGATCATTATCAACAAGTTCTTGATATCGTTGTTCTGGAGAATGTTGAATCTGTGAGAAGAAGATATTGCGATATTCAATAAAACGTTCGCAAATAAAACTAGTAATAGAAGCCTCAATGGATGGATAATTCTGTCTAATTTCATCAAAATGACGTTTGCTGAGCCTCAAAACTTGAGTATCCTCAATTGCTTCAATTGAGAAACCGCTTGGCTTACCCAAGTAAAAACTCTCGAAAGAAGAAACTATTTGGTTTTCAAAGAAAAACTGCAATGTAATATCTCGACCATTGTCGTTGTGCCATAATCTCAATGCACCTTTGAGAACAATATAGACTTCTGTAGAAACATTCCCTTCATCCAGTAAAATACTACCTTTTTGAAATTTCTCTGGAATAAATAAAGGATTAAGCTCAGCCCAATGCTTTGCAATATCTGGAAATTCATTTTTTAAATAATCTGATAATTCTTTTTCCACAAAGATTCACTTCCTACTCTCAAATTAACAATTGTTAATGCTCAATATTACTACCTCGCATAAACTATGGTCATCAATTAAAAACGAGGTATTTATTTATGAAAACTGTAATTATTTTTGACCACCCATATACCGCTACTGCATCAGACAATATTCCCCATCATCGTTCATTCCTAGCTGCATTACTCAAGACAACCATCAAACAATTACGTGACGAGAATAACGACGTAGATCTTATTGACCTGCACGCTGATAACTTCAATCCTGTAATGACTGCTGATGATCTATCAAATTGGCGTCGTAGTAAACCCATCGACTCACAAGTAGAAGACTATCAAAATAGACTTTTAGATGCTGACAGAATTATCTTCATGTTTCCTATTTGGTGGGAAGTTATGCCTGCAATGACTAAGGGATTCCTCGACAAAGTCTATGCCAAAGGTATTCTTTATCAAGCTGATTCAATGAAAAACAAATTAACTAAGTCGCCTAAAATTGAAGTTATAACAACCATGAGCACACCTAGCTTCGCATATAAATTTCTCATTGGATCACCTATCACCAAAATGCTTTTTAGAGGGACATTCATTAAAACTAGACTTTGGAATTTCAAATGGAAGAACTTCTCCGGAGTAGAAAAAAAGCCCTTAGCCAAACGTGAACAAATACTACGTGACTTCAGACTTTAATTTTACTGTCTATTCACCTTCAGCTGCGTCAACAGCCTTTATAACGGCGTTACGAAATCCATATTCTTCCAATGCGGCTACACCTTTAATAGTAGATCCGCCTGGTGAAGTTACTTCATCTTTTAATGCTGATGGATTAATGTCAGATTGAAGAGCTAATTTACTTGCTCCAAGTGCCATACCAATCGCAGCATCATAGGCAAGTTTTCTATCCAAACCATGTTTAACTCCAGCATCACTTAGAGCTTCAATGAACAAGTCTAAGAATGCAGGACTGCATCCAGCAACCGTACCAAGGATTCCCAATTGTGTCTCTGGCACCTCAACTAGTTGACCCGTGTAGCCCATAACTGAGGCAACTTGTTTCTTTTCGTCATCAGTAAATTTCTCTGAATAAGTAATTCCTGTGAAACCAGCACCAACTTTAACAGGTGTATTAGGAATTGCATGCGCTACTTTTGCATCTGGCAAAGCTTGTCTTAACTTGGCAACACTTGCACTACCAGTGAAGGCAATTACCAGTTTATCTTTGCTGACAGCCTTCAACTCTGAAAGTACGCTATCCAAAGCATTAGCACCAACACCAATGAAGATAGGATTAGCATCTTCCATTTGTTTAATTTTTTGTACCATTTTGAAGCCTAGATGTTCTTGTAAATCTTTCGTGCGGTTCGACTTACCACCCTTAACAAGAATCTCTTGAGCGTCATAGCCATTTTTAACCAAGCCAGTGATTACAGCACCACCGATACTACCTGCACCAATAAATCCAATCATATCTAATACCCCTTTTCAGTATTCGTTGCTTCTATTCTATCGAAGTTTGACTCAAATATAAAACTTATTGTAGATGGATTTTAGTGAGTATTAAAATCTTTTATTTTTAAAATAATATGTAAAATATTATCTTTTAGTTATAGAATTTAGTTATCGTAATTAAAGGAGAAAATAATGAAAAGGAAAATCTGGGGATTATTAATAATTGTATTAACTGTCGTCACGGCAACGGGTTGCGGCATTCATCGTAAAGCAAAATCATCGGCAACTAATATCAAAACGGAATATTACCAAGATTTATCTAAGCATGATCGCCAAAATAATAACTTCAAGTTTAAAGCTATTGAAGATGAATCTACCAGTGGTGACCAGACAAATTATCTAGTCGATATGACGATTAAGAATAATAGTAGGAAGAATATAAAGTTTGATCTGTCTAAATTCGTCATGCTGAATCCATATGATTCAAATACAAAAGTTACATCAAATAAGAAAAAAGTTATTACTGTAAAAGCTGGACAAAAGAAAACCATCAATTCAATCTTCGAAAAAGTTTCGAAAGATGTTCTTGACGGTCAAGGTGCTTATTACTATTTAAACAAGAACTACAAATTAGCGTACTTCTACAAGTCATATAGTAATAACGGCGTTACATCAGATAATTTAAAATCTGGTGCCGCAAAGAAATTCAATGCTACTAAACAAGAAGCCGTTGTTAAGAATCCTGATGAAAATGATTCTACAACTAGTGATACAAATCAAAATAACAATTCAACAACCTCTAACACAACAGCTACAAAACAACAAAACACTTCACAAAGTTCAGACACAACGGATCAAAATATTATAACTACTGAATCACAAGCCATTGCGCTATTCAAACATATGTGGGGAATGGAGTCCAGAGACGACTTTGCAGCATATCCTGTTGACGGAGGATTCTTTGTACATTCCACGACAGATGGTTTTGAAAGCCTTGATTCTACAATTCTATACAATGGTGATGCTGTTTCAAGTGATGGAACAGTTACAAAATATGCTCAACTATCTCAACCATTAAACAGTGATATTTCTGACGGAAAACCATTTGATCCAACTAAATACTAACAAACCGATGTAAACCTTTTCCAAAACATCGTAATAGTGTATTCTAAGTACACTAGGGAGGTTTCATCGACTATGAAAAACTATCGCTCCAGAGCTGAGCTTAAGAAGGAAGTCAAAAACTTACTTAAGCGTCGTTGGACAACAGGTGTACTACTATACTTAATACCACTACTTATAACCGGTGCTGGTAACACTGCTAACAATCACAATCCAAATGTAAAATTTGTTTACGGGTCAACAGATTTTTATGTAAACTTTGCAATGATTTTCAAGATCCTTGCAATTACCGGTATCGTTTCATTCGTACTTGGGGTTATCTTTTCACTTATTTCAATTTCAGCAACTTTTAGAGGATTCGACTGGGTGAATGATCCAGAATTAGATGTTCATCCTATCAAGAGTAATTTCACTTATTTCAGAAGTCCTGACTGGTGGAAATTGATGGTCACGTACCTATTGGTAAATGTCTTCACATTCCTATGGTCATTACTCTTAATTGTACCGGGAATTATCAAAGGATTCTCATATTCACAAACATACTTTATCTATAAAGATTTGAATGACCGTGGTCTAGCTGATGATTATTCCTTAACTGACTACATCACTAAGAGTAAGCAATTGATGCGTGGTAACAAATGGCGTTACTTCGTACTTCAATTGAGCTTTATAGGTTGGTTCATTCTTGGAGCAGCCACCGTAATTGGTATGCTTTGGGTATTTCCTTACTACAAACTTACAATGGCTAACTTCTACAAAGACCTAGCTGAACAAAATCAAGATATTTTAGGATATTAAATACAAAAATAGCGAGGCCTTTAGGCTTCGCTATTTTTTACCATTGAATAAATATTAGCATCATGAAACTTACCTGCTGAATAAATATGTTCTTTTAGAGTTCCATCCAAGTGAAATCCACTTCGAACAGCAACCGCATTACTTGCCTCGTTCTCTACCTCAGCTAAGAGTGTGATTTTGTGCATATCAAGTTCTTCAAAGGCTATTTTAACTGTGGCTTCAGTCACACGTGTCATAACGCCGCTATGCTGGAATCTTTTTCCCAACCAATAACCAATTGAACAATGATGATTGGGATGATCAAAGTCATGGAAATCAAACATCCCTGCAACCTGTCCATCTACCAATATTGTCGTGGGCCACAAAGCCTTCTTCGCCATTTGTTTCTGGCAATACTCAAGAAAACGATGTTCATTCACAACTGTTTTGGTGTCTTCGGCCCATGGCATATATTCCTCTAGTTGTGTTCTATTTTCATCGACCAAAGCAAACAATGCCTTATCGTCATCTGGTTGAACAAATCTTATTTGAATGTGTTCATCAACTGTCCAACTGGTCTTTTTTGTCACAAAGCTCATCCCCTAGATTACTTTGTGTAATGGTATACCACATCATGCAAAAGTTGTACAACTTCCTTACCAGCTTTGTCATTATAGTACTTAGCGAATCTGTCATCTGCTAGATACATATCGACCAATCCTCTATGTGCTTCGGCAGTATAGTTAGGCCAGCTGTAACTGAGCCACTGTTTATGATCCTCATAAACAGACTTTGCGGCATCTGAATCCAAATCATCTGCACTGATCTTAGTAAGATTATTGAACATGTCATTCTCGATTTCTTGCATCTTCTGAATATCATTCTCACTTAATTTCATGAACTTATGATTAGACTTTTCAACTGTATCCTCGCCATATTTCTCACGAATTTCAGTTCCGAATTCTTCTTCATTTTGTTTTAATTTAGTATTCTTAAATGCTTCAAATTTTTCATTATCAGTCATAATTAATTCTCCTTGTTTATCTTTGATAGTTCTATCAATAGTTGTTAGAAGAGAATTGATATCTTGTTGTTTCATAAGCAATAATTTCTGCTGCTCCTTTAGAGCTGACAACTCAGAATAATCATCATCACACATCAATTGTTGAATTTTTGCCAGCGGAAACTCCAAGGCCTTGTAAAAGAGTATCTGCTGCAACTGATTCACCTGATTTTCATCATAAATTCTGTAATTATTCTTATTATTATAGTTAGGTTTTAACAAATCAATTTGGTCATAATAACGTAGTGTGCGTGTACTAACTCCTGCCAGATCAGCAAGTTGCTTAATCGTATATTCCATAGGTTTCTCCTCCAACAAAAAGAAGTTTAATGTATGACGCAACGTAAAGGTCAAGAAAGTTTTCAAATCAATATCACTTTTTTGGCTTAACTGTTAATATAAAGGTTAAATCATAATAAAAAACTAGGTGGGTGAAATTATGAACGAATTCGTTCAAGTATTAACTATTGCCGGTTCCGACTCTGATGGTAGCGCCGGAGCTCAAGCAGATCTTAAAACTTTTATGGCACGCGGTGTTTATGGCATGTCAGTCCTAACTGCAGCAGTTGCTGGTAATTCATATGGCATCCACGATAGTGTCAACATGCCGTCAAGCTTCATTAAGAGTCAAATCAAAGATATCAAAGATGACTTTGAAGTTTCAGCTTTTAAGACAGGTATGCTTTCTGATTCTGAAATTATTCATACAGTTGCCGAAGAGATTAAAGATAAACCTTTCGGAACTTTCGTACTAGACCCAGTTATTATTACAAAACACGGTGCAATGCTTCTTGAAACTGAAGCCTACCAAACTTTGATCGATGAACTATTCCCATTAGCTGATTTGATCACACCTAATTTCTATGAAGCTAAGAAGCTTTCTGGATTAGAGCTCAACACTCATGAAGAAATCGTCGAAGCTGCACACAAATTAAGAGCTCTCGGACCTAAGAATATCATGATCAAAGGTGAACACGCCGATGATTCAATCGATTCAGTTGAAGATTTTGTTCTACTTGAAGATGGTCAATCATTCTGGATCTCAGAACCTTACGTTAAAACTGAACATATCAATGGTACCGGAGACACTTTGTCAGCAAGTATTGTTGCCGAAATGGCCAAAGGTGAATCCATGGAAGACGCCATTAGAACTTCCAAAACATTTACATATCAAGCCATCAAAAACGAAATCGCCGTTGGACACAAATACGGACCTATTAACCATTTCGTGAAGGATGATGTAAAATAAGACTAAAGAGTTAAACGAACTGGAGGGTTAACTTCATGGTAAGAATTACAAAAATTTCTGCCGGAACATTGCTACTTATTCTATCGATCGTATTGATGATCAAGTCTGGCTTTGAAAACTTTATTGCTGCTTTGGTCGGAACTGGTGCAATTGGTGGAGCGGCAGGGATTTTATTAGCCATAACCTATATTATTGCGGCTGCAATTTATATTTTGACGAACAGAACCTACAGCGTTGTACCTGACGTTGTCAGTTTTGTGATTTTGATTTTGGGTGGATTAATGGGATTATTCAATTCCAATCTACCTGACACTAAGTTCTTAGTTATCTGGTCTTGGCTCGGTATCGTTATCGGAGCAATTGTTCTAATTATCAGTATTACCGACTTGATCATGCATCCCGTTCCAGATGAAGATGACGATCAACAAGATGAATATTATGACCAACAAAATCAAAATGGTTATCCTCAACAACAATTCAACGGACAACCTAATCAATACCCTCAATCAAACAACATGCAACAACCTATGCAAGGAATGAACATGAATCAGGGTATGAATCCAAATCAATTTGGTCAAGCTCAATATCCATCGCAACCTAATAACCAATATAATCCTAATCAACCAAATGGTTATCAAAATCAATATCAACAGCCTGCACCTCAAAATAATCAATATGGTTATCGTAATTCTCAACCTAATAATCAAATGAACGGCATGAATCAAGGACAAAATCCATACGCTAGATCTAACCAAATGCCTGCTCAACAACAGAATCAATTTAACCCTCGCATGAATCGTCAAAATCCTGCAAATATGCAACAAGGATTCCCTCAACAAAGTCAACAGACAAGTTATCCAGTTCCATCAAATAACGGACAATTTGGTCGAAATAACCAATTTAATAACAATCAAATAAATAATAATAATCAGGCAAACAGATCAAATCAATTTGGTAATTCACCTCAAAATAATCAGATGAATAATCAAGCTGGAAATGGTCAATTTACCGCGCCACAACAGGGCTTTGGACAACAACAGAATCCAAATCAGGCACCAACAAATGGACCTTATGGATTCCAGAATTTTGATCCAAGTCAAAGCCGTAGTCGCAGATAATTTTAAGCACAAAATCATTCTTTTGATTTTGTGCTTTTTTTTCAAAATTAAGTGCTTATTGTTGATTATTTCACTAAGTAATCATATGATAAATGTGTATAAATAAGGGAATATAAATATTGTTTTTAAGGAGGCTATTTACCATGCTTGGTATTGGTTTAAGTATTGTCTCTTTGGCTCGTTTTCAATTCGCCATGACAACTGTGTTCCATTTCTTTTTCGTTCCCTTCTCTATTGGAATGGGCGTTTTAGTTGCTGTTATGGAGACCATTTACGCAGTCAAAAAAGACAAGGTATATCTTGATATGGCAAAATTCTGGGGAAAGATTTTTCTTTTAAGTTTTGCCGTTGGTATTGTTACTGGTATTATTCAAGAATTCCAGTTTGGTATGAACTGGTCTGAATATTCACGTTTCATGGGTGATGTATTCGGAGCACCTTTGGCCATTGAAGCCTTACTGGCATTCTTCATCGAATCTGTCTTCATTGGTATTTGGATGTTTACTTGGGATCGTTTCAAACCAGGTCTGCATGCATTTATGATTTGGATGACTGCTATTGGTACTATGTTATCAGCTATTTGGATTCTAGCTGCTAACAGTTTCATGCAACATCCTACAGGCTTCAAGATCAACAATGCCACTGGTCGTATTCAATTGACTGACTTCGGTGCTGTAGTTGCTAATCCACAATTGTGGAGAGTATTTCCACACGTTATTTTAGCCGCAATCTTAACTGCAGGTACTGTTATTGCAGGTATGAGTGCTTGGGGACTATTACGTAAGAAGAAAGACGAAAATCACTTCTTCAAGACTTCATTACGTTTTGGACTCTGGACAAGTTTAATCTTCGCTATTCTATCAGCTGGTGCTGGTGACCTTCAGACTCAACAAATTATCAAAGATCAACCAATGAAATTTGCTGCTACAGAAGGTATTTACAAAGATACTAAAGATCCTGCCCCTTGGACAGTTGTTGAATTAATTAATTCCAAGGACAGAACAGCTTCTCACAAAGTTGAAATCCCAGCAGTATTGAGTTTACTCGCCTATCACAAGACAAGTGGTGCTGTTAAGGGTATGGATACTGTTAACAAAGAACTCCACGCTAAATATGACAAACAATTCGGTAAGGACATGGATTACTATGTTCCACCTAAGACATTGTTCTGGAGCTTCAGAGTTATGACAGGTATTGATGCATTGATAATGTTGATTGCCTTATTCGGTGTTATCTGGTCACGTAAGAAAAAAGATACTATCGAAAACAAGAAATGGTTCATGGTTATCGTTGGACTAGCTATCTGGATTCCATTCATTGGTAATTCCGCTGGTTGGTTCATTACTGAATTTGGTCGTTATCCTTGGATCGTTTATGGCCTATTCACAATTGCTGATGCCGTTTCACCAACATCTACCGTTGGTACGTTGTTATTTAGTAATATCGTTTACTTCTTACTATTCACGTTACTTGGTGGCGTTATGATCTGGTATAGCAGACAAACACTCCACCACGGACCTTATTATGAAATGGAAGACTCAAAACAAAACGTTGATCCATTTGCAAAGGAGGCCTTTGTAAAATGACACTCGCTAATTTATGGTTTATATTGATCGGATTACTATTTGCGATATTCCTATTTCTCGAAGGATTCGACTTCGGTGTAGGTATGTCAACTCGTTTCTTAGCAAAGGATTTTGATGAGCGTCTAGCTTTAATGACATCTATTGGACCTCACTGGGATGGCAATGAAACTTGGCTAGTTACTGCTGGTGGTGCGATGTTTGCATCATTGCCACTAATGTATGCCTCGTTATTCTCAGGCTATTACGTCGTTTTACTATTAGTTCTAGTTGGTTTGATCCTTCGTGGTGTTTCATTTGAATTTGTTAAACATGCTGAAACAAAGACTGGTAAGAATATTTGGATGTGGACTTTCTTTATTGGAAGTTTTCTAGCACCATTCTTACTATGCTTAATGCTTCTCAGTATGGTTCAAGGTATTCCTATGAACGCTAATGGTGATGCCTTTCCAAAATTCTTCGACGTTGTTAACTTACTATCAGTCGTCGGAGGTGTCGCTGGTACACTTCTATCATTAGTCCATGGATTGAACTTCATCAGACTAAGAATAGAAGGTCCACTTCGTGAACGTGCTCGCAAGCTCAATCAAATTCTTTACCCAATCCTTTTCTTAGGTGAAGTAGTCTTCGCAGTATTGGTATTCTTCCAAACAGACTTCTTTACTAAGAGATTTGGTTCATCATTATTTATCACAGTTCTAATCGTTCTCTTCTCACTTCTTGGCTACTACGGAGTATTAAAGGACAGAGAAGGCTGGAGCTTTGCTGGTAGTGGATTATCACTCAGCACGGTTATCGTTCTTCTATTCAACGGATTATTCCCACGTGTAATGATTGCTACAAACCCTGCACACAGTATTTTGATCAAAGATGCTGCTAACTCACAATACACATTAACGATCATGACTATCGTTGCTGCTATATTGGTACCAATCGTAGCTATCTACTTTATTTGGTCATACACACTCTTTACTAAGAGAATCAATCCAAGAGAAAATACGGTGAAATATTAAATGATCGATAAGCGATTATTAAGCTTACCGGGAACAAAGAAACTATTCATAATGCTTGCAGGACTAACCCTCTTGCAAGCATTTGCTATATTATTCCAAGGTAAGTATTTAGCCGAAGCACTTGTAAACTCGTGGGAACAAAAGTCATTACAGACAATTATTATGCCAATGTCGTTATTCGCAGTAGCCTTTATATTACGTCATTGCTTTAATTGGATAAATAACAAAATCGTTGAAAATTATGCAGAAAATACTTCCGAAGAAATTCGTTCCCGCTTACTTGATAAAGTTTATACATCGGGACCATCAATGATTTCTGAGGAAGGTACTGGTAACTTAGTTACCTCATCATTAGATGGAATTGATTTAATTGAGAACTACTTCAAACTTATTTTTACCAAATTAATGAACATGTCGATTATTCCTCCAGTCTTGCTAGTATATATTTACATGCAAAACTTGGCATCAGGAATAACATTGACCGTTATAGTTCCATTGGTCATCTTGTTCATGATCATCTTAGGTCTGGCAGCACAAGCCAAAGCTGATGCACAATATCACCAATACACGATTCTCTCCAACCACTTCCTAGATGCCTTACGTGGTTTACCCACTTTGAAAATGTTGGGATTAAGCAAGCGTTATGCCAAGAATATTTACACCGTCAGTGACGAATATCGTCGTCGTACGATGAATACTCTTCGGATTGCCATTCTATCGACATTTGCACTAGATTGGCTTACAACTCTGGGAATTGCCATCTTAGCCGTATTCTTAGGACTCGGTCTGATCAATAACGACTTCCCACTGTTCCCTGCATTGGTAACACTAATTTTAGCTCCAGAGTATTTCCTACCGCTACGTGACTTTTCAAGTGATTATCATGCCACTTTGAACGGTAAGAATGCTCTCAACTCTATTTTTGAAATTTTGAATTACAAAGATACTGCTAAAGAAGATACGTTCACAAACTTCAAATGGAACGAAAAATCTGAAGTTGATATTAAGAATCTTGTTTTCAATTATTCGAGAGATCAAAGTAACATTGACTCTAGCCTTGATATTGATAGATTGAAACTGTCAGGATACAAGAATATCGGCGTCATCGGTAAATCCGGATCTGGTAAAACCACTTTAATTCGTGCCTTAGGTGGATTCCTAACTCCAGACAGTGGCGTTATAACGATAAATGGACAAAGAGTTAAACATTTCAAACAGCGTGCATGGCAAAATGAACTGACTTTCTTACCACAATCACCATATTTATTTGCCGGAACAATTGCTGAAAATATTGCCTTTTACAAACCAGATGCTACTGAAGAAGAAGTCGAATCAGCCGCTACAAAAGCTGGTTTAACTGATTTCATCAATACATTATCACTTGGTTATCATACGGTAATCGGTGAAGGTGGACGAGGTATCTCTGGAGGACAGCAACAAAGGATCATGTTGGCCCGTGCTTTCTTGGCTAATGACCGTCACGTCCTTATTTTTGATGAGCCAACTGCCCATCTAGATATCGAAACTGAATATGCATTGAAGAAACCAATGGAAGAACTCTTCAAGGATCATCTTGTAATCTTTGCAACGCATCGTCTGCATTGGATTCAGGAAATGGACTATGTCATCGTTATGAATAATGGTCAGATTGCTGAACAAGGTACGCCTGAAGAACTAGCTGACCATAACGGTGCTTACAGTCAATTAATTTCTAATATGCGAGGTGATCAAAATGAACTTCTTTAAGACTTTTAAGGGCGACACCTGGGTCAAACCTTATGTTAAACAATATAAGGGTCTGCTGATCACCGTTCTATTACTAGGTCTGGTTACATCGATCTGTGCATCAGCTTTGATGTTCACATCGGGTTATACAATTGACAAGGCCGCCACACACCCAGTCAATATTCTTCTAATCTATATACCGATTCTTTTAACTCGTGCCTTTGGTATTGGTCGTCCAACCTTCAAATACATCGAACGACTGAAAAGTCACAATTGGGTATTGCGTGTCACTTCCAATTTGAGAACTAGACTATATACAACGCTTGAAAGTGATGCTGCATTCCTAAATGAACATCACAAAACCGGCGATATCATGGGATTATTATCTGAAGATATCAGTCATCTACAGAACTTATACCTGAGAACTGTTTTTCCAACAGTTATTTCATATTTGCTAACAATTATTGGGTCACTGGTACTAGGAATTTATAATCCAGCTTTTGGATTCTTTGTATTCCTACTACTGGCCATTGAAGTTCTGATCGTACCACTAGCATCTGTAGCGATTGAGAGCGCCCGTCGTGAGCGCCAAAAACAGATCAAGGCTGACCTTTATACTAATTTGACTGATAATATTTTAGGAGCTGATGATTGGATCATCTCCGGTCGTCAAAAAGACTTTAAAAATTTATCAGCCAAAAATATTAATGAACTAAATATTTCTAAGAACAAATCCAAGTCATTTAGAAGAAATCGTGATCTGTTCTTACAATTGATATTCGCAGGTATTGCCATTTGCTTCATTGTCTTCACTAATTTGACAATGACCAACGGACAAGAACAGGCCAACTTCGTTTCGGCCGTCGTTCTTTGCCTCTTCCCACTATCGGAGACATTCATTCCGGTGAGTCAAGGATATGAAGAATGGCCCGAATACCGTGATTCAATTATTCGTTTGAACTCATTGAAGCCTGTTGTCTCTGACCTTCCAGAACAAATAGACCTCAATCCAAAAGAATTTCAAGAGATCAAAATCGACAATATTGATTTTGAATATGACGAAGACTCACCTGTTTTGATCAAAAACTTTACTCAGAACATCAAAAAAGGTCAAAAGGTTGCTTTATTAGGACCTAGCGGTATCGGTAAAACTACTATCTTACAACTGATTTTGGGAGACCTTAAACCACAAAAGGGCTCTATCAAAGTTAATGATTACGATATCCAACAAATTCAAGAACATCGTGAACGGATTTTTTCCGTATTGAATCAAAAACCATTTTTATTCAATACTAGCGTTATGAATAATGTTCGTCTTGGTAACGAAAAGAAGTCGGACTCCGAAGTTAAATCAGCACTCGAAAAAGTTGGACTCAAGAGTTTAGTAGAATCACTTCCTGACGGATACAACACATTGGTTGGTGAAAATGGTTCTAACTTCTCCGGTGGTGAACAAGAACGTCTAGCCTTAGCCAGAATTCTACTTCAAGATGCACCAGTCGTATTACTTGATGAACCAACTGTCGGTCTGGATCCAATCACCGAAAATGACCTGCTGACTACTTTCTTCGATGTTTTACAAGATAAGACGATTATCTGGGTAACACATCATCTACAAGGAATAAATCATGTTGACCATGTTATCTTTATGAATTCTGAAGAGATAGAAATGCAAGGTGCACCGCATGACTTATATGAGAACAACGAGCATTTTCGTGAACTATACAAAATGGACCAAGGTTTGTAGTTAAATGCATTGATTATCCTAGGCAAAGGTAGTATATTTGCGCCAATAAAAAGTATTGGTGGTGATCAAAATGTTTAGATGGCTCAGTTATCTTATCTCCTTTGGATTAGTGGCAGCAGTGGTCGTGTGGTTCAAAATGCTTTATACAGACAATCCCTCATTGGATATCTTTTCACTAGGCATTTTGGTATTTACGGCAGTCTTTCTAATCTACAAATATAATCGTAAGACTATTTATAAAAAGAACTATGACAAACTACAAAACAAGGTAATAAAATAAGAGATTAACCGTTATAACGGTTAATCTCTTATTTTATTCGTCTCAATAATTTATTAACAACTTTTTTCAACACTATTTTGTTCTTACCATTTGGTAATTTATTGATTCTTTTCAGAGCATGTTGATTATAGGTTCTAGCAATATCCTTAGCTTGCTCAAGATAGCCATCTTTTTCAACAATATCAGCAGCTTTTTGAATATCATCATTATTCAAATCTGACCCTGATAAAATATCAACTAACTGTTGATTCTTATCTTGTAACCCAAGAATATACGGTAACGTGTAGACACCGTTTTTTAAATCTTCAAAATTGGGTTTTCCAGTGGTACTGCTATCACCGAAGTCCAAAATATCATCAATGATCTGAAATGACATTCCAATATCGTGACCAATATTCTTAGACAGATTAGCCAATTTACTATCGGCACCGCTGACTATAGCACCCATTTCTGTGCTTAAACTGAACAATTCGGCCGTCTTGCCAGATACTTCTCTAATATACATTTTGGCTGTTGCATCAATATTGTAATTAATCAGCATTTGATCTAATTCCCCAATTAAGATCTTCTTCATGCTAAGTGAATTTACCAAAATATCTTTTTGCTGCTGTGAGTATCTCGATATCATTTCAAAATACAAAGTGAATAAATAATCGCCAGCATAGATAGCGTTACGTTTACCATAACGGGTATGGATCGTGGTAGTTCCGCGACGTAGTGGCGAGTCATCAATGACATCATCATGGATCAATGTCGCCACATGCAATAGTTCTAATGAAGCAGCAAGTGGTATCAATTCATCATTTTGCTTCTTGTCAGGACCAAAAGCACTGAACAGTAGAAAGAATGCCGGTCTGAGCATTTTACCGCCAGACGTTAAATCAACTATCATCTGACTTATTTGAGTATTCCTAATTCTAACGCTGCTGTGTATGAATGCAGTCGTCTGATCTAACATGCTATCGACTTGCGGATAGTCTTTCCAAATTGAATGCGCCATGAAATCCCTCTCACCCTATTACTTGTAGTATTGCTAAAACTAATTCTATAATATAGTTTATCAAATCCAAAGGAATGATTTTGTGAAACCTTCTGTATTTTTTGAATTAGTTGAAATCAAAGCAAAGACTGCTAGTGTATTTCCCTTCTTGATGGGGACATTGTACTCATATTATCACTGGCAGTCTATTAATGCTCTTGATTTGATTTTGTTCTTCATAGCCATGTTCTTATTCAATATGGCCGTTGATATCAACGATAACTATTGGGACTACAAGAACGCTACTGGAGCTGAGAGTTTCCGCAGGAACACTAACGTTATCGGCGTTAATCATTTGAATATCCATCTGATTGGATGGATTGATTTTACATTCACAGCTATTGCTGCAATTATCGGTCTATTCATCGTTTACCGTACTGGTTTACCACTATTATTTATGGGATTGTTTTCATTTGCTGTCGGTTTTCTTTATGCCGGTGGTCCACATCCTATTAATCGCGGTCCATTAGGTGAATTCTTCTCTGGTTTCACCATGGGATTCGTAATTTATCTCATTGCAATCTACATTAATGTTTTCGATTCAGCAGCGGTAATTTTAGATTTCAAGTTTTACGGTGATGCTTTACTATCGTCACTACTTACTGTCTTCTCAATTTCTAATCTTCTATTAGCCAACAACATTGCCGATGAAGAAGAAGATAGGACTCTGGGACGTAAGACACTTGTCTATTATCTAACCAAAGACAACTCGATTTTCATCCTCAAATCTCTTTACGTCTTAGGCTACTTGGCATTAACTTGCTCAATAATCATCGGACTATTACCAAAAGCAATGTTTTTGACATTCTTAATTACACCGATTGTCTACAAAAATACCAAAGCTTTTTGCGATAATCCTATTAAAAAGAAGACTTTCCCATTCATCATCAAGAATCTATTAATGATCACATTGACCGAAGTAGTTACTTTCTTTATCGGAGTGTTAATCAACTTCTAAAGTGTAAGTAGTTGTGCAAATTTATAGGTATCTTGTGCAATCATTAATTCTTCATCTGTAGGAACTGTATAGGCAGCAATCTTGGAATCGTTCGTAGTAATGCGAACTTCTTTTCCACGTAATTTGTTGTTATCAGTGTCTATTTTTATACCCAAATACTTGAACGCGTCCAGAATATCCTCACGCACCTCAGGTGAGTTTTCACCGACACCAGCTGTAAATGCTAGAACATCGACACCACCCATTTCAGCAATGTATGATCCAACATATTTAACGATACGATTACGATAAATATCCAATGCTAACTTGGCACGTTTGTTTGTATCTTCTTCCGCTTCAATATCACGCATATCAGCAGAAATACCTGAGATACCCAACAAGCCTGACTTATGATTCAAAATATCGATCATGTCATCAATATCTGTTAAACCAAGTTTTTTCATCAAGTACGGTAGGATAGACACATCAATATCACCACTTCTGGTACTCATAGTAATACCTGACAATGGCGTGAATCCCATCGAAATATCTACTGCCTTACCATTCTTAATGGCACTGATCGAAGCACCGCTTCCTAAATGCATAGCGATAATATTCTTATCATTGATTCCACCATCGACCAATTCATTCAAGCGCTGAGCAATGTAACGATGACTTGTTCCATGGGCACCATACCGGCGGGCCTTGAACTGCTCATAATCAGCAAGATCAACACTGTACAAATAATTGACTTCTGGTATATCAGCAAAAAAGGATGTATCAAAGACAGCAACTTGAATTGCCTTCGGAACTAATTTCTTAAAGACATCAATGTAATAAGCTTCAACTTTATTGTGTAATGGGGCATATTCTGACAATTCAAGAATCTTATCTAGATTCTCTTCCGTAACGATCTCTGACTTTTTAAATACTTCCCCACCAGCAACGACACGATGACCAAAGGCTACAATATCTTCAAATTTCTCAATAATATGTCTTTCTTTTAGAGCATCAAGTAACAACAAAACAGCAATCTCGTTGGATTCAATTGCTTCTTCATGTTCAATTTTTTCACCGTTATATTTGAGTTTAAATACCGACTTAGGTGATCCCAAACGATCGATCATTCCTGAAGCAATTGTCTTTTTTTCGGGCATTTCAAATAGTTTCCACTTCAATGTTGAACTTCCCGCATTTATGGCCATTATCTTCATATATAAATCTCCCTTATTTTTGATATTCACATTTAGCTCAAGTGGTTGTCAGACCGCTACGGAACAACTTTACACCACTTTAAAAAAATGCTACTCTGTAGTAACTATTATAAGTCTTTTGTTGGGGGAATTCATTCGTGAAATTTTTAGATATGCTACGCAAAATTGATAATGAACCAGAGAAAAGTGCTCCAAGTACTGATAGCGCTTCCTCACAAGCGTCTCAAGGAAGTAATGACAACGCCGAAAAAGGCGAAAAAAATAATTTAAATAATGAAGTTGCTGAACAAACTGAACCAAAAGAACAACTTCCAGTCACTACACATGACAAACGTGTCAGCATTGAAGAACAAATGGACGAGCTTTCTCACCACTACGCTCAACTACGTAACGATCTAAAGACAAATCTCTTCTCAGAAAAAGACGAACACGAAACAAAGAAAGAAACTCTCGACAAATACCTAAATACTCTTAAACGTGACCAAAAAGAATCTAGCGAGAAACTAGATGACGTAAAAGCTCAAAACGATGACGCTGAAACAGAACGTCTTGCTGGAGTTCACGCTGATCAAAAGGAACAACAAGGACTCCTCAATCAATTCAAAGAACAACAACGCGAATTATCAGGTAAGATCACTGATAGCCAAAATGATTTAAGTTCTAAACAAGATGACCTATCTAAAAACGAACAAGCTGAAGCCGATATGTCATCATCCATTAAAGAAGAAAAAGATCTCCAAAAGATGATGGTCCTTATGGAGGATCAAAAGAAATCTATCGACAAGTTATACAAAGAACGTGCTGATATTCAAAAAGATATTGCCAATATCAAGGCAGATATTGATTCATTACAAAAAGAACTCGATGATGTAAATAAGAATCTTAACGATACTTCTTCAAATATTAATATGCTCAAATCAAAAGCAAATCAAATTGAAGATAAAATCAAATCAGATCGTAATTATCGTATCGAAACAACTGCTGGACTTGAAAGACATCTTCAAAGCCTCGACGATGAACGTGAAAAAATCGAAGCCGAATTGGAAGAAGTTAATGGCAAAATTGATTACCTTGAAAAGTACATCAAAGATGTTTTCCATTCAGCATACCTAGTTCGTGACGTTTATTTAGACAAGGATAAGGATTACTACGTTGCTGCTGACTCATTCAACAATGAATCACAACAACGAGATGTTTTCGATACTATCCAATTACTTGAGACTAAGTTACAAAAGCCTGTAACGCTTGTTTCCACTTTCTACAATAACCATTTGAACGACTTAGTAGATAAAAATGCTAAAAAAGCTAACATTCATATTCCTAACGTTGTCAGCTTATTTGACCAGTTACAGGCAAGCCCCACACCAACTGACAAGCCCGTTGCAATTCCAGAAAATGACGGTTGGGTAACCAGAACCGACGTTAAATCACATGACACAGTTATTTATGATCAAAATAACACCTTGTTGATGACGGTAGAATATGAAGACAAGAAGATCGACCGTATCAACTACTACAAAAACGATCAGGTAGTTAAAACAAACATCTATAACGCCGCTGGACAATTGTCGTCAGTTCAAAACTTCAATAAAGAAAAGGTTCTTACAGAACAAAACTTCTATCGCACTGATGGATCGATCGTATTAACCGTTATCTTTGAAAGTAAAAAGGCTATTAGTTATCAACTATTTGATAAGAATGGACTATTAGAACACGACTTTAACAGTAAGACTGAACTTATCAACTGGTGGCTAGAAAGTATCTCACCTAATACTGACAATGCTATTTTTGTTGGAAGCAATGATGATTTGCTGTACCAACTATTGATCAAAGCAGACAATTTGGATAGTGAATCAACAATTCCATTGATTCAAAACGTTGCTGACAACATCAAGGATGTTATTGCAACATTGAACAAGAACACTGATATGAACAACATTCTGGTTCAATATAGTAAGGATCTTCATGCAATTGAAGGTGAAACTACACGTGATATTAGTGTTAGTGTCATTAGAACTTCAACTAGCAGCGAACTTGCATTACCAGAATCACTAGAAATATAATAGAATAAATATTAATGGGGTACTCATCTGTTTGAGTGCCCTTTTTCTAAGTTTAGGAAAGTGAAAAAAACTATGAAAACCATATCCGTAATTGTCCCTTGTTATAACGAAGAGGAATCTATAAATCTGTATTATGACGCTATGACTAAGGTTAAAAATGATACTACCAAATTCAAATTTGAATATTGGTTCATTGATGACGGATCAAGTGACCATACTTATACCGTCTTAAAAGATCTGCAAGCACTTCACAGTGATGAGGTTCATTACATTTCCTTTTCTAGAAACTTTGGTAAGGAAGCAGCGCTTTATGCTGGGCTCAATGAAGTTAAAGGTGATTATACTGCCGTTATGGACGTTGACCTACAAGACCCACCTGAAATGCTCCTAGAAATGTTTGATGATCTAGAATCTGGCGAATACGATTGTGTTGGTACAGCTAGAATGGATCGTGACGGTGAGAATTCCATTATTTCGTTCTTCTCTAATGGGTTCTACGGTGTTATTAACAAAATGTCTCAGACCAAAATCATCCCTGGTGCTCGTGATTATCGCTTAATGACCAGACAAATGGTTAACGCTATTCTATCAATGACTGAGTACAATCGATTCTCCAAAGGTATTTTTAGTTGGGTCGGGTTTCGAACAAAGTATCTTCCCTATAAGAATCGTGAACGTGTTGCTGGTAAAACCTCATGGAATTTTTGGAAATTACTCAAATATGCCATAACAGGAATCATTGACTTTTCAGAACGCCCATTAATGTTTGCGACATGGATGGGAATATTCTTCTCTGGAGTTTCTGTTCTAGCAATCATTGCTATTATCATTCGTAAACTAGTTTTCCCTCTCAGCAGTGTTACAGGTTGGGCTTCGATGGTATCGATCATTCTATTGATCGGTGGAATTCAATTATTAAGTATTGGTATCCTTGGCGAATACATCGGCAAAATATTCTTAGAAGTCAAAAAACGTCCAATTTATATTATCAGAGAAAAAAAATAAGCTAAACAGTCGAGATGACAATCTCGATTTTTTTGTACAAATTTTCTTATCATTTGATAAATGATTAAATACTACCACCGAATAGGCTATAATAGACATAACGAACATGAGGACGGATAACAAAATGAATTCACGCGACAAACAAGCAGAGAACACAAAAAATGCAATTTTACGAGTAGCTGCCAAAGATTTTTTATCACAAGGATATCAGGCTACTTCTACTAGAAAAATTGCCCAGGAGTTGAATATCACTCAACCAAACATGTACCATTACTACAAGAATAAAAAAGTTTTATACGCCAAAGCAATTGAGCATGAAGTCGGTGGATTCAGTGAGAAGTTATATGCTGAATATAACAAGAATAAGGATTTACCATTTGATGAAATGCTAACAACTATATCAACTTTCATGATCACTAATTTTAAATTAAACTTTTTTATGTTGCGACATGATTTGGATACTGTTTTTACTGATGAAGAGAAAAAAGAAATCAGTAAGAATTGGGATGGCGGATATTACAAAGTTTTATTCAATATTTTTCAAGCTCACAAAGACGAATTACGTACGGACCTATCGATCCCTGTACAAGTAGGAACTTTTTTGACAATGTTAGTTCCTTACATTGAATACAGCGAAGCTAAACGTAAAAGAAACATTGCAAATCTTAACACCATGATCAAAATATTTATTCATGGTATCAAAAAAGAATAGGAGAACTAATGGAATTTATAACCCTTCTGGCATTAATGCTCTTCCTAACGTTGATCGTTAGTCACATCTTCAATAAAATGAACCTCCCTGCTGTTATCGGACAGCTGATTCTTGGTGTCATTCTCGGTAAGGGATTGCTGAACATAGTTCATTCAACTAATGAATTACAACTGTTCGCTGATATTGGTGTTATTATGATGATGTTCATTGCTGGATTGGAAAGTGACTTGAAATTACTGCGAAAACACTTAGGACCTAGCATTACCGTCGCTATATTTGGGGTTATACTTCCTGTTTTACTGACACTACTAACGTCACTAATCTTCGGTATCAATATGCGCGAAAGTATCTTCATTTCAGTAGTGTTTGCGGCCACATCAGTTTCTATTTCAGTTGAGGTGTTAAAGAGCCTCAATTATTTATCAAGTACTTCCGGCACAGTTATTCTTGGGGCAGCTGTTGCTGATGATATTTTAGCAATTTCTATTTTAAGTGTGATGTCTGGAACTTTGACGGGACACTTTTCAATCAAAAAAATCGGCATTCTCATGGCACTATGGTTATTATTTGTAATCGTCACTTATATCGCCTATCGTTTTGTAGTACCAGCAATTATGAAACTTGCTGATTACACTGAAGCTACTCATGCTCCAACTATTACTGCATTAGTGATTTGTTTGCTATTTGCTTACTTTGCTGATTGGGTACAGTTGGATTCAGTCTTAGGGGCCTTTGTTGCCGGTATTGCGATCTCCAACACACCAAACTACAACAACAAGATCAATCGTAATATTGAAATAGTCGGATATTCAATTTTTATTCCGATCTTTTTCATCAGTATCGGATTGAACCTTGAATTTAATAGTTTGATCAAAGATTTCTGGTTGATTCTAACATTCACTATTACCGGTATTATCGGCAAACTCATTGGAGCTGGATTCGGTGCAAGGATTTCTGGTTTCGATATGAAGGACTCTTACGTTATCGGTTCTGGTATGATTTCGCGTGGTGAGATGGCACTGATTGTTGCCCAAGTTGGATACAGTGTTCATCTACTATCCGAAGAATATTATTCAGCCGTTATCATTAGTATCATTCTGATCACGATCTTGGCACCATTCTTTCTAAAGCATTCTATTAGCAAAAATCCTATTTAGCCTTATCAGTACCACTTATTTGAAGAAAAGATATATAATGGTAGCGTAAACAATTTTTTAATCAATTACATGAAGGAGAAGGTTATTATGGCACATATTTTAGTACTTGGCGCTGGATACGGTGGGTTAACAGCCGCTCGTGACCTTGCCAAATCCACACCAGCAGGAACACAGATCGACTTAGTAGATAAGAACACAATGCACGTTGAAAAAACCGGACTACACATGATTGCAGCAGGAACAACAAGACCTGATGCTGTTAGTTTTGATATTCGTTCGGTTCTTCCTTCAAACGTCAACTTTATTCAAGCGTCTGTTAAAGAATTAGATCTTGATAATAAGACTGTTCATTTTGAAGATCATGATGATATTATTTATGACTATATTGTCGTAGCTCTTGGCTTCCGCTCTGAAGACTTCGGTCTAGAAGGTGCTAGCGACAATGCCCTCATCCTCCAAGACTTAGATACAGCTAAGAATATATATAAACAGTTAAATAAAAATATTGCCAACTACAAAGATTCTCAAGATCCAGCTGACTTAAGCATCGTTGTTTGTGGTGCTGGATTCACTGGTATCGAGATCCTTGGTGAATTAGTTGATACAGTTAAGATTCTTAAAGCAAAATATGGCGTTCCAGAAATCAAAGTTACATGTCTAGAAATGGCAACAAGAATCCTTCCTATGTTTGACGAAGGACTTGCTAACTATGCAGTTTCATATCTTGAAAAGAACGGTATAAAACTACTAACAGGCGCTAAGATCACAAAAATCGAACCTAAAGCTGTTGTTTACATGGACGGCGAAGAAGAGAAAAAGGTCGAAGGAAGCACTATTCTTTGGACTGTTGGTGTTAGTGGTAGTGACGTTATCAAAGACTCTGGTATCGAAGCTAGAAGAAACCGTGTTATGACAACATCATTCCTTAACCTCGAAGAACATCCCGAAGCATACTTCATCGGTGATGATTCAGCCATGATCCCAGAAGGACAAGAACGTCCATTGCCAACAACTGGACAACTTGCTTCTGCTGAAGGTGTCGCTGTAGCCTTCAACATTGGTGCCGCTTTGAATGGCAAAGAATTGAAACCATTCGTATACAGTTCAATGGGTACAGTTGCTTCATTAGGTCAAAACCATGGTATTGCCGAAATCTTGAGTAAAGGTTACAAGTTCAAGGGTCACACAGCTTCACTTATCAAACATCTATCAGGAGACAGAAGTTTGATGGAAGTTGCCGGACTCAAGACAGCCTTCAAGAAAGGTACCATTTAATTTGAAATTAATCTTAAATTAATTTTTTTCATATAAATCAATAGGCGCTGTAATCCCTAACCGGATTATAGCGCCTATTTTTGGTTTAATGCTTGAAAGTTGACCATCTATCACTCTCTGATAAACAGTAAATCACGTTCAATCGGATCAGAAATCGAATAGACTTTATTCTTAAATAGTTTCTTCAATCCTTTGACTATAGCTACATCAATAATTGCTACCAAAATAATTGTAAAAACAACTCCAAATAACTGCAGACTCAACAATTTGATTCCACCACCGTATAACAACCCACTATTAATGACATTGGGATTAACTGATTTTGTTGCAAACAATCCTGTTGCAACAGAACCAATAATTCCACTAACTCCATGACAACCGAAAATATCTAGATAATCGTTTAAATGCAGGCGATACTTCAGATAATTCATAAAATAAAAACTTCCGATTGCTGAGACAGTTCCGATCAACAAGGCTCCTGTAACACTCACATATCCTGCACCAGGTGTAATCCCAACCAATCCACAAATTGCCCCCGTACAAATACCGCTTAAAGTTGCACGTTTCTTATATATTTTTTCTAAAATGATCCAAGTTACTAATCCCGCACACGGCGCAATGGTCGTAGTAAAGAACGCTTGAATTGCTTGAGTGTTCAAACCCAATGCGCTACCTGCATTGAAACCATACCAGCCGATCCATAACAATGTAGTTCCCAGCAATATCCAAAGATCATTACCTTTAGCTGGTTCTTCTGGTTTATATGGTTTTCGCAAAAAATTCGATAGAACTAATGCTGTTATTCCAGCATTAATGTGAATAACCGTTCCTCCAGCAAAATCTAGAATCCCCATGTTTGCCAGTACCCCAGAACTAGACCAAACCATGTGTACCAATGGATAATAGATAAAAATTGACCATAAAACTACAAATGAAATAACGAATTTGATCTTATTGTCAGCAATCGCTCCTAAAAATAACGCTGGTGTTAAAATGGCGAACATCATCTGAAACAATAAATATACAGCTGTCGGCAATTTGGTTTGACCAATCAATGCATTCAAATTAATTCCCGATAAAAACATATGATCAAACTTACCTATAATACCCAAACTATTACCATCAAACGACATTGAATATCCTACTGCGATCCATAATAACCCGGCGACACCAAACATCATGAAACTATCAAAAAGGATCTTAGTTACATTCTTTTCTGGCACAAATCCCGCATAAAAAGCCGCAATACCTGGTGTCATTAACCAAACTAACAGCGTTGCTAAAATCATGAACCCTACATTCATAATCGCCACACCCCGTCCTGATATTTTAATTGCCATATTTTAATGCAATTATTTTTAGAAGTATATCAATACCACCTTAATAGACGATTCGTAATTTATCGGTAAATATAAGCTATAAAAATTGTTAAATTAATAAAATGATATTAATATCTTTCGTAAATGAGAGGTGATAACTATGTCTGTTAAGAAAAATCAAAGCTGTATAATTTGCCGCAAACGCTTCTCTCAAACTGAAGGACTATTCTTGAGAGATCTAACTGACAGTTTGAAACAGTCAGTTATTAAGCGGAACGATTTTGCTAGAGATTCTAGTTTCATCTGTCTAAAGGACTTGCAGATAATCCGACTCGCCAAAATGCAGAATATCATCGAAAAAGATCTGGATATCGACCGTCGAATGAATGCCGAATTGGAAAAGGAGTTATCAAAGAATACCTACGTGATCAGAAACCTCAATGATACTATTCACGGCAAGTTAACCCGTGGTCAAAAACTATCTGATGCAGTCGCTCATTTCGGTGGTAGTTGGGGCTTCATCATTTCATTTGTCATAATCTTGATCATCTGGATGGCAGTAAACGTCGTTCACTTCCTTGGTATAAACTTCGATCCTTACCCTTTTATACTTCTCAATCTATTTCTAAGCTGCATTGCTGCGATTCAAGCTCCTATCATCATGATGAGCCAAAACCGTCAAGCAGAACGTGACCGTTTTGATGCTGAAAATGATTATCGTACTAACAACAAATCTGAAATGGAAATTAGAATTTTACACGAAAAAATCGACCAATTGAATGAAGTTCAATGGCCACACTTACTGGATATTCAAAAGATGCAGATAGAAGTTCTTAGCGAACTGGAAAACGAGATCCAGTCGATCCGGACCGAGCAGGAAAAAACCAAGAATCCCGGACACTATCGGCATCAAAATAAAAATCTTTAATTATAAACTAGTATCACCATGCAAATCGGGAGGATAAGATGATGAATAAAACAACATCCTCATTTTCAAAATTAGGTATGCTGATAACTTTAGGAATTGTCTACGGTGATATTGGTACATCTCCACTTTACGTTATGAACGCCATTATCAATGACGCTGGCAATATGAAGAGTGCCGTTCCTGAATATATTATCGGCAGTATTTCGCTGATTTTTTGGACTTTGATGCTTATCACTACTATTAAGTATGTAATGATTGCCATGAAAGCTGACAATAACCATGAAGGTGGCATATTCGCCCTCTATGCTTTAGTACGCTCTAAAAAATGGCTGATCATCCCTGCTTTGATAGGCGGTTCTGCTCTTCTAGCCGACGGGACACTTACACCTGCAGTTACTGTAACTTCAACGATTGAAGGCTTAAAAGGTCAGTCTATCGCCGGATTCACATTTTCTAACAGTCAAAATATTGTTTTGGTTCTAGTAACCGTGATCCTACTGACAATTTTTGTCATTCAAAAGTTTGGAACCGAACGTATCGGTAGATCATTTGGACCCATCATGCTGGTATGGTTCAGTTTCATTGGGATTATGGGTTTATCCAATATTTTTAACGACCTCAGCGTTCTAAAAGCCTTCTCACCCATCTATGCCGTCAAGATCCTGACTAGTCCTGTCAATCACGTTGGTATCTTCATTCTAGGTAGCGTCTTCCTTGCTACTACTGGTGCTGAAGCATTGTACTCAGATATGGGACAGGTTGGAAAATACAATATTTATGGTACCTGGCCATTTGTCTGCACCATGTTGATGCTCAATTATCTTGGACAAGGTGCTTGGGTCATGACCCATTATTTGGACAAGCAATATATGAATCTCAATACGATTAATCCATTTTACGAGATGTTACCAGGAGAACTACGCATCTTTGCTATTTTGATTGCCACAATGGCAGCCATTATTGCCTCTCAAGCCTTAATAACTGGTTCCTTTACCTTAGTAGAAGAAGCCATTGGACTCAAGATTCTACCAAGATTACGAGTTAAATTCCCAGGCGACATCAAGAGTCAACTATACATCGGCTCAGTTAATTGGCTACTTTGCTTGGTAACTCTCAGCGTTGTTTGGAGTTTTAAGACGTCTGAGCATATGGAAGCAGCATATGGATTAGCAATCACGATGACCATGCTGATGACAACCATTTTGCTACACCAATTCTTAGTGATGAAGCATCACCGAGTTGGTGCAGGAATCTTCGTAACTTTCTTCATTACTCTGGAGTCATTGTTCTTTATCTCCAGTTTGACTAAGTTCATTCATGGTGGCTACGTTACCGTCATGATCACAGCTATCATTCTAATGATCATGGTCGTTTGGTATTACGGTAACAAACGTCGAGATTCATATCTGGATGAAAGCCAGTCTGTTTCTTTGATAGACTACATCCCACAACTAGAAAAATTGAGCAAAGACGATCAGATACCACTTTACGCTACTAATCTAGTCTTTCTTAACCGTATCGAAGACGATTATGCCATCAAACGTTCAATAATCTATTCCATCCTTGACCAAGAACCAAAACGTGCCAAGGTTTACTGGTTCATCACTGTTAATCAGACCAATAATCCTTACGACTGTAATTACAGCATCGATATGATGCATACGAGAAACGTCGTCAATGTCCAACTCAATCTAGGATTCAAGAAGTCGCAACACGTCAATATTTATATCAGACAAATCGTTAACGAATTGTTAGACGATAAAATCATTGATCCTCAAATACCTGATTATTCCATGATACGAAACCGTCGTGCCGGCTCATTCAAATTCGTTATTTTAAATGAACAATTCCAAGATCTTGGAGCTCAAGAACATATGAGTGGATTAGACAGATTCTTAATTGGTGGACGAATTCTCTTACAAAATATCACGTTGCCACCAGCATTGTGGTATGGATTGGAATTCAGCGATGTTACTGAAGAGAAGGTTCCATTATTTCTTGGTAGTCACGTAGATCATTATTTAGTACAGAAAAAAATTATGAATACACAAAAATAACCTTTCCAAATTGGGAAGGCTATTTTTGTGTATATTATTTGACTACTTTGGCTCCGAGAACTTTTTCAAAATGCTCCAACGCCCATTCGTGGCCAGCTTGATTGAACGATGCCACACATGAACTGTGAACAACAATCTTGTAGTTTAAATTGTAAGCATCGATTGCTGTATGGAGAACACAAATATCAGTGCAGACACCTGCTAAGTGAATCGTATCAACATCACGTTCACGAAGTCGAATGTCTAAATCAGTTCCCGCAAAAGCACTGTAACGAGTCTTGTCGAAAAACCTGATATTATCCTCATCTTGATGCTTCTCATACCATGGCTTCAATTCACCATATAGTTCCCTGCCCCACGTATCTTGAATATTATGAGCTGGAAATAGTTTTGTTTCTGGATGGTAACTGTCAAACGGTATGTGCAAATCAGTTGGCAACCAGACCCAGTCATCGTTCTTGCGCATAGTCTCAGCTAACTTGATAATATTAGGCTCAATATCTTGAGCCGGCTTGCCACAAGTCAATGCGCCGTTGTCCGCAACAAAATCATTCGTGTAATCAACAATAAGTAAAGCTTCATGTGATGCCATGTTCATCCCTGCTTTCTTAGTTTGGTTAACTTGATTATTGATGGATATATAAAATAAGTCAATTATTATGGTGACGTTTTTATCCTAAAAATTACTGTAAAGCGTTTTCTTCTCTGATATTATTATGAAATACTCATATGGAGGAACATTATGAATCGAAAAAAGACAATCTATAATATTGGACTGGATATTGGTACAGGATCAGTCGGATGGGCCGTCATTGACGATAACTATGCCTTGTTACACGCTAAAAAACAAAATCTTTGGGGTGTTCGGTTATTCGACCAGGCTCAAACAGCTGAAAAAACACGCAAATACCGTTCTTCCAGAAGAAGATACAAGCGCAAACGAAATAGACTTAATTGGTTAGATGAAATATTCTCTGACGAATTATTCAAAGTTGATCCTGGATTTCTTAATAGGACACGATCCTCTTGGGTATCTCCAAAGGATGAATCTAGAACTCGTGATAAGTATAATTTATTTATTGATAAAAATTTTAACGATCAAACATATTACAAACAATATCCAACAATTTTTCATCTTAGGAAGAATTTAATTGAAAATTCTAAAAAAGCAGATATACGCTTGGTTTATTTGGCCATTCACAATATTATAAAATATCGTGGTAATTTTACACATGAGTATCAAAACTATGATGTTTCCAACATGCAAACTGGCTTAAAAGATACTTTGATAAGCTTAAAGAATGAACTAATCGGCTCAAATTTTGAAATTGAATATACCAATTTACAAAAGATTAACGATATTTTACTAGATAAAAACGAACGTTCATCCGACAAATCTGATAAAGCGGTATCCTTTATTAAAACTAATAATAAAAATACTACTGAAAAGATCAAAACACTATTAAGGCTGATTCTGGGATTGTCAGTAGATATCCGAAAAATTTTTGAAATTGATACAACTGAAAAAATTGATTTACAGTTTTTATCAAAAAAATCCGAAGAACAACTTATCAAATTAAACGATTTTTTAGATGATACCCAGCTAAAGATCATATCTATTGCTCAGTCTCTCAACAGTATCATCGTACTCAATGACATTTTAGGTAAAGAAACATATTTAAGTAATGCAATGGTTAAAAAATACGATATACATCATGACCAATTGGCTCATTTAAAAAGTATTTGGTTAACGGATCCTAATACAAACGAAGTAAAAAAGGCTAGAGGATACTATAACGAATATATAAATGGAAAAGATACTTCAACTGACTTTGAATCCAACATAAAAAAATACCTAAAAGTCGTAAAACATGTGGATGTCACCAAAATAGATTTTGAAGTTGCTAATCATCAATATTTGCTAAAACAACGTAATAGTAATAGTGGTGTAATCCCCTTCCAGCTGAATCGGAATGAATTAGTACAAATCCTAAGTAACCAAGAAAAATATTTTCCATTTTTAAAAGAAAACAAAAATAAAATAATTTCCCTTTTAGAATTTCGTATACCATACTACGTTGGTCCCCTACAGGACAGAGATAAAAATAGATTTGCTTGGATGACTAGAAAATCATCTGGTCCAATAAGGCCATGGAACTTTGACGAAAAGGTTGATCGTGAGAAGTCTTCAACCGATTTTATTAAATGTATGACATCAACAGATCCATTTTTAATTGGTGAACCAGTAATACCCAAAAACAGCTTAATTTATCAAAAGTTCGAAGTCCTGAACGAACTTAATAAAATAAAAATATCTAATAGTAAAAATATAAATGATGCACAACCATTAACCGTTAATACCAAGAAAGTCATATTCAATGAATTATTTAAAAAACAAAAAAGCGTATCCTCTAGTACTTTAAAAAAATGGTTAGTAAGAAAGAGTTTATATACAGATCCTCATATTTTTGGACTTTCAGATCCAAAAAAATTTTTATCAGGTTTATCAACATATCATGATCTACTGAATATATTTGATGATACATTTGTTGATGATCTTAAAAATTTGAAATTTTTGGAAGAATTAATAGAATGGCAAACAATTTTTGAAGATAGAAACATCTTAAAAATTAAATTAAATGGAATTAATAGTTTAAAAGCAAATCAAATTGATAGACTATCAAAAACTCGTTACAAAGGATGGGGTAACTTTTCAAAAAAAATGTTAATGGGTATGTCTACCAATTGTAAGATTCCAGGAGAACATACTTCATCAAACCATAATGTACTAGAACTTATGTGGGAGACAAATGATAATTTAATGCAGGTAATTCATAGTACAAAATATACATTTGAAGAACAAATAAAAATTCAGAATAGTAACATTGATAATTTATCAACCACAGATTTAATAGAAAACATTCACATTTCTCCTGCTCTGAAGAGAGGTGTTAAGCAAGCACTTCTTGTTATCGACGATTTAGTAAAATTCATGGGACATCAACCTAAAAATATTTTTATTGAATTTACCCGCGATTCTATGCCAAGCAAAAAAACAGAATCCAGATACAAAAAAATAGCTGGCATTTATAACGCACTTGAAGAAGATCCTCATCTAAAAATTAAGAAAACATTATATTCAACTAAAAATTTGAAGAATCTACTGGACGAAAACAAGGATAATCTATCTGATGACAGATATTACCTATATTTTATGCAACTCGGAAGAAGCTTATATAGTAATGAAGTAATAGACCTAAATAATTTGTTTACAGGCAAATATCAAATAGATCACATACTTCCTAGATCATATACCCCTGACAACTCATTAGATAATAAGGCTCTAGTATCTATAAATGAAAATCAAAGAAAATCCTCTAGCTTACTTCTTCCAGATGAAGTCATAAAAAATAATATAACCAGATGGATGAATCTTAAAAATACTAATTTAATGAGTTCAAAAAAATTCAACAATCTAACTAGAACTGAAGTAAGTTCTGCCCAACAAAAGGACTTTGTAAAACGACAACTAGTCCAAACTTCACAAATCATAAAAAATGTTGCAGCAATTCTAAATGAAAAATATACAGATACAAAAATAATTGAAACACGTGCAAGCATGGGAACCGAATTTAGAAAGTCCTTCAGTGATTTGAACTATCAAACCTTTCACTATAAACATCCTGAACTGGTTAAAAATCGGGAATTAAATGATTATCATCATGCTCAAGATGCTTATATTTGTTCTGTTGTCGGATTATATCAGCTAAAGAAATATCCAAAAAATGAACTTAACATTGCATATGGAGAATATTCAAAGTTTTTTGAATCATTGAAAAAGGAAGCCAAAAAGCATGGAAATATACTGCCTAAATATGCCAGAAACAACTTTATAATTGGATCCATGAAAAGCGGAAATATTCAAACAACTTCAGAAGGAGAGGTTATTTGGACCAATAAAATAAAAAATGAGGTATTGTCTACATTCAAATATAGACAATACCTCACTAGTAGAAGAACTTTTATCAGAGATGGTGAACTATTTGGTGCAACAATTCAATCAGCAAGTAATAAAAAATTAGTTCCACTATCTAAAAACAAACCTACAGAAATATATGGTGGATATACAAGTGAAAAAACATCATATATGTCATTAGTAACAATTGGCAAAAAAACTAAACTAATTAACATCCCCGTAAGAATAGCACATGAAATAGAAATGAAGCACATATCTTTAAACGAGTGGTTAACAAAAGAGAAAACGCCAGTAAAAGTTCTAATCGCAAAAATTCCTATAAATCAACTCATTGAGAGTCCCAGATATGGATTAATTTCCTTGTCAGCTGCATCTGAGCAGTCAAATGCTAAGCAATTAACATTACCTTTTGAACAAACTGCTTTACTTGCATTATTAAACAAATCAAAGAAAGAGAAACATGCATCAATCATTCGTAATTTTGATGAAGAATACTTATACAACATTTATATTCAAATAATTGAAAAAATAGAAAAACAATATCCTATCTACTCATCCCAAAAGAATATTTTAATTAATGCCAAAGAAGAATTTTTAAGTATATCCTCCGACAAAAAAATTGAAGTAATAAATTCTTTAATATCATTCCTTAGGACTAAACCTAAAAATACAAATATAAAAATTGGCAACATTACAAAGAATAGATTTGAAAGAACACAAAAAAAGTTAGACCTATCCAATTTCAATTTCATATATCAATCACCCACTGGATTATACAATACAAAGATTCATATAAACTAAAAGGCAAAAAAAATAGCCCCCACGCGGGAGCCAATCATTAAAGATTCATTAACATAAATGTTGATTTTAACTTAGTAAGTCATTTCATATTGTTAGAACATCTATTAGTATAAATGACAGTTAGCAATTAATCAACAAAATACTTAGGAGATTTTATGGGTTGGAAAACATACTACATTGCACAGAAATCAAAATTATCTTACAAAGAGAATCATGTTATCGTTCAGCAATTGGTTGAAACCAAATCATTGCCTTTCAACCAAATAGGCTGTCTAGTTCTTGCATCTACTCAAATTGTTATCACAGGTTATCTAGTTTCTAAGCTTGCCGAAGCAAATATCAGAGTCATTTTTTGTGATACAGATCGAAATCCATGTGCTGAATTGTGTACTTATTATACAAATGAAAAAAGGAACCAGAATATCGATACACAAATATCATGGTCTATTACTCAAAAAGAAAGGCTTTGGACTCAGATAGTTACAAATAAGATTGAAAATCAAATCAATATATTACAACAAAACACTTTGGATATCTCTGGAGTAAACAAAGAACTGGAAGAAATTAAAGAAAATGACAGAACTAATCGTGAAGCTGCGGTCGCACGAAAATATTTTCCACTACTTTTTGGAAGTAACTTTTCTAGAGGAAAAAAGGAAGAAAAAATAAATATCATGCTTAATTACGGATACACTGTTATGTTATCAGCCGCTAATCAAATAGTGTCATCTCAAGGATATTTAACACAACTAGGCATTCATCATCATAGTCTTAAAAACGATTTTAATTTGTCCTGTGATTTTATAGAGCCTTTCAGACAATTTATCGATATAAAAGTCATCGAATTAAAGGATCAAGATTTTGATGAACATATAAAAAAGGAATTAATTCAAGTAATGGATCAAACTGTTCATTACGATGGTAAAGATTACATTCTAAGTAATGCCATGGATCAGTATATTAGAGACTGTTTTAAGTTTCTAGATCTGAAAAAAGACTCTATTGGTAAAGTAGGATTTATAAATGAGGCATAGGATTATGAGACTAATGGTAATGTTTGATCTCCCCACTATTACATCAAATGATAGAAGAAACTACCGTCAGTTTAGAAAAAAACTCTTAACGGATGGATTTATTATGATGCAAGAATCAATTTACACTTGTTTAACTGTAGATGGTCAGTCAGCTAACCTTTTAAAGAAAAAGGTAGCACTTTATGCGCCATCCAAAGGCTTAATTCAAGCAATGGTAATAACTGAAAAACAATTTTCAAAAATGGAATATATTTCTGGTATTAAAGATACTAGCCCTGCTAATAGTTCAGAAAGGTTTATTGTTTTATGAACGACAAATGTATAACCGTTTTCCCTTACGATCCTTTTCCAATCAACAATGGTATTACCTTTATAAATTTTCAAAATAAGTATGAATATTCTCAACTACTATTCAATTTAAACCTTTTGAAGAACCACGAAACCTTTAGTGATGATGTAGATCAGTTTATTCATTTTTATCTGAACGATAGTGACAAATTAAAGGATTCCTTGAAAGAGTTAGCTATTATAGGTGATATTACAAGTTTTGACATAAATTCAACGGCAAATATCAAATCAGTTTTTAAAACAATCGTTAATGATTCATATACAATCAATAGAGAAAAGATTGAGTCTATTAACGAACAAATAAACGGTTTATTCTTCGACATGATTAGCATTTATGATGAATCCTTTGATTTTGATTTAACAGAAGAATTAATAAAACTATTAAAATATAAAAGTATACGGGTTGATACTAGTATCTGGAATAATTACTATGATAAAATTCATTCAGTAATAACTTTTTATTCAGATTTCAGTGAAAAAAAGACATTACTCTTTCATGGTTTAGAACACTTCATAAATATAGAACAATTAAACGAATTAAATAACTATTTGAAATCGATTGGCTTGAACGTAATTAGTCTTGAATCATACCCAATGACCAAGAAGGAGAGTACTCTTGAAATTAAAATTTACTCCATCGATGATGATCATATCAGATTTGACTATTAGCCAAATACTTAAAGTTAACGTTAAGTAACTGGTTTTAGAAGTAAGTCATTTCATATAGTTTAGAACCAATAACAGATTGCGCCTGTACGTGTCGGTCGTTTTAGAAGTAAGTCATTTCATATAGTTTAGAACCATCTAAGTGATTACGACAAAAACCGTTCTAGTTTTAGAAGTAAGTCATTTCATATAGTTTAGAACCTTCTGATGTAGAAGTGATTATCAACTCCGGGTTTTAGAAGTAAGTCATTTCATATAGTTTAGAACCTCAAATTTACTACACACAGTCAAATAATCAGTTTTAGAAGTAAGTCATTTCATATAGTTTAGAACCAGGAAGATGTAATTAATAAGCATTCTCCGGGTTTTAGAAGTAAGTCATTTCATATAGTTTAGAACCTTTTGTTTTTGGTTTTGCACTTTTGGTTTGGTTTTAGAAGTAAGTCATTTCATATAGTTTAGAACCAGTAATTACCAACAAATTGACTAAACTTGTCGTTTTAGAAGTAAGTCATTTCATATAGTTTAGAACCTGTATTACGTTCGATAAGGACGAAGAATGTGTTTTAGAAGTAAGTCATTTCATATAGTTTAGAACCCAATTAACCTTAAAGGAAAAACAAATTGTCGTTTTAGAAGTAAGTCATTTCATATAGTTTAGAACCTTGAATGCTGTTCGTTGGTTATTGAATTACGTTTTAGAATAAGTCTTTTCATATAGTTTAGAACCCGCAGATACAGCCTTTGTGCCTTCTGGCCAGTTTTAGAAGTAAGTCATTTCATATAGTTTAGAACCAAGAGAAGTGGAGAGCCAAAGACAGACTTCGTTTTAGAAGTAAGTCATTTCATATAGTGTAGAACCAACAACGTCAGCAAAATGCCCCCACTTCAAGTTTTAGAAGTAAGTCATTTCATATAGTTTAGAACCTATTAAATTGAGTAAGACAACAAACAAATTGTTTTAGAAGTAAGTCTTTTCATATAGTTTAGAACCTAAGATTTTTAATATCGTCGCTGAACAGCAGTTTTAGAAGTAAGTCTTTTCATATAGTTTAGAACCACGTTCCTTGAAAAAGAACAGTGACATATCGTTTTAGAAGTAAGTCTTTTCATATAGTTTAGAACCTAAAAAATGAAATCGAAATCTTACTTCTAAAGTTTTAGAAATAAGCCTTTTCATATAGTTTAGAACCAAGTCATGTATCCTCCGGACCAGTAATACGATTTTAGAAATAAGTCTTTTCATATAGCTTATAACTTACGGGAAAATTCCTGCCTATTTATTTACTTTATAGACAACACATTTCATATAGCTCTATTTAAAAAACCAACTGTCTAAAAAGGCAGTTGGTTTTTTGATGAAATAATGCATAGTACAGTACAATCCCACAAAAAAAGCCCACCACAACCAAGTGACAGGCCAACAAACTAACTATTCATCAATACTTTCAACCTCAGAGTAATCAAAATCTTTAGTGTCATTATCAAACTCAAAAATCATCTCTGCAACTTCCTTAGGCTTCTCGATCATTCCAGCATGACCTGCACCCTTCAGGTCTTTCATAACCAGATGTGGCACACGACCGATTGTGGCCTTGGCATCTTTGACACCAGTTTCTGTCAAAATTTGATCATCATCAGAGAAGATGGCTAGGGTTGGCAGTTTAACGATACGAAGTCGTTTATTCAATGCCTTTTGTTCTAGATATTCTTCAGCAATCTTACCTAGTTTCTTATCTGTCTTCTTATCAACTTCATTGGCTGCATCATTGACAACATTAGGATTATTAAGCTTAGAAGTATCAAAATCTTTGGCAAAATACAAATCAGATTTAACTGACGACTTAGCCATCTTACCTAACAAAGGAATGCTTGCTAGAGATGAATGAGCGTCCATATCAGCGTATTTTGCATTGGCTGGTGTATTTAGTAATACAAACTTAGAAACAGCAAAATCACGCAATTCTGCCATTCTCATAGCAATTAACCCACCGACACCGTATCCGAAGATTACGGTCTTCTCAGTAATACTTAATCTAGCCATCGCTTCTAGCATACTCCAGGCCTGCATGTCGATATCATATTCGCCATTATCTGAAGCGCTTGACTTGCCTTGTCCTAGTAGATCCAAGGCAACAACTGTATATTTCTTTTGTAATTCAGGTGTAATTTCATCAAAATATTCGATGGAGCCATTAACTCCAGGAATTAAAGCGATAACCGTTTTATCGCTATCAAGATCCCCTGTGACATTAACATTTACTTTTCCACGTGAAACTTCTAATACTTTTTCCAATTTAATTCCTCTTTTAATGAGTTATTTAGTAGAACGAGTTCTCTAACAAAATATACCGAAGTTCTACCATTTTTGCATTGTTTTAAACATCTTTTTTTCTTTTTTTCATAAAACGAGTATTTTTGATTGACATTTACCTTAAAACACGTTAGATTGGACTAGACCGGATAAAGAGATGGGAGATTAAAAACATATGAATATTATTAAAGTTCAAGATCAAGATTTAGGCGGTAAGGAAGCCTTCAATATTATTGCCACAGAAATCAAAAATGGAGCTAAGGTTCTTGGTTTGGCTACTGGTAGCAGCCCTATCACTCTTTACAATGAAATGACAAGTAGCGATATTGATTTCTCAAACATTACATCAGTTAATTTGGATGAATATGTTGGCTTAAAGGCTGACAATGATCAAAGTTACCACTATTTCATGAATGAACACCTATTCAGCAAGAAACCATTTAAGAATTCATACGTTCCAGATGGTTCTGATCCTGATGCAGAAGATGCTACATCAAAATATGACAAGATTATTGAGGAAAATCCTATCGACGTTCAAGTACTTGGTATCGGTAGAAATGGTCACATCGGTTTTAACGAACCAGGTTCACCACTTGACGGTAAGACAAGTAAAGTTGCACTTACAGAATCAACAATCGAAGCTAACAAACGTTTCTTCGACGATGAAAAAGACGTTCCTCGTTACGCATATTCAATGGGTATCGGATCAATCATGAAAGCTAAGAAGATTATCCTATTAGCTTACGGTGAGAACAAAGCCGATGCTATTGCTAAAACAGTTAACGGACCTGTCTCATCAGATGTTCCTGCTAGTGCATTACAAAATCACCCAGACGTTACAATTATCGTTGACGGTGCTGCTGCATCAAAACTATAAAATCTAACAATTAATGATTTATATATAATCCTTTGAAATTAAAAATTTCAAAGGATTTTTTTTTGCAAAAATCTGTCAAAATTGCTTTCTAACTTATTCATATATTTAATTATACAGCTTCCACCATGAATAAATCATTGTCATTTAAACAACAAAAATAGCCCACTTACAAGTAGACTATTTTCATCCAAATTGTTTCATGTGGAACATATTGTATCAAAAAACACTTGTTCTCACTAGATATGGTATTTCCTATTTGTCAGCACTATTAGCCAGATCCGTACAAATCTTATGGCTCAATATTGAAGATTCAGGACTAACAGGATTATCTCCATTAGAAGAAACGGCATCCAAGAACTCCAAAATCAGTGGTTCAAATCCTCTAGTAACCAAGTTTCTCTCCCAGTCAGGACGTGCCGTCTGAATCGTTACTCCCGTCTGATAAGTATTCATCAAATTAAGATTCGTAACTTGAGCACGTTCTTCAGTACTTTGAACTGTTGTCTGTTCTAAGTTCACTCCCCCAGCAAGATTATTAGTTATCTGAACTTGAGTATGTTTTGAAGTCAAAGTGACATATCCTTGCTCTAGATTCTTGCAACTAGTAACTAGATGATTACTGACGGATTCAATTGGCTCATCTAGTAAATAAAGTGCTGTATCAACTGAATGAATCATTAAATCAAAAATAGCAAATTTTGTCTCTTGTGGAGCATCTTCCCGAATTTTCTCAGACATAATTAATCTCTTATCAGGAATTGCTTTCAATTGTTGATCAAATGGTGCAAAGCGGCGGTTAAAGCCGCAAGTAAGCATCAAATCTTTTTTCTCAGCTAACTTGTAGAGTTCTTCTACTACGGATAAATCTTCAGACACTGGCTTATCTACATAAACATTGATACCGGCATCTAATAACTGTCTAATAATTACTTCATGTGTACTTGTTGGTGTGTGAACAAAGACAGCCAAAGGCTTCTCGGCAATTAATTGATCTAGAGTTTGATGAATGTGACTGAAACCATATTTCTTAGCTAACTTTTGTCCCTTTTCAGCATTCCTAGTGGTTAAATGCCATTCAAACTTATCCTGTAAACTTGCCATCACTGGTAAATATGCCTTTTGTGCGATATTACCTAATCCAATAACACCAATTTTTTCCATAAAAATAACCTCTTCCTAATGAGCTAAAACAACTTCATTACTAAGAGTGTAGCAGATTACTGGCATCGCTTACAATAGAAACGTTGATATATCACGGTTTTAGGCACAATTGTTTCACATGGAACATATTGTATACAAAAAAATATACAAATACTATATATTGTGTCTTCAATAAATTTGCATGACTTCATCAAGGTAATTCATTAAATGCCGTTTAAAACTTTCTCCTTTAAGGATTTTCAAATGTGTACCAAATGAAAGAACATATCGGTACGACTTATCTCCATCAGGCAAGACCAATTCAGCAATAAATCCTGTCTTTGTTTCTTTTTTGATTGCGTCACTACCAAATTTCTCAACAATTCGATCTCGTACAATATCTTCTGCTTGAATCAATATTTTAGCTGATTGGAATTTACTCAACTTGGCATTAGCGTTGCCAAAGGTCATTTCTGATGCAGGCACTTCTCTAGGTACAAAAACACGCCCAGAAAAGTCAATATTTTTCATCCGAGATAATCGAAACAATCGAAATGCATTTCTTTCCAAGCTGAACCCTTGAATATACCATCGCTCATTTTTATAAACTAATAGATATGGTTCAATCTCACGAGTACTTCTTGCACCCGTTCGATCACTGTATTCAAATTGAATTGTTTTCCGATCATTGATTGAATGATTAATTTTTTCCGCCAGGCTCTTTAACTCGTTGCTTCCAATCCAAGTCGTATGATCAATCAATAAAGTTGGATTTTTATTATTATCAGCATCATACATAACATCAATTTTTCTCAAAGTCTCATTTACATCTGGACTATCAATCAAGGTCCTCACTCCACTTAGAGCGACTCGCAAATTTTTGATGTCATTAGCCGTTAGTAATTTTTTATCTATCTTATAATTCGGCATCAACCCAATTCCACCATTTCTACCCTGGGTAGTAAAAATTGGTATTCCGGCCAAATTCAATGCATCGACATCCCGGTATATGGTTCTAGTACTGACTTCAAATTTTTGAGCCATTTCTATGGCTGACACTTTGTCCGTTCGCAACAGCCACATAATCATATTAATTAATCTAGCAGTTCGCATTTATCCATCCTTTTTTAATATATGACAACTAGATGTCATATTTAAGTTGATAAACTGATTTTAACAAAAGAAAAGATGGTGCACAAAACATGATGGAATATCAAATTAAATACTTCGATGAAATACATTTAAAAGGTTATGTTGCAAAATTACCACTACCCACTATGTCAAATACCGCTGAAATATCGAAACTAAAATCAGAACATTTTACAAATATTTCAAAAAATGGTAGCTTCCCTAATCTAATGCAAGGCAGCAGCGACCAAATTGGCTATGCATTTAGTATGCCAACCAAAGATCATTTAGAATACTTTGCTGGAGCAAATACAATTTCTCAAGATAATAAATCTGTCGAAAAAGTTATTCCAGCAGGTAATTTTGTCGTTCTAAAGGGCCAGGGACAATCAAGTAGAAAGCTTTTTGATAAAATGATTCAACAATTTTTCAGTGAAATATGGAATAATCGCCGTGAACTATACAAAATTGACGGTGGATTCATTGTCGAAACACTTCTAAACGGTAATCCCACCGATTCAATTGTTGAATTACGTATTCCCACAACTGTCGAAAAATAAAAAGGAGCCAAAAATGATTTTCTGAAAATAAAATCATTTTTGGCTCCTACTTTTTGTTTTTTATTTCTGATTTTCTGAAAACGGCTATTTGTCGAATTAACTTTTCAGGCAATTATTGATCATATGGAAATTGAATTGCACCCTTTGATGTTTTGTATGGTTTTAATTCATCTGTAAATTTAAGCACAGCACTGGGGGTAGGATAAAATCCCAAGTGTTTTTTGAATCCAGCAAAATGAACAACATTTTCATCCATATAAAATGTCGGCATCGCATAAGATATCTTTTCTGTGGCTTCTGGCAATTCATCCTTCAAAATTGCATACATTTGTTTCAATTTATCTTGCTGTTCCTCAGGAGCATTATCAATATACACTTCAATTGGTGTCATTTGTGTCTACCTCGAGAATTTTAATCCCATTATACCCTTAATACCCGATACCAGCATACACAAAGTATGAACTAGAAATCACCATCATTAATGAAAATAGTGATCCCAAATACACGTATGACTTCTTATTATTCATCACACCCACTAGCAACAAAAGTATTCCCATCAAAAAAGTATCCAGTAATCTCATTGTCCATCCCCCTAAGACTATTGGTACTAACATTAACACTGCCATACTTAGCGCTATGAATAATTTGAATTTATATTCTTCTTTCGATAACAAATACAAAATGAATACTTGAAGTATCAAGATTATCATTGCAAAAGCAAAAAGCTGCATCAAAGTATCACCTCTTACATATAATTTACACAACAGATATATTTCTTAGGTATATTTACTGTAAATTTTCTGTAAAAAAATAACTCAGCCTACCGACTGAGTTATTTATAGTAACTTATTCCAATTTTATTCAGATACTTTAGCGATTCTTCCTTGTTCTATATAAACACTCAAAATTCCGATATCAGCAGGATTTACTCCACTGATACGACTGGCTTGGGCAATAGTTTGCGGATTGATCTTGCTCAATTTTTGTACAGCCTCAGTAGCAAGTGATGGAACCTTTGTATAATCGATACGGTCAGGAATCTTCTTTGATTCCATCTTCTTAAGACGTTCGATCTTCAATTCTTCCTTCTTGATATATCCAGCGTATTTGATAGCAATTTCAACTTGCTCCTTAATTCTACGATCAACAGGTCCACCTTCTGGATCACCGATCATACTAATAATATCCTCATAGTGAACCTCAGGACGTCTCAATAAATGATCAGCCAGAATTCCATCTTTCAAGCCCTTCAAATTGTGGCTTGTCATAAATGGTTCTGCCATCTTAGGAGTAATCATTTTACGATTCAAACGTGTTAATTCTTTTTCTGTAGCGTTACGTTTTTCGTTAAACCTTTCATAACGATCATCACTGATCAAGCCTAAGTCATATCCCTTGTCAGTCAAGCGCAAATCGGCGTTATCATGACGAAGAATCAAACGATACTCAGCACGACTAGTTAACAATCTGTATGGCTCATTAGTTCCCTTTGTGACCAAGTCGTCGATCATAACGCCGATATATGCTTCATCCCTACGTAAAATAAATGGATCTTTGTTTTGAGCACGCAATGCAGCATTGATTCCGGCCATCAAACCTTGTCCAGCAGCCTCTTCATAACCTGAAGTACCGTTCATTTGACCGGCAGTAAATAGATTCTTAACAACCTTTGTTTCAAGGTTCAATTTCAATTGCCATGGTTCGATAACGTCATATTCGATAGCATAACCAGGACGCATTAACTTAGCATGTTCAAGACCAGCAACTGAGTGCAACATCTTTAGTTGAACTTCTTCTGGCATTGATGTTGAGAAGTCACCAACGTAATATTCTTCCGTATCCTTACCTTCTGGCTCTAAGAAAATCTGGTGACGTGGCTTGTCAGCAAAACGTACGATTTTGTCTTCAATTGAAGGACAATATCTTGGTCCAACACCCTTGATCACACCAGAAAACATCGGTGCACGACTAAGGTTCTCACGAATAATCGAGTGGGTTGTGGCATTAGTATAAGTCATCCAGCATGACAATTGATCCTTTAAATATTGTGAATCAGGTGTCTCGAATGAGAAGTGATTTGGTTCTTTATCTCCAGGTTGTTCTTCTGTCTTATCGAAGTCAATTGTTGACTTGTTGACACGTGGAGGAGTACCAGTCTTGAAACGAGTTAGTTTGAAACCATGACTTTCAAGGTCTTCTGACAACTTGATTGAAGGGATACTGTTGTTAGGACCAGATGAATAAGTCAATTCACCGATGATGATCTTACCACGTGATGAAGTACCAGCAGTTAGAACAACTGACTTAGCATGATATCTAGCACCAGTTGCTGTAACAACACCCTTGCAGACACCATCTTCAACAATTAATTTTTCAACGATTCCTTGACGAAGGGTCAGATTAGGCTCTTCTTCCAAAGTCTGCTTCATCATACGATGGTACATATTCTTATCGGCTTGAGCACGTAATGCACGAACGGCAGGACCCTTACCAGTATTCAACATACGCATTTGAATGTATGTCTTATCGATATTCTTACCCATTTCGCCACCAAGAGCATCAACTTCTCTGACAACGATTCCTTTAGCTGGACCACCGACTGATGGGTTACATGGCATAAACGCCACCATGTCCAAATTAATCGTCACTAAGAGTGTTTTTTGACCCATACGGGCACTTGCTAGTGCAGCTTCAGAACCAGCGTGTCCGGCTCCTACAACTACGACATCGTAATTCTCTGAATCAAATTCCTTAACTTGCATTCTTTCACCTATTTTCCTAAACAGAATTGTGAGAATAGTTGTGTTATCAATTCATCTGGATAACTCTCACCAGTTATTTCACCTAACGTATCCCAACAAGAAGTCATATCGATCTGTACTAGATCAATTGGCATCCCAGCTTCGATTCCAGAAATAACATCATTAAGATTAGCCTTAGCCTGACGCAACAAACCAGCCTGACGAGCACTAGTTATGATGACATCTGTACTGCTATCTTCAATTCCTGCATTAAAAATCTTTCCAATTGTTTGTTTGATTGTATCAATACCATCGTTCTTAATTGCTGATGTAACAAGGATTATGTCATCATCCTTCAATTGAGAAACATCATTTGGCGTTATAACGGGTACTAAATCTTGTTTATTAAAAATAATAATTCGGCGCTTATCTTTTGTAGCATCCAATAACTCAATATCATCTGCTTCTAGTTTGCGACTTGAATCCAAAACTAAAATAACTAAGTCTGCTTCCTTCAAAGCCTTAAGAGAACGTTCAACACCGATTTTCTCAACCTTATCCTCTGTATCACGAACACCGGCTGTATCGATCAATTTGAGCGGAACGCCGTCGATATTAACGTATTGTTCAACAACATCACGAGTAGTACCCGCTACATCTGTAACGATAGCCTTATCTTCGTCCAACAAACGATTCAACAAGCTTGATTTTCCAACATTAGGTTTACCGACAATCGCTGTTGCTAAACCGTGTTGAAGAATTTCACCAGAATCAGCCGTCTTCAAGAGTGCGTCGATATTCGAACCGACTAATTTTGCCTTCTCCAGCAACATCTTAGTCGTCATTTGTTCAGTATCATATTCAGGATAATCAATATTTACTTCGACTTGAGCTAATGCATCTAATATTTCTTGGCGCAAGTTTGAAATCAAGTGATTTAAATTACCATCCAATTGGTTAACAGCAACCTGCATTGCCTTATCAGTCTTGGCACGAATCAAGTCCATAACTGATTCAGCTTCAGTCAAATCGATTCGACCATTTAAGAAGGCACGTTTGGTAAATTCACCCGGTTCAGCCATTCTGGCTCCAGCGCCGATCAATAATTGCAATACCTTGTTCGTTGGAACAATACCACCATGGGTGTTTATCTCAACAACATCTTCTCTTGTAAAGGTCTTAGGTGCACGCATAACTGATACCATGACCTCATCAACCAAACTGTCATCAGTTGGATCATAGATATGACCATAATTGATCGTATGTGTAGGAACTTTGGCCAAGTCTTTGCCTTTATAGATTTTCTTAGCAACCTCTATTGCTTGATCCCCCGAGAGACGGACAATCGATATTCCACCTTCCCCAGGTGGTGTCGAGATAGCTGCAATAGTGTCATATTCAGTTACTGTTGGCATGATAATCTCCTTAATTTCTAATTTTGAGCACAAAAAAAGTGCATAATCCGTCCCAAAAGACGGAAAAGCACTTTGACTACTTTTCTATGTATATAACAATTTTTAAAAACAAATTTCTAAAACATCTTAACGACATTTGTTTTAATTGTCAATTATTTACGACGCTTATAGACACGTTTCTTAGCTTTTCTAAGTTTACGTTCCTTTTCACGCTCGGCTTCTTCTTTCTCTCTTCGTTCACGACGGAACTTGAAAGGATTCTGGAAGGCCAATGTCTGAAGAACTTGGAACGCATTAGTAACAACCCAGTAAATTGTAATAGCTGATGGGAATGTTAAAGCAGGAACAAAGATAAAGATAGGCATTACATAAGTCATGATCTTTGTTGTAGCGTTCTGTGATGGTTGAGAATAACTAGAAATGTATGTACTTAAGAAAGTAAATACACCAGCTAAAATAGCCATAATGTAGTATGGATCGGCTTTACCCAATTGCATCCACAAGAAACTACCATCACGCAATTGTGTTGTCTTATAAATAGCTTGATACAAGGCAAACATAACTGGCATTTGAACAGCTAATGGCAGACATCCTGCGATTGGATTAACTCCGGCTTCACTATATAACTTTTGCGTTTCTTCACGTAACTTTTGTTGTGTATCGACATCTTTTGCTGAATATTTCTTCTGCAGAGCCTGCATTTCAGGCTGAATCTGCATCTGTTTATTCATACTTCTAGTCTGGAACCAGTTAAGAGGCAATAGAATAACTCTAATTACGATAGTAAATAGCACAATTGCCCAACCATAGCTGTTACCAACAAGAGATGCTAACCAAAGAATAAATCTTGAGAAACTATAAAGAATATAGTGATCCCAAAATCCACTACTATGACTAGTAATCGGCTCATTTAGGTTAGAACAACCGGCTAAAACTAGAACCACACTCAATAAGAGTGCGACACCTAAGTATTTCTTTAAGCTTTTTTTATTCACCTTTTACACCTATAAGTCTATATATTTTTCTTACCCTATTATCTTACCTAATTTTAGTAAGTGTACGATATTTTTCTTTGTTTCAAACATGTCCAGATCAACAGATGGTTTTCTTGCAATAATCAAAAAATCCAATTCTGCTGGTATTTCAGGTTTTAGTTCCAACAGAGATTGGCGTACATATCTTTTGATACGATTACGTCCAACGGCCGTGTGGGAAACCTTCTTACCTACTGAAAGCCCAACTCGAAAATGTTTTTGTTCTTTTTTAGGCATTTGGTACAGAACAAAATTTCGATTAGCGCATGACTTTCCTTGTGAGTAGACATATTGGTACTCATTTTCTTTTTTAATTCGATAACTTTTTCTCATATGTCACCATAGTCTCTTGTTTTTCTAATAAAAAAAGACCACCAAAATTTAGTGATCCTTCAAAACTAAGCTGATAATACTTTTCTACCCTTTTTGCGGCGTCTTGCAAGAACCCTGCGACCATTACTTGTACTCATTCTTTTCATGAAACCATGGACGCGTTCACGATGACGCTTCTTTGGTTGATATGTTCTCTTTGTAGTCATTCAATAAACCTCCTGACTTTTATACTTTAATAATTTTAATTCACTTCTTCAGACAATTGCTCGTATATAATACCATGCTTTTACGTCAATTTAAATACCAAATTTTCTATAAGTAGAAGATTTAATAAATTACTTTTGAACATTACGTCTTGTGGATAATTTGTGGATTAAGTTAGCAACTTATTTTTTCCACAAGTCTCTTAACAAATTTTTCCAATCGATTTTTTTGCTGTGAACGAGTTTTCCACAGGTTTAAAACTACAGTTACAAAGTTCTCTTAAGCCCCGTAAAAATGGACTTTGTTCTGAAAATATTTGTGGATAACTGTGTTAATAACTCAAAAGAGTTACAATAATCCACAGGCAGAATTTCTGTTGATAAACACCTTGTTAAAATAAATAAATTTAAACATCTGTTCTGTGGAAAACTTTTTTATAGAATGATAAAATATAAACTGTCTTTTTTCCGTAAAAAATTATAAACAACTTAGATTGGGGGGAAATACGTGCAAAACATAAATAATTCATCCGACTCCTCCATGACTGACTTTTGGACTTACTTTAAACAAAAACTCAAAGAAAGTTTGACTCCAGTTAGTTTTAATACCTGGGTCGGAAGTGCTGAACCTTTGTACATCGAAGGAAATGACATCCACATTGCTGTACCAACTGATCTCCACAAAGATTATTGGGAGCGCCACTATGCGGAAGAAGTTGCCATTTACTCATATGAATTCAACGGTATCGAATTAAATCCGATTATCGAAACAGAAGAGGAACACGCACAAAAAGAGCAGCCTCAAAAGACTGCTCCAAAAGAAACAAATAATGACTCTGAAAAATCAGGTCATGTTTTTCACAATTCTCATTTAAATCCAAAATATACTTTTGATTCATTTATTACCGGTTCTGGTAACCAAATGGCTCATGCAGCAGCTTTGGCCGTTGCCGAAGAACCTGGAGTTATTTATAATCCACTATTTATTTATGGTGGGGTGGGACTTGGAAAAACTCACTTGATGCAGGCTATAGGGCATCAGATGATAAAAATCGAACCAGGAGCAAAAGTAAAATATGTAACTAGTGAAACTTTCGCTAATGATTTTATCAACTCAATTCAGACAAGAACCCAAGATGATTTTCGACAAGAATATCGAAATGTCGATCTACTATTAATAGATGACATTCAATTTTTCGCCGAAAAAGAGGGGACTCAAGAAGAGTTTTTCCATACCTTCAATGAATTACACGATAACGGCAAACAGATCGTAATGACATCTGACCGTCTACCAAACGAAATACCAAAATTACAAGAGCGACTTGTCTCTCGTTTTAAATGGGGCTTATCAGTTGATATAACTGCTCCAGATTTAGAAACAAGAATTGCCATTCTCCGCAATAAAGCAGAGGCTGAACACCTTGAGATTCCTAACGATACCTTATCTTATATTGCTGAACAGGTTGATACTAATGTTCGTGAGCTAGAAGGAGCATTAATTCGTGTTCAAGCTTACTCAACTTTGAAAAATGCTGATATTACTAAGTCAATCGCTGCCGATGCTTTGAAACTATTTAAACTCTCGAAAGAGAAAAAAGGACTTTCAATCGCAAAGATACAAAATAAGGTCGCAAAATACTATCACGTTTCGATCAATGACTTAAAAGGCAAAAAACGTGTCAAAACTATCGTTGTACCTCGACAAATAGCAATGTACTTGTCCAGAGAATTAACCGATCGTTCACTTCCACAAATCGGAATGGAATTTGGCGGAAAAGATCATACGACAGTCATGCATTCATGTGATAAAATAGCCGAGTTAGTCATTAGTGATAATGATATTAAAATGGCGGTTAACGAATTGAAGGATGAACTGAGAAATTAACATGTTGAAAACTTTTGAACTTATAAGAAGTTATCCACAGCTGTTAATAACAGGACTTTTTCAAGCAAAATATATCTTCCAAATAGTTATCCACAGAATTCACAGCACCTACTACTACTGCTATTTATATATTAATTAATTAAAATAGGGAGTCAGATAAATGAAATTTTCAATCGATCGCACTAAATTCGTAAATCAAACTACAAATGTTCAGCGTGCTATTTCAACAAAAACAACAATTCCTATTCTTACTGGGATGAAACTTGAACTTACAGAATCAGGTTTAAGAATCACAGGTAGTAATTCAGACATTTCAATTACATCCTTTATTTCAAAAGATGATGCTGATAATGACTTAACAATCGAAAGCACTGGATCAATTGTTTTACCTGCTAGATTTTTTAACGAAATCATCAAAAAATTACCTGGTGACAACTTTGAATTAGAAGTACTTAACAATAATCAAACACTAATTTCATCCGGTGTTTCAGAATTCACCATTAATGGTTTGGATGCAAATAATTACCCACATCTTCCAGAAGTTGAAACAAACAACCAATTGGTCTTTCCAACTGACTTATTCAAAGAGGTTGTCAACCAGACTGTAATTGCCGTATCAACACAAGAAAGTCGTCCAGTACTTACTGGTGTTAACTTCATCATTAATAGTGAAGGCTTAACATTAGTAGCGACTGATAGTCACCGTTTATCACAACGAAAGATAAACATTACCAGTGATGAAGAATATAATCTTATTATTCCTGGTAAGAGTTTAACTGAACTAGTTAGAACCATTAGCGATTCAGTTAAAGAAATCTCAATGTCAATCTCTGAGAATCAAGTTCTGTTCAGCTTCGATAACGTAATGTTTTACTCACGTCTATTGGATGGAAGATATCCAGAAACAGACCGCTTGATCCCCGAAGATTCAAATACAAGATTAACTTTTGACACAAGTAATTTATTAGCATCAGTTGAGCGTGCTTCACTTCTTTCTCATGAAAGTAGAAATAACGTTATCAAATTAGAAATCAAAGCATTGGATAGAAAGGCTACACTTTATGGAAATTCACCTGAAGTTGGTACTGTTGAAGAAGTTCTTGATTTTGAAAACCTTGATGGAGACGATTTGGATATTTCATTTAATCCAGATTACCTAAAAGATGCTTTGAGGTCGTTTGGAAGCAACACCACAATTGAAATGAGTTTTACATCACCACTTCATCCATTTACACTACGTCCAGTGGATGATAAAGATAACTTTGTCCAATTAATTACACCAGTTCGTACATTCTAAACTTGATCCTCGGATGAATTTAACCCAGAACATTTCGTTCTGGGTTATTTTTTTGCCTTATTCCACATTTAAGCCGTAATTTTTGCTATAAGAGTTTTTCTAAGCTTTTTTAGTGGGTAGATACTTGAATTGTCAAAAATTGCTTAGAAGTGCTCTCAATAACGTTTAAGTTGTCTTTTAACTAAAAAACTACTATAATTATGTTATGTCTTTAATGGTATAAATCTAATAAATAGGGTGTTAATATGTCACAAAAAATTACAATCGATACTGAATTTATCACATTGGGTCAATTACTTAAGGACACTGGAATCATTTCAACTGGTGGTCAAGCCAAGTGGTTCTTACGTGAAAATTCGGTCAGTCTTAATGGTGAAGCAGAAAACCGTCGTGGCAAGAAGTTGCACAAAGGCGATGTAGTTGTTATCGGTGATCAAAGTTTTGAAATCGAATAATTGTATATAAAAAATCTTCGACTCCAAAACTATCGTAACTACGAGTCTTTAGAGATTGGTTTTTCACCGAACATTAATGTTTTTTTGGGACATAATGCCCAAGGTAAAACAAATTTATTAGAGGCTATGTACTTTCTGGCTTTGACCAGAAGCCATCGAACGTCTAACGACAAGGATTTAATCAGGTGGGGAAGTGAGTTTGCACGGATATCAGGTCTTGTGATCAAGGATAATACCAGCAAATTAAAGCTTGATCTGGTCATTAGTAAGTCAGGTAAAAAAGCAAAACTAAATAATCTTGAACAACGTAAATTATCTAGTTATATAGGAAATTTGAACGTTGTTTTGTTTTCTCCGGAGGATTTATCGATTGTCAAAGGCAATCCTGGAATTCGCCGGAAATTTATTGATATGGAGTTCGGACAAATATCTAGTCAGTACTTAAAAACGGTCAGTCAGTTTAGATCAGTTTTGAAACAGCGCAACGCTTATTTGAAAAAACTCCAACATCATCAGTCAAAAGACTTGGTTTACTTGGAAGTTTTATCTGATCAGTTAGCAGGTTATTGTGCTGAAGTAGTTAAAACCAGACTTGATTTTTTGAAGAAGTTACAAGTACATATTGAAAAGATTCATGATCAAATTACTGATCACCAGGAAGTTTTGAAAATCGTTTATTCGAGTTTTTATGATAGCGAGAATAAGACCGTTGATAATATCTATGATATTTATAAACAGGCTTTCAAAGATAATGCGCAAAAGGAAATTCAGCGTGGCGTTACACTTTTTGGTCCTCATCGTGATGATATTAAATTTTTGATCAATGATAAGAATGTTCAAGATTTCGGTTCTCAGGGTCAACAACGTTCGGTTGCATTGAGTTTGAAGCTAGCCGAAGTTGAATTGATAAAAGAGCAGGTCGGTGATTATCCGATTCTGTTATTGGATGATGTTTTGTCTGAATTAGATCAAAAACGTCAGACCCATTTACTTTCATCGATTGGCCGTGGTATTCAAACATTTATTACAACAACTTCGCTTGAAGATGTCGATCAGACGATTGTTAAGAATCCGAATATTTTAAATATTACTAATGGGAAAGTTCAACAGGAGGAAATTTAATGGCTGAAAACAGTAGAGAAGCTGAACTAGAGAAAAAAGAAGAGCTAGCCGAAGAATATGATGCTAGCCAAATTCAAGTCCTCGAAGGACTTGAAGCTGTTCGTAAAAGACCAGGTATGTATATTGGTTCTACTAGTAAACAAGGTTTACACCATCTTGTTTGGGAAATTATCGATAATGGTATTGATGAAGCTTTAGCTGGTTTTGCGACAAAAATTGACGTAACTGTTGAGCCAGATAATTCAATCACTGTCTTTGATGATGGCCGTGGTATTCCAGTTGATATTCAAAAGAAGACCGGTAAGCCGGCCTTAGAAACTGTTTATACGATTCTACACGCTGGTGGTAAATTCGGCGGTGGCGGATACAAAGTTTCTGGTGGTCTACACGGTGTTGGTGCTTCAGTTGTTAATGCCTTAAGTAGTCAATTATCAGTAGTTGTTACTCGTGGTGGTAAGAAGTACGGCATCGATTTTGAACGTGGTAAAGTTAAACATTCCATGCACATAGTAGGGGATGCTCCAGAATTTGAACATGGCACACTCGTTCACTTTGTACCGGATCCAGATATTTTTACAGAGACAACTGTTTACGATGACAAGGTTCTAACAACCAGAATTCGTGAGTTGGCTTTCTTAAACAAGGGATTAAAACTTACATTTACAGATAAGCGTGCTGATACTGCTGAAAAATTAGTCTTTCATTATGAAGGCGGTATTAAAAGTTACGTTGAATATATGGATAAGGATAAAGAGGTTGTTTTTGATGAACCTATTTATCTTGAAGGTGTTCAAGATGGTATTACTGTTGAAGTTGCCTTGCAATACACTGATGAATTCCACACTAATTTGATGACTTTCGCTAATAATATTCATACCTATGAAGGTGGTACTCACGAAGTCGGATTTAAGACTGCCTTAACTCGTGTGATCAATGATTATGCTCATAAGAACAAACTCCTAAAGGATACTGAAAAGTTATCTGGCGAGGATGTTCGTGAAGGTATGACAGCTGTTGTTAGTGTTAAGCATCCAGATCCTCAATTTGAAGGTCAGACTAAGACTAAACTTGGTAATTCAGATGCTAGAACAATTACTGATAGATTGTTTAGTGAGCACTTCATGAAATTCATGATGGAGAACCCAAGTACAGCTAAAAAAATCGTTGAAAAGGGTAGTTTAGCAACCAAAGCACGTTTGGCTGCTAAACGTGCTCGTGAAGTAACTAGAAAACAAAATGGTCTTGAAATTAGTAATTTGCCAGGTAAATTGGCTGATAACGCAAGTAAAGACCCAGCAATTTCTGAGTTATTTATCGTCGAGGGTGATTCTGCCGGTGGTTCTGCTAAGACTGGACGTTCACGTTTGACACAAGCTATTTTGCCTATTAGAGGTAAGATTTTGAACGTTGAAAAAGCTTCAATGGACAAAATTTTGGCTAATGAAGAAATTAGAACTTTGTTTACAGCTATGGGAACTGGTTTTGGAGAAGACTTTGATATTTCCAAAGCACGTTATCACAAAGTAATCATTATGACTGATGCCGATGTCGACGGTGCCCATATCAGAACCTTGTTATTGACACTTCTTTACAGATATATGCGTCCAATCGTTGATGCAGGATATGTCTATATCGCTAAGCCACCTTTGTATCAAGTTCGTCAAGGTAAGATGATGCAATACTTTGATACTGATAAAGAAAAAGATGATTTCGTATCACAATTACCAGCAAAACCAGAGCCAAAGATTCAACGTTACAAGGGTCTTGGTGAAATGGATGCTGATCAATTATGGGATACAACTATGGATCCAGACAAGAGAAGATTAGATCGTGTTAACCTCGATGATGCAATCGAAGCCAACAAGATTTTCTCAATGTTGATGGGTGACAAAGTTGAACCTAGAAGAATCTTTATTGAAGATAATGCTAAGTATGCTGAAGTAGATTATTAGTTTTTAAGAAAGGAAAGCAAGTTAATGGACGATAGAAGAATAGCAAATGTTAATTTGACGGAAGTAATGAAAAAATCTTTCGTAGATTACGCTGCCAGTGTTATCGTATCTCGTGCGCTTCCAGATGTACGTGATGGATTGAAACCAGTTCACCGTCGTATTTTGTACGGTATGAATGAACTTGGCGTTACACCTGACAAGCCATATAAGAAGAGTGCCAGATTCGTTGGGGATATCATGGGTAAGTATCACCCCCATGGTGACTCAGCTATTTATGAATCAATGGTTAGAATGGCGCAAGACTTTAGTTACCGTTATCCATTAGTTGATGGACACGGAAACTTTGGTTCTATTGATGGTGATCCACCTGCTGCTATGCGTTATACCGAAGCTCGTATGAGCAAGATGGCAGTTGAAATGTTGCGTGATATTAACAAGGATACTGTTGATCTTGTACCTAACTATGATGGCGAGGAAAAGGAACCTATGGTTCTACCTGCTAGATTCCCTAACCTATTAGTTAATGGTGCAACAGGTATTGCCGTTGGTATGACAACTAATATTCCTTCACATAACTTAAAAGAAGTTATCGATGCGCTACATATTTTGATGCGCAACAAGGATGCTACGATTGCCGATCTAATGAAAGTTATTCCAGGCCCTGATTTCCCAACTGGCGGAATTATCATGGGTAAGTCTGGAATTAGAAAAGCCTATGAGCACGGAAAAGGAACCATCATGCTTCGTGCCAAAGTCGATGTTGTGACTAAGAAGAACGGTGCAGAACAAATTATCGTTACAGAACTTCCTTATATGGTCAACAAGGCTAACTTGGTAGAACGTATCGCCGAACTTGCTCGTGATAAAAAGCTTGAAGGTATCACTGACTTGAACGATGAATCAGATCGTGAAGGTATGAGAATAGTTATTGATATCCGTCGTGATATGAGTGCCTCAGTTGTTTTGAATAACTTATACAAGTTGACACAGCTTCAAATTTCATATGGTATCAACATGGTTGCCATCGTCGATAAGACACCTCGTGTTTTATCGCTGAAGGAAGTTTTGTTGTACTACTTGAAACACCAAGAAGTCGTTATCAGACGTAGAACTGAGTATGAATTACGTCGTGCTCAAGCGCGTGCCCATATCCTTGAAGGATTGAGAATTGCGCTTGATCATATCGATGAAATCATCAAAGTTATTAGAGGTTCTCAAACATCTAGTGTTGCTAAGCAAACATTGATGGATCGTTTTAAATTATCAGATAAACAGTCGCAAGCTATTTTGGATATGCGTCTTGTTCGTTTGACAGGTTTGGAACGTGAAAAGGTTGAAGCAGAATATCAAGATTTATTAGTAAAAATTGCTGATTACAAAGATATTTTGGCTAAACCTGAACGTGTTGATAAGATTATTTATGATGAATTGCTTGATATTCAAGAAAAATTCGGTGATCCAAGAAGAACTGAAATCCGCGCTAGTGAAGTTGCTAATATTGAAGATGAAGATCTAATTGAAGAAGAGAATATCCTAGTTGTTTTGACACACAAAGGTTATATCAAACGTTTGTCTACGGATGAATTCCGTGTTCAAAATCGTGGCGGCCGTGGTGTTCAAGGAATGGGTGTTCATGATGACGACTTCATTGAACATATGATTTATACTTCAACTCATGATCGTCTATTGTTCTTTACTAATACTGGTAAAGTCTATAGAACCAAGGGTTATGAAGTTCCTGAATACGGTCGTACGGCAAAGGGAATTCCTGTTATCAATCTATTGAATATTGAAAAGGGCGAGACTATTCAAACCGTTATTAATGTTGATAGGAATGTTGATCGTGAGAATTCGTATTTGTTCTTTGTAACTAAGTACGGAACTGTTAAACGTACACCTGTAACGGACTTCGCAAATATCAGACATTCTGGTCTACGTTCTATAACGCTTAAAGATGGCGATGAACTTGATAATGTCTTCCTAACAAATGGCGACAAAGTCATCTTTATTGGAACACATAAAGGTTATGCTGTAACCTTCAGAGAAAGCGACGTTCGTCCTATGGGAAGAACCGCTGCCGGTGTTCGTGGTATTAAGTTACGTGATGAAGATTACGTTGTTGGTTCATCAATTGTTGAAGCTGGTGAAGAGGTTCTAACTATCTCTGAAAAGGGATATGGTAAGAGAACCTCAGTAGAGGAGTATCCTATTAAGGGACGTGGCGGTAAAGGTATCAAGACTGCTAACGTTACTGCTAAGAATGGTCCTATTGCTGGTGTAGCAGCAGTTAATGGTGACGAAGATATCATGCTGATTACTGATAAAGGTGTTATGATTCGTTTTGCGGTTGATAGTGTATCGCAAACTGGACGTGCAACTTTGGGTGTCAGATTGATAAAGGTTGACGATGATTCAATCGTTTCAACTATGGCAAAAATTGAAGAAGAGGAAGTAGACGAAAGTGCTGGTGATGGTAATACATCATCAGATAATACTTCTAATTCAGATAATGACGATAAATCAGCTTCTAGTGATTCAGAATCGAAACAAGATGCTCCTTCAGATGGAGAAACATCCGACGATGATTCTGGGGATGACTCGGAAGAATAAAAACAAATAAACGTTTCTGCGTAATTTGATTATGTATCGTTCAGGATACATGTCAGGCAGAAACGTTTTTTTATTGAAAATTATTATGGTATTCACTGAAAATTTATGATAAAATCTTACATTGTGAGTATAAAATGTAGTTAATTTATGCTCCTTGTTCTTTCAGTAGAACCATTAGACCATAAGGAGGTGCAGTTATGACACATTACGAAATTACATATATCATCAAACCTGATATTGAAGAAGACGCTAAGAAGACTCTTATCGATCGTTACGACAAGATCCTTACAGACAATGGCGCAACCGTAATCGACTCAAAAGACTGGGAAAAGAAACGTTTAGCATACGAAATTGCTAATTACAAAGAAGGTATTTACCATATTGTTAATGTAAATACTAACGATGATGCAGCTATCAACGAATTCGACCGTCTATCAAAGATCGATGACAACATGCTACGTCACATGATTATCAAACGTGAAGACTAATTTGTTTCACGTGAAACACTTTAAGGAGGCAGACATATGATTAATCGAGTTGTACTAGTTGGACGCCTGACACGTGATCCTGAACTTAGATACACATCTAGCGGGGCTGCCGTTGCCAGTTTTACAGTAGCAGTAAATAGAACATTTACTAATGCTCAAGGTGAACGTGAAGCTGATTTTATCAACTGCGTTATCTGGAGAAAAGCTGCTGAAAACTTTTCTAACTTTACTAATAAAGGTTCACTTGTTGGTGTTGATGGACGTCTTCAAAGTCGTTCATATGAAAATCAACAAGGTCAAAGAGTCTATGTAACTGAAGTTGTCGTAGATAACTTCTCCCTACTAGAATCTAGAGCTGAAAGTGAAAAGAGAAATTCTGGTTCATCAAATAGTAATAACAATTTTGGTGGTAATAACAGCAGCAACAATAACAGCAATCCAAATCAAGCTCCATACAACAATCAACAAAGTCAATCTAATCAGTCTCCATTTGGAAACAATAATAATAACAACAATAATCAATCTAACAATAACAGTAACAACTCAAATAATATGAGCGATCCTTTTGCTGACAATAGCAAGCCAATCGACATATCAGATGACGACTTACCATTCTAATATAGAAGGGATGACTAAAATGGCACAACAAAGACGTGGCGGACGTAGAAGACGTAAAGTTGACTTCATCGCAGCTAATCATATCGAATACATCGATTACAAAGACACTGACTTACTTAAGAGATTTATCTCAGAACGTGGTAAGATTTTGCCTAGACGTGTTACAGGTACAAGTGCAAAGAACCAAAGAAGTCTTACAATCGCTATCAAGCGTGCAAGAATCATGGCTCTATTACCATTCGTTGCAGAAGACTAATTTTGAAAACTAAGGTCGGGACAATTGTCCTGGCCTTTTTTTGTACTTAAAACTGGTAAAATTAGTTAATATATCTCAGTATTATTTTCTCAATAAATATGTGCCGGCTGTGATAAAATTAAGGGGTATATCTAAGAGGGGACTAATATGAAAAAGATAAAATCTAATCTGCGTTTCTTCCTTTCTCGAGTTGATTACTCAACACAACTGACGGCAGTTTCGTTAGTTGTTATGTTGATTTCAATATTTATAGTTGGACTGATACACGGTTCTATAAGCGGTTACATTCAGTCTCTATTAGTCGTGATTGCATTTGTTTTGTTTATATATCTATTTTTGCTTTTAGGAGAAAAAGCTGGTAAGTATACTAATAATTTGCAGTATCGAATTGATCGAGGAACGGACAATAGTTTTGTCGAGTATCCATTGGGAATCATGCTTTATGATGATGATAAGCAAGTACAATGGGTCAATCCTTATTTTGTTGAGAAGACGGGTATTGATTCAGTGTATAGCATGAATATCTCTGACATTTCATCCGACTTGGCATCTTTTGTTGATGATGATGAAGACGAAGAAGAGCATGGTAAGCACAAAACAATTCAAATTGGCAACAAGTACTATTTGGTACAAGTTCAATCAGAATTAAAAGTTATTTACTTTATGGATATTACTCACTATTCAAAAGTTGAGAAACGCTATGAAAAAAATCGTTCAGTAATTGGTCAAGTATATTTGGATAATTATGCTGAAATCACTCAATCTATGAGTGACAGGGATATTTCTAATTTGGATAATTATATTACGAATGAATTATCTAATTGGGCTTCTCGTGAGCAAATGTTCTTAAAGCGTATCGATGATGACCATTTCTTCATCGTTGCTTATACTGGTAAGATTTTTAAAATGGAAGAAACTGGTTTTAAAATACTGGATATGATTCGTGAATATACTTCTCAACAGAATGTTCCGTTGACGTTAAGTATGGGCTTCTCCTATGGTGTTGATGATTTGAATACCTTAAATGATGAAGCACAGAAAAATCTTAATCTTGCACTAGGTCGTGGTGGAGATCAGGTTGTTGTTAAAGAAATTGGTCAAAAAGCTAGATTCTATGGCGGCAATACTGATCCAATGGAAAAGAGAACACGTGTTCGTGCAAGGATGATCAGTGAAGCTTTGCAAGAGTTATTGAAGGACAGTGATCAAGTTATTGTTATGGGACACTCACATCCTGATATGGATGTTGTCGGTTCTTCACTTGGTATTAGAAGAATTGCCTTGATGAATAACACCCCATGTAAGGTTGTTATTGATCCTAAAACAATCCATACCGATGTTAGTCGTTTGTTACAGTTGATCAATAAGGATCCTGCAATTAAAGACGATATTGTTACACCTGAGGAGTCTTTAAGTATTAGAACTCCTAATACATTAATTGTTATGGTTGATCATTCTAAGCAGAGTATTTCAATCAATCCTAACTTGTTCAATCTACCTAATGAAAAGGTTGTCGTAATTGATCACCACAGACGTGGAGAAGAATTCCCAGAGAATCCAATGCTGATTTATATCGAACCTTATGCATCATCTACCAGTGAATTGATAACAGAGATGCTCGAATATCAACCTAAGAACAAAAAGGCAATCGAGAAGATTGAGGCAACTTCATTATTGGCTGGTATTACGGTCGACACGAAGTCATTCTCACTTAGAACTGGTACTAGAACCTTTGATGCAGCCAGTTATCTTCGTTCAGTTGGTGCAGATGAGGCCTTGATTCAGAATCTATTGAAGGAAAACATTGATAGTTTCATCCAAAGAAACCATTTGATCGAGACAATTACTATGGTAGGTGGAAATATGGCAGTTTGCTTTGGCGAGAATGATCGATCGTATGATCCAGTTATTGTTGCTCAAGCAGCGGATACATTGTTATCATTGAATAATGTTGAGGCATCATTTGTTATCAGTAAACGACCTGATGGAAGGGTTGGTATCTCTGCCAGAAGTCTGGGTAAAGTCAATGTTCAAGTCATTATGGAAAAACTTGGCGGTGGTGGACATCTAACGGATGCTGCAACCCAGATTGCTGATGCAACTGTTGATCAAGCTAAGGATCAGTTAATTGATGTTTTGAATGATTATCAAAAATAGAGAGTAGAGAGAACTCTCAATAGATTTATTTAATATTATGGAGGATTTGTCATGAAGGTTATTTTTACTCAAGATGTTAGAGGAAAAGGTAAGAGGGGCGAAGTTAAGAATGTCGCTGCTGGTTACGCACAAAACTTTTTAATCAAGAACAACAAGGCGATTGAGGCAACTAAGGCAAATATGGCCAAGTTAACAGCTGAACAGAATCGTGAGGAAAAGGATTATCAAGCTGAATTAGAGGAAGCTAGGAAATTTAAAGCTGAAATCGAAAAGGATAGTACAGTAGTTGAAATTCAAGCCAAAGCTGGTACTGATGGAAGATTATTTGGTTCAGTGACAACAAAGAAAATTGCTGAAGAGCTGAATAAGCAATACGGAATGAAAGTCGACAAACACAAAATGGAACTCTCAGAAGGTGCTAAGGCACTAGGCTACGTAAATGTACCCACAAAGATTTTTGAGGGTGTAGAGGCCACAATAAGAGTTCATATCGTTGAAAAGAGCTAGGATATAAATGAATAATGATATAACTTCACGCATACCGCCCAATGACAAGGATGCTGAGCAATCCGTCTTAGGGGCGGTATTTCTTAGTCAAGATGCATTAGTAGAAGCCATGGAATATGTTGAAGCTGAAGATTTTTATCAACATGCTAATCAATTGGTATTCCAGGCTATGGTCAATCTGAATGACCGTGAAGAACCAGTCGATGTGGTGACGGTTCAAAATGAATTAGATAAGATGAATCAAATTGAAGACATTGGCGGAGTTAGCTATCTGGCTGACTTGGCCAATGCTGTTCCCACGGCTGCCAATACAGCTTATTATGCCAAAATTGTTAAAAACAAAGCAGTCCTAAGAAGATTGATCAACGCTGGTACAGAAATTGTCAGTCGAAGTTTTGAAGAAGATGAAGATCTTGATACAATCATCGACAAATCTGAACGTGACATTATGGAAGTATCTGAGAATCGTAGCAACAAAGGTTTCCGTAAAATTTCCGATGTTGTTAAGTCGTCATTTGAAGAAATTGATAAGTTGTATGATCAAGATACAGATGTTACGGGATTATCTACTGGCTATAAGGATCTAGATGCTTTGACAACTGGATTACATAAGGACGAGTTAGTAATTTTGGCTGCTCGTCCTGGTATGGGTAAGACTGCCTTCGCATTGAATCTAGCACAGAATGCGGCTACAAAGGATCAAGCTACTGTAGCAATATTCTCACTAGAAATGGGTGCGGAACAATTAGTTAATCGTATGCTTTGTTCAGAAGGTAGTATTGATGCTAATTCGCTCAGAACCGGACAATTGGACGAGAATCAATGGAATAGTTTAGTTGTAGCAATGGGTAGTTTATCAAAGACAAATGTTTATATTGATGATACTCCAGGTTCTAAAATGGCTGAGATCAGATCAAAATGTCGTCGACTTTTGAAGGAAACAGGTAAACTTGATTTGGTCATCATCGATTACTTGCAGTTGATCGAAGGAACTGGACAAGAGAATAGACAACAAGAAGTGTCAGTTATTTCTCGTAACTTAAAAAAATTAGCAAAAGAATTACATGTGCCAGTAATCGCGCTATCACAGCTTTCTCGTGGTGTTGAAGCGCGTCAGGATAAGAGACCTATGTTGTCAGATATCCGTGAATCTGGTTCAATTGAACAGGACGCTGATATTGTTGCTTTCTTATATCGTGATGATTATTATCGAGATGAAGAAGGCGATGGTGAAAATAGTGAACCTGAAAATCAAGAGGACCAAGATGTCGGTGAAGTCGAAGTTATCGTCGGAAAAAATCGTTCGGGTCCTCGTGGAACAGCTAAGCTATTGTTCGTGAAATCTTATAATAAGTTTTCTTCGATTGCTAATATACCTGAGAACTAGAGAGTGGAAGAAGCCGGGAGATTTTGAGCATTACCTAGATAAAGGATAGTGCCAACGAAGTTGGTGCAATCTTTTATCGTAGTAAGCGCAGAAATCTGGCTTCTGCAACTCGTTTTGAAAACATTAAGACCAACGAATCAAGATCCAAATACAAAGTGCAAGAGGAGAAATTGGATATGACAACAGTTGTTGTAGTAGGAACCCAATGGGGTGACGAAGGTAAAGGTAAGATTACTGATTACTTTAGTGGTGAAGCTAATATTATTGCTAGATATCAAGGTGGAGATAACGCAGGTCATACTTTGAATATTGATGGTCAAGTTTACAAGTTAAGATCTGTTCCATCTGGTATTTTGTATTCTGATAAAACTAGTGTGATCGGTAATGGTGTGGTTTTGAATCTAGAATCTCTAGCAGAGGAATTAAAACGCCTAAATGATCAAGGTGTTGATACATCAAACTTGAAGATTTCTAACCGTGCTCAATTAATCCTTCCTTATCATATTCAATTAGATAAATGTCAAGAAGCAGCCAGAGGAAACTCTAAGGTTGGTACTACAAACCGTGGTATTGGACCTGCTTATATGGATAAGGCTGCTCGTGTTGGTATCAGAATGGCTGATATTTTGGATAAAGATATTTTCAAAGCTGAACTAACTGAGAATCTTAAACAAAAGAATGAAATGTTCACTAAGGTTTATGGCGTTGAAGCTATGAAGTTTGATGACATTTTTGAAAAATTCTATCAAATTGGGCAAGATTTGAAGGACCGTGTTATTGATACTTCAGCTTACTTAAATAAAGAATTAAAATCCGGTAAGAATGTGTTATTTGAAGGCGCTCAAGGTATCATGCTTGATATCGACCATGGTACTTACCCATATGTAACTTCATCTAATCCTGCTGGTGGTGTAACAACTGGTGCTGGTATTGGTGCTCCATTGATCGATAACGTTATTGGAGTTGTTAAAGCCTATACATCACGTGTTGGTGCTGGTCCATTCCCAACTGAGCAAGATAATGAAACAGGGGACTTTTTGCGTGAAGCTGGACATGAATATGGGACAGTTACACACCGTCCACGTCGTGTTGGCTGGTTAGATACAGTTGTATTACGTCACTCAGCTAATGTTTCAGGTGTGACACATCTATCACTTAACTGTCTTGATGTCTTGACTGGATTGAAAGAAATTAAGGTATGTACTGGTTACGATTTGAATGGCAAAATTATTGATGAATATCCAGCAAACTTGAATATCTTGGCTCAATGCAAGCCAGTTTATAAGACTTTTGATGGTTGGGATGAAGATATTACTCAAGCTAAGAGTTTGGAAGAATTACCTGTTCAAGCTCAAAAGTATTTGGAATTCTTGAAGAACGAATTAGGTGTAGAATACGCAACAGTTTCTGTTGGTCCTGATCGTGAACAAACTATTGAAGTTAATGATGTTTGGAATGCTTAAATGAAAATATAAAAGGCAGTTATCTACTAAATTGTAGATGGCTGCCTTTTTTGCTTCCGGTTACTAAATATTTTTATTAAGTATAAAGCTATAAAAAATTAATTCTTAGTATCAGTAGAAATAATCCCACGTTGGAATCGAATAAATTTATTGCTATTACGATTATATGTCAAAGTATAGTAGTAACTTGTATCTTTTGTTTGTTGCTTTAAGTATATGCGTGAGTATCTTGGTACATCTGATAGTTGATATCCAACGATACCGAAGTTCGTTACTCGTGAGTTAGAGTTTCTGGCTAAATTGTACAATCCATTATTACTGTTATCTGGATCCAATCCTAGATTGAGCGACAGTTGATTGAAGTCTCCAGGATCAGTGGCATTAGTCATTGTTAAATTGGAATTAATGATAGTAGTTTTGATACGTTGCATAAATGATTTTGCTTGATCAATACCAGAATTTCCTAATTCAGTATTTTCAATCACGTATTTTGGTGGATAAAGATTGTTTTTGGTATTCAAATATTTGGCCGAAACGATATCATTACCGTTATAATACAAGCGATAACGGTAACTGACTATATTCTTGGTATCGTCGTAACGATTGCAACTGACGGTTATGTATTTACCATGATAGTCGCGACCAAAATTTAATAGTGTCATTTTGAAGATGTAGCGATGAGATTTCTTATTTACTTTTTTCATCAGAGCTTTTTTTTGATCACTAGACAAGAAGTCTAGTTCTTTAGTTGTTTCATAATTATTATTGATAGTGGAAACTAGGCCGATGGCTTTTTCTTTGGTATGTTCCATATTCCCGGTCTTTAATGAGATCGACTTTGGAGTTAGTCCTTCGTCAACATTTTTAGGGTTGACTATCAATGAGAATGGAATGGTCATACTAGCAATCTTGTTGACAGTTTTATCTTTGATATTATAAATATTGAAGCCATAAGTAATACCAATAATCAGTATCAGTCCTAGTAGAACAAACCATTTGATATATTTTTTGTTTAATTTTTTCAAATTATTCACCCTTTGTAAGTGTGTTACTTTAATATATATAATATACAAAAAGATACGTCTGTTTGGAGAAAATAATGAAAGATAAGAAAGATTTAAAAGGTGGCAAAGACTATATGCTTGTCGGTGCTGCGGTGGTTGGTGTAATAACTGCCGTAATATTCTTTGTCATGCTTTCACGCGGAGTTGTAAATGCCGTCGTGACTTCCAAGATATCCAGTCAGTATCAGGATAAGGAATTGGAAGTATTGAAGACGGATCTTGACTATCATTCATTGAATGCAATTGGAAAATTGATCGATGTCTCTGATGGCTATGTGGTAACGCCAGATAATGTTAGAAAGTACAATGAATTAGAACAATATGTACGTGCTAGGAAACAACGTTCAGCTGATATTTCTTCACTATATGATGGTAAAGATGATTATCGAGATGATGTGACTGAACAGAAGATCAATGCTCTTGATAAAGACTTGTTGAATGAAAAAAATCAAGATGTTTATCAAAAGTTGCGGAACAAGTTGGATACGATCCAAATTTGGTATGAGCAAACTCGTGACGCTGACAAATATATTTCTAAGGTCTGGGACGAATTCAACAATGATAATGCTAGTTTGACCTTTAAAAAGGTGTCAATGTCTAGCACTTACTATAAGTTGATCAAGAATAAGGCCGTGAAGAAGCAATGGGAAAATTCTGTTGAGCAGATGAGAGAATATTATGCTAATCATCAAGGTGAGAGTACACAAGTTACCGCCGCAAAGCAAGAATTAGAAGAATTAAGAAATTCTCCTTTAACGGAAAAATACACTCCGGCTAAGGTCGATATAATATCTAGTCTTGATTTCTCCAGTGATGCTGAAGATGCGTTAACTGCAGCTGGGCTAACTGGGAAGTATGTACTATATTATGATTCTAGTTCGAATAACCTAGCATTGATGACCAAAGTTGGCAGTAAGTATGTTGCCCAAGATGGTTATGTCAACGTAGTCAGTTCGCAGGTCGCAAAAGGTAAGTACACTATTAAACGGCTCGTTTCAGCCGGTGCAACAGATGCAATCATTACCGATAGTAATAATGATAACTTCGGTCAGTATGTATCTAGCGCTACAAGCGATGAATTATCCAATCTGGATGTTTCATCAAATGCTGATAATACAACGGCTGATTTCAATTCAGCAACGCCAGTCTTCTGGTTTAAGAACAATAGTAATTTGACAAGTTCAATTTACTTCACTAGTGGTAATACGATTGGCTTCATTTATGCCGGTGGATCAAGTTATGATAATGGAATGCAGGTAAGTTCGTCTGACTTATCGAGTCTGAAATCCGAAATTTCAACAGGAATTACATTCTATGTCAATTAGGGGTCATTATGCGAGAAACTAAAATAACAAAAAAACATTTAAAAAAGCATAGAAAATGGCCATGGATTCTTTTGGTCATTTTGGTAGTGATTGTTTCTGGAATGGGAATATTTTGGGCTAAGTATGGATATGACATCAAGAATAATATTGCTGATGGGTACTCATACAGTCAAGGATTGACGAAGAACGACTTTAGGCCGAAGAACAGCACCGTTATATATGATCGTAACGGTAAAGTAATCAAGAAATTGTCTCAATCAAGTTCCAGTTATACATCGATAAATAATATTAACGGTAATATTACAAAAGGACTTGTCGAAGTTGAGGATCAGCGATTCTATATTCATCATGGTGTTGATCCCTATGCTATCCTTCGTTCCTTTGGAGCACGATTGCTACGTCGGCGAATTGAAGGTGGGTCTACTTTGACGCAACAATTAGTTAAAAATGTTGTTTTGAAGGATCAATCACAGACATTTAATCGTAAGTTAAAAGAAATGGTCATTGCCCAGCAGTTAGAGAAAAAATTTACTAAGAAGCAGATTTTGGAATTCTATATCAATGATGTTTATATGGGACATGGATCATATGGATTCAGTAGTGCGGCTGATTATTACTTCTCACAACGTCAAAAAGATTTATCTATTGATAAAGTTGCTATGCTAGTCGGCATCCCCAACAATCCAGTTTATTATGATCCAGTTAACTATCCAAAGCGTTCATTGTTGCGGCGTAACATGGTTCTGTCTATCTTCTATAAGAACGGCTTGATCAGTAATAAGACATATCAAGAAGCTAGGAAACGTCCGTTAGGACTCAAAATCAATGAACATAAATATGATAACGATATATCCAACAATTATGCCCTAAGTTATGCTGTCTACAATGCGACTGAGGAATTAATGAAGTCATCAGGTTTCACGATCAAGTATGATTTTGAAACTGATAAAGAAAGAAAAGACTACGATACTAAGTACCAACAAGCATATGAACGTGCCCATGGTGAATTAATGGATGGTGGTTACAGTATCCATACGACAATTGATATGGATATTCAGAATCAAATTGAAAATATCGTTGCCAAACAGTACGCAGCATATACCGGTAGAGATGCGCATGGTAAGTTGGCTCCTCAGGTCTCAAGTACAGTGGTCGATAATAAAACCGGTGATGTAATTGCGGTAGTCGGAGGTAGAACAACAAATGGCGATCAAGTTAATCGTGCTATCAGTGGATATCGTCAGCCTGGTTCGACCGCTAAGCCGCTAATAGCGTATGCACCGGCATTTGAACGTGGTTACTTGCCACAAAGTACCGTGGTGGATTCACCAGTAAGCAATATTACTAACTGGTATAGCGGCTTCACTGGTAAAACGACCGTTCGACACGCACTGGAGAATTCAATCAATACAGTTGCTTATAAGTTGGCAGAGCAAGATACTAAGCACACTTATTATGATGATATGACTAAGATGGAATTCGCCAGATTGACACCTAGAGATCAGTCAGATAAAGACATTAATCCTCGAGTTACACTAGGTAGTTTCACGTATGGTACGACGACAACTGAGATGGCATCGGCCTATAGCTCATTTTCACGTAATGGACAATTCATCCATCCCAGTAATTTGACGAGTATTTATGATACGGCACATGAACGTTATATTTATCAAAATACCCATTTGAAGAAGAAAGTTTATACGGCAGATGCAAGTTACATGACGCTCAATATCATGCAATCTGTTGTTACTGATGGACTTGCTAAGGCTGCGGCTTTGGATAACTACAGTCATACCGCAGGTAAGACCGGTACAACTGATGATACGAGGGATTCTTATTTTGTAGGGATGACTAAGGACTTCACTATTGCTAATTGGACTGGTAATGATATAGCCTCCACCATGACGGCCACCGAACAATCGTTACCGATGTCGACGTTTAAGGCTGAAGGTGAGTATTTAGTCGATCAACTGAAGGAAAAGGATACTGACTTTAAGAAGCCAAGTACTATCAAAGTTAGTGGTAAAAATCTAACTGTAGTCAAGAGTACTCAAAGTCCAAGCATCCAAGATGTGATCGACACGAACTTTGCTAAGTACAATAAGGAACAAGAAACTAAGAATTCTGATCGTTTATACAATCTGGATTATCGAATCATCTATCACTTAACTAAAAAAGAAGAGTACAGTCGTGAAGATAAAGTCCAGAGGGCTATCGACAAATATAACGATTCTCCAATCGAGAAGCAGTCACAATATGATAAAAAACTCGATGAATTGCAGAAGATTCGATATTTGAATGCCAATGTTAAACGCCAGAGTGCCAAAATTGAGTTCAATAATCAGATTCTCGAATTACAAAAGGATCTTAATATGAAACAGGCAATGTTCCAGTCTGAAAAAGATAACAAGAAGATTGCCAGTTATGAAGAACAAAAAGAAGAACTAGAGAGTCAGCGTGATCAGGAACGTAAAGTAAAGATTGCTACATTACAAAAGCAATATGATACACAACTGCAAAAGGTTAAAAGTGCCTATAAGAACAATGATTCCGATAAAGAAGCTCAGAAACAAAAGCTAGTTGATATTATGAATCAGATTAGAAGTTATGGTGGGGATGCACCAGATTTGAAGTTAGATATCGATAGTTCAAGTAGTTCTAGTTCTAGTTCAAGCAATTAAGACAATCAAAAAGGCGACTCCACAATCCAAATGGAGTCGCCTTTTTATATTCTCAAATTCAACTATACTTCTATTTCAGGACCGTTAGTCCGCTTAGCAATAGCTGGAAGAATTAATCCTAATAAAATGAAAACGATTGGTGTTGCAATATTTAGAGCTAATTGGAACCACCATGAACCTGGATCCGCAGCCATGTCCATTTTTGGAACCATACCCATAATACATGCGAAAGCTGTAAGTAAGAACGTCCATAGACCGAATCCGAAGCCTACGTATTTGTTCTTAACGAACATATAATCTGACTTGTATTTATCTAATTGCTTAGTCAACAGCATGTATGCGAGGAATACCCAGAGGTAACGCATAGGCATAACGATTGAGTTAAGGTTAAGCATCCAGTTGTACAAGTCGTTCATTCCCTTGATACCAAGGGCAGGAACAATAATCAAGATAGATACTAGAACAGCAGTCATATAATAACCGTTAATAGCAATACCCTTCTTGTTCTTCTTGCTCAATGCCTTAGGAATGTACTTCTTATCAGCATCATCTAGCAACATACGAAGAGGAGCATCGATAGAGATTGCTAGGGCAGCTGCTGAAGCTAAGGTATTAGTTAAGGCAAATGCCCAAACGAATAAGTTACCAACGTGGAAACTATTACCTAAGAATTGGAAGGCTTGGTAAGCACCATTAGCCATCAAGTCAGCAGGGATGTGATTTGAATTAACGATCATACCGATGGCGAATGAACCCAAGATAGCTGAAACAGCAACCATTACGGCAAGAATGATCATCCCTAGAGGGAATTCCTTTGAGGCATTCTTAGTCTTGTTAACGTATGGTGAGATCTTTTCTGATCCACCAACAGCAAAGACTAACATTGAGATCGTTGTGAAATATTGAAAATCAAATTTCGGTATATATGTGTGAATATCAGACATGTTAGGTGTAGCAATTTGTACATGAGTGATGAAAGGAGCACTAACTCCCAAAATAATGAATAGCATCGACATTAAGAACATGGCGATACCAGCTATACTACCAATGTTGTTCAATGTGGCAGCACCCTTACTTGCTATCCACACGAACGCCAAGAATATAACCAAGCTCAGTCCCTGTACCACAAGTGGTGAGACAGTATTGACAAATGAACCGTTACCCTTAAATAACCAGCTCAAACTGATCATAATGATCTGTGGCTTTTGTGCCAAATATGGAACGTGAACCACCCAGTAAGTCCAAGCAGCGAAGTAAGCTAGTTTATTGTTCGAAAGCATTTTGATCCACGAACTAACTCCACCACCAGAATTTTGAAACGCTGATCCTAATTGTCCCACCATCAAAGTGTAAGGAACAAAATATAGAACCATGATCAAGATCCAAGAAGTTACAACAGCTAAGCCTTGATTGGCAAAGTTATTAATAACATTATTCAGACCCCAGACAGAGGTAAACCCAACTAAAGCAATATTCCACCATCTGAAGGTCTTCGCATTATTCTTTGTTTCTGGCATGAAAAATCCTCCTATAGGTAAGCATCAAAACTGGATTTTGGTTTTAACACTCTACGAAGGAAAATTATACAGTAAACAAATGTGAATTGTGTTCAAATTTTACATTTTTGGTTTTCTGAAATAGATAATGCCTCTAACAATAGAGATTAAATATTGAGCAGAAAATAGTCCCACCGCTAAAAATGCCGCAATCAAAAAAGTCGTGATGGCTTGTTCCAGTGAATCGATGAAACGATTTTGAACCATGTATAAAATCGTTCTATAGGCATTGCCCCCAGGAACTAAGTTAACTAAACAAGGGATGTAGATGATATTTTCAGGCAGACGATATTTTCTTGATAAGTAATATGCCAATAAACCGATGATCAGAGCACCGATCATATTGGCAATTAAAATATTTACATGAGCATATGTTTTTAAAACCCAAAAGGCAGTCCAGCTAAGGGAACCAGTGATGCCGATAATACCGGCAGCTCGATGCGGAGCATTAGTGATCAAGGAGAACCCAATGGCAGAGGCTGCACTTAGAATAATATGTAATAGAAGTTCTAGCATTATTGTTCCCCCTTTCTAAAAAATAATCAAAGCTGTCGCAATACCAAATCCGATACTGCTGGCGACTAAGACCGCATCAAGTAGTTTAACGGCGCCACTAAGAGCATGCCGCATGACAAGTTCACGAAAGGCATTAGTAATTGCTACACCAGGAACTAATGGCATAACAGCCCCGATAATAATATTGTGATAATTAGCAATTAAGTTGAAGTCTTTCAGAATGATACCTAAAAGGGCAATCGTGAATCCTGAAATAAATAAGTCGACATATGGTAGTGGTGAAATGATGGATAAATAGTACGAAATTGCATATCCAATCGTACCGACAATGAAGCAATAGATGAAATAGTATAGTGGCATCGTAGATATAAGCATCGGTGCCATGGAAACCAGTCCAGCTCCAAAAGCTTTTAAATAAAATGGGAAGTCAGTTGTGTGCTTGTCTTGGTAGATCTTATCGATTTCGTGGACAAAATCTTTTGGACTGAGCGTATGACTAGCCAATTGACGTGACATGGTGTTAATATCATCAATCATCTGTAGATTAGTGCCGCCTAGATTGGATTTGATAAATTTTGAAGTCTCACCGTCAACTTCAATGAAGACAGCCGTGACCGTGACGTAACAGTTGACCCTATGGCCCAATGAATATCCGATCCGGGATATAGTGTCCTCAATTCGATAGGATTCGGCACCACCATTGATAAGCAGGTAGCCAGTTTTTAAGCAAATCTCGGAAACTCTTTGGTAACTCATTTTCCGCATATCATTTGCCCCCGTTTCATATAATAAGTAAATAAATTATCTTTAAATAAAATTATAACGTCATTCTGTTTTTAACAAAGCAATTTGACAGAATTGATTAAACTTTTATAATAGTCTTCAATGCATTTGTATGCTTATTTTAATATTTACAAAATAAATAAGGCTGTATAATTGCATTCTACCTATATATAATGAACAAGGTAGCAATATGATGTAGTAATTTCGGATACACTAATTGGAGTTTAATATGGACAATAATAATAATATGTCTAGAGAACAAAGAAAGATATCTAGAAACAGCGCCTTGTCTAGTGGCAATGGCGGTGGAGGAGGCAAGCATCCGTTCTTGAGAGTGCTTGGCTTAACACTTCTAGTAGCTTTGTTTGTTGTTGGTGCTTACGGATTCAGATTGTATGCCCAAGCCCAAAATTCTCTAGGTAATACCTACAAAGCGCTTGATGGCAAATCACCTTCAGCCAAGATCAGTAACAAGAAGCCCGTTTCGATTCTTTTGCTAGGGGTTGATACAACTGATAACGGAGTTAGAGATACCGAAAAAGATTATCGTGGTAATTCAGATACTATGATCATCGTAACGGTCAATCCTAAGACCAAGAAGACGACTATGGTTTCTGTACCACGTGATACTATGGCTCAAATCTGGAAAGGTGCGGATCATAACACCAAGAAGATTGCTAAGATCAATTCTGCCTATAACATAGGTAATGAAGAGAGTGCCGTTGTCACGACAGAGAAGCTCTTGAATGTGCCGATCGACTATTACGTCAAAGTTGATTTCAATTCATTGAAGAAAATCGTCAATGCGGTTGGTGGTGTCGACGTAGATGTACCATTTAGCTTCTCTTATGGTGATACTGGTGAAAAAGAGTCACACTTCAAGAAGGGCAAAATGCACCTTAATGGTAAGCAAGCACTGGATTACTCTCGAATGAGATACGAAGATCCAGAAGGTGACTATGGTAGACAAAAGCGTCAACGCCAAGTTATCACTGCAATTATTAAAAGTGCAGCTAGTGCCAAGACCTTTACACGTTATCAAAAAGTCTTAGATAGTATTTCTAATTCAATGACAACTAACTTGAGCTTTTCGGATATGCAATCAATGTTCTTGAATTACAGTAGTGCAGCTAAGAACATTGGATCAGATCATCTACAAGGATATGGGTCTATGATAAGTGGATCATCATATGAAATTGCACCAACTAAAGAAATGCAACGAGTATCTAATAAGTTGAGAAAGCAATTAGGACTGTCAGAAGAAACACTAAGCAATCAAGAAACAAAACTCAATAAGTATAATGAGAAACGAGGATTCTCGTTTGAATATACAGGTACACAGACGCAAAATTATGTGACGACTATGAGTACAACTACATCTAGCAGTAATGGTGTCGGGAGTACAGGAAGTACTAATAGCGGAGTTGGAACTGAAACTGAACACCGATATACAGGTGCTGGATCAGGACCAGACAACTACTAATATTGAATAGATAAAACGAACATGAGGGCTGAAACAGGTATTTGTTTCAGCTTTTTATTATGTTTGAGATGGATTAATAAGGAGAGTATTTATGAGTGTTTTAGAAGTACATAACTTGACGCAGCAGTTTTTGGATAAAAGACTGTACGATGACGCAAGTTTACAAGTCAATAAGGAAGACCATTTGGGTATTACTGGTCAAAATGGTGTAGGTAAGTCTACATTTATCAAGATTTTGACAGGTCAGATCGAACCAGATGAAGGAAAGATCACTTGGCAAAAGCACCTTACTGTTGGATATTTGGATCAGCAGGCTAAGTTAGTTTCGGGGATGACTATCAAAGAATATCTACAAACTGCATTCGCCAACCTATATGAAGCAAATGATAAATTAACAGAGATCTATATGAATGATCCAACAGATGAAGACTTGGAAAAAGCCGGTAAACTACAAGAAATACTGGATGCTAACGACTTCTATGAACTAGATACTAAGATTGAACAAGTCGCTACAGGTCTAGGACTAGATGCAATTGGCTATGATCACGATGTTTCACAGCTTAGTGGTGGACAACGTTCTAAGATTATCTTGGCAAAGATTCTATTAGAGAAACCAGATATGATTCTGTTAGATGAACCAACTAACTACTTGGATACTAACCACATTGAATGGTTAGCAGATTATTTGAATAACTTTGATGGAGCTTTCATAGTTATTTCCCACGATTACAATTTCTTGGATAAGATAGTTAACTGTGTGGCAGATATCGAATTTGGAAAGATCACAAAATACACAGGTAATTTGAAACAAGTTCAGAAGCAAAAGTCTGCGAATAAGGAAACGTATATGAAAGCCTATGTTAAGCAACAGGAAAAAATTGCTAAAACAAAAGCTTATATCAGAAAATTCAAAGCTGGAACTAGATCTAAGAGTGCAAAGAGTCGTGAAAAGCAATTAGCACACATGGATGTATTAACACCACCTGGTAATAAGAAAATCGGTAGCTTTGGATTTCCATATCAAGAGATACCTAGTTCAAGAATGGTCTTGGAAGTTAATGATCTGAAGATAGGATACGATAAGGCCTTGTTTGAGCAGAAACTCAACTTCTCTATAGTAAGTGGAGAAAAAATGGTCATCAAAGGATTCAATGGTATCGGTAAATCTACATTGATCAAGACTCTATTGGGACAACTCAAACCAATCGACGGGGATTTTGAGTTCTCTGAGGTGGTTAAGATCGGATACTTTAAGCAGGATTTGATTTGGAAAAACAATATGGAGACCCCATTCCAAGTGGTTAGTCGTGATCACCCAGATAAGGATGGCAAAGAGATAAGAAGAGTTCTAGCCAGAACGGGATTGACTAACCAACAGATTATGTCTAATATGAGATCATTGTCCGGTGGAGAGCAGACTAAAGTTAAATTAGCTGACTTAATGTTCGATCCAACTAACTTCTTATTCATGGACGAACCAACTAACCATCTGGACGATGAGAGTAAAGCAGCCTTGCGCAAAGGCCTTAGAAACTATGATGGATCAATGATCTTAGTCACTCACGAAGAGGATTTCTATAGTAGTGACTGGATAGATAAAGTACTTGATATCGAAGAAATCAAAAAAAATTAACTTTTTTTCAAAAAGTACTTGCAAAGGTGTTACTTCAATAGTAAGATATTACTTGTTGTTGCGACAGAGCAACGGCGACAACGACTTGAGAGCTTCCAACTTGATAGTCGTTGAAAAATTATTTTAAAA
>NZ_RHOO01000029.1 GCF_003946555.1 Companilactobacillus hulinensis | reverse complement strand
TGAACCGCCGTATACGGATCCGTACGTACGGTGGTGTGAGAGGTCGGTAATTAATTTACCTCCTACTCGATCAGCAGATAAAACATTTTTCAACCGGAAGCGTCAAAAGAACAACAGCCTATTTAACATCAACAGTATCCTTTTCTTTAAAAATAAAATCACGCTGAATCTGATAGCTGATAATAAATAACGTGAAATCAACAATCATCTTAGCAATTGTCGGCACGATTTGACTAGAACTATTAGGCAACAGCCAAGTAACAAAATTAGTCAAATAACCAGAGGCAAGCATTTGAACGATGAACAGTGTTCCGTACTTGATCATAGTCTGATGGCCAGCGTGGTTAAATACCAGATGATGGTTGATCAAATAGTTGGCGACTGAGGACAAGACACGTGAAACGACGGTAGCGATTAAGATACTATTAAGAACGTGATTGCCGATTACGGAAATTACGATTGAGAACAGTGTAATATCAATGAAGAATGATACTAGACCACTAGCCGCAAATTTTAAGAACCGTGAATAAATTGCAATTGAATCGCGTATTACACGGAAGTGTGAGGATTTATTGCCATCCAAATAAATAGTAGGGATAGGTTGTTCGATCACTTCAACGTTGAACTTATGAGCTTCAAGTAACATATCGAATTCAAACTCAAAGCGTTCACCAGGAAACTTGAGAGATTCCTTTACATAATCAACGGGAATTATTCTAAGGCCTGTTTGAGTATCAGATATATTTTGATGAGTAAGTAGTTTTACCAGTCTGCTTGTCAAAATATTGCCGAAACTACTTCTGAGCGGGATGTCTTCAGTAAACTTCCGAACTCCTAGAACTAATTTATCCGGTTCTTGATCGAATCTCTGAATACAATGTTCGAGTGCATCCACAGTATGCTGACCGTCGGAATCCATGGTTGCAATGCCAGTTACATTTGGAAGATTTTCCAGAATATACTTGAAGCCTGTTTTAAGTGCAGCGCCTTTTCCACGATTGATGCCATGATGCAGGATTATCATGTTAGGCAGCCTAAGTTCGTCTAATTGTCTGAAGATAGGTTGATGCTCGTCATCGCTTCCATCATCAACAAGCACAATATTGGTTCTTTCATCCTCATAGAGCTTTGATGTAGTGAGATTGTTGATTAAATCTATTAGTTTATTATCCGGATTAAGTGCCGGAATTAATACTCCAATTGTTGCCATACATAATTCCCCCTCGAATATGTAGTGTTAAGCTGTTGGCTGAATGTTTTTTACACGAATTAATTTATTTTTTGTTATTTTGAAAATACCGGTTTTGAGATGTTGATGGTAGACCTTTTCTGTCATTACCGTGAAGGTTCGGTGCCATTCAGGGATAACCACGTACTTGTATCCTTGCAAGGCAGCCTTGAATTCGGGCTTAGTCATAGTGAAGTTTTCCTGACCGACGACTTTGTCTGAGAAGAAATAATATCGACCAACATATCCGGTGTAATAGTCGTCAACATCGACAGGGTGTGGATCTACTAGCAGAATCTTCGTATGGTTCATTTTGGTAGTTTGGGCCGCCATATGCTCCATTTGAAATGGTAATTGTTCTTTCCCAAGAGTGTTGTTATATTCAATACCATTAATTTCGGAGAACATAAGTATCACTGAAAAGATCATTAGTACCAAAGCTGAGATTTGATACATATTCTTAGAAATAATTGAATGAAATGATCGCAGCGAACGTTTCTGAATGACTTGCTCAGAATACGCTCGATCAATTGCTACGACTAGCGACATCGTACCTAATAATAAGTTCAGAATTACCATACTTGATAAGTAACGTTCTGAGCCATCCAGTTTGATAGCTTCGGCGTATGGCATTGAAACAATATACATTGCGAAGACACTGATATAGTATGCAACAAAACTCAAGTCTATTGCCATTAGTGTAGCAAATAAATTACTTTTTTTATTTAATATTAATTGAATAATTATCCAAGATATTAAAAGTCCAATATTTATGAGTAAGACACCTTTGGTTGAAAGAGAATTAAGACTAAGGATTTGATCCAAGAATTTGTTTCCAATTTTCATTATTACAGTTGAACTTTCACTTGAGAGCTGACTCTTGTACGCTTGAGTACTTATTTGGTGTTTTGAGACAGCACTGAAAGTTGCTTTGACATGTTTTCCCCACCAAAAGAACGGGGCATATCCCATCAACATGGTGAAAGCCGTTAAAGAAATACTCTTACCAAAACGTTTTAACTTGCCACCATGAGTGTTCTTCATCAAGATGTACCACAGATAGCAACCAATCATCACAACATACATAGTTCCCGAATTCTTGATCAGCATTAATTCAGCACTGAATATGAACGCAAAGAAGCAGGCTATTTTGTATTGATGCCGATATGCATATATTCCTGCAAATGCAGCTGCAGTTATAACTGGCAGGACATAATCCACCAGCAAATTATTCATACGAATTGCAATGTTAAAAACATTGGTGATCGAAATAACGAAGCAAAGAATAAAGGCATTCATTGCACGTGTACGATCACGTAAGACAGCGAAAATAGCATAGAAACTAGCCCATATCAGCATGAATTGTGCAACTAGCATATTGCCATCGCTGAACCCGACCCATTTGACATATTCAGTAATGAACAATGCAGTTGCGGGTGGGTAGGATGTGAATGATATCAGTGAATCTGCGGCTGTTGGCAAGTGTCCTTCATATAGTAGGAATTTAACGATAACAGCCCAATGAGAGTAATTATCATAGTGAAGTAATGTGCTCTCGTAGAGCGTATGACCGAGGATTATTCCAATTATTATCATCCAGATATCGAAGTAATGCATACCCTCTAATTTTGTCTTTCCAACATGGAAGAAGGCAAAAAATATTCTAACTACTTCGATTATGCACCCCAAAACAATAACGGCGATAAGCCCGAAGCGTAGGAACCCCAACATCGCAAATACATATAAAAGTAAGGTCTCGATAATCATGGCAGATATCCATGTCATATGTTTGGTGATACCGAACTCACGAAGAAGACCTGCATAACCCAGTAGGGCCATGGCAAAAATTAAAAAACCAATAATTGACAATTTAGGTTACTCGCAATCTTAAGAGTTGTTTCGGAATGCACTGATAAATATGCGTTCGATATTCTTCATGTGCATAACGAAGTTTAAATGTAGTTCATCCAATGGTGTGATCCAGTTATCCTGTGCTTTTGGTAGTAGCGTGTTGTCACCATCGTGAATCAATTCTAAGTAATGATTTTGACCAGCGTCTTCTTTGATTTTGATTGTAACAGCGTACCAAACGGGTTCTTGATTGATAACACGAACAACACGACTGGTAAAATCAAACGGCGTGTCATCATGATATAGAATCCCATTAAAATCTTGATTCTCTTCCAAATGTATCTTTGGATCATTGAATTCAAATGAAAATCCACCTTCGGAGACATCTCGGGTTTTGAAATCAGCCCATTCATCAGTTCCAGGAATTTGAACTTTACCTGGAATTTGACGCGCAAAACGTTCACTTTTGCGATAGATATTTCGTTTCATAGACACAAACATACAAAAGCTTAAGTTGATAAAGTGGGTGACTAGCCAAAAGGTTATAACACTACCAACGATAATTTCCGAACCCCATTTGCCGTAATTAAACTTGATAATGGCATAGAGAGTTGACGACCATAAGAACAGATACGGTAGTATATACAGTCTATCTTTGAACGAGAAAGTTACATTTTTCTCAGTTACTTTGAATTTCTTGGCTCTGATACCGATGGTTTCTAGTAATACAGGGATGAACAGATATGGTGCAAAGAATGTTTCTTGGATTTCTCCCCAACGCTCATTTCTGATTTTGCTGGAAGCATCACCAAGTACGTAATGTAACAAGAAGTAACCGGGTGCCCAAATTATCATTAGAATCCAGAAGTTAGCATTAACGACTTGGATTCTGAAAATTGCGTACAGTAGTGGCGCAATAATATAAATTAGTCGACGAGTAAAAGTCCACCAATATAGATAAGTGTTGATTAGAATTATTCGGTTGGTCATTGAGAGATGCGGATTAGTGAAAATATGCAGGTTACGACAACTTTGGACAACTCCACGTGCCCAACGAGTTCTCTGCTTAATAACACCTTTGATATCAATTGGTGTGATGCCGCTTGATACCGGTTGAGTTGTAGCAAGACTGATATATCCTTCCATATTTATCTCAGTACCTAGTTCGAAGTCTTCGGTAATAGTATCAGTTGGAAATTCGCCAACTTCATCGACGGCTTTTCTTAAGAAGACGGCGTTAGAACCTGTGAATAGGGCGGTTTCGTTGTATCCGTTTAATACGTTAACGTCACGTGAAAAGAAATCTTGTTCATTAGCAACGTAGTTCTCAGCAAAAAGGTTGAATTGGAAAATATCGGCATTATAAAAACTCTGAGGTGTCTGAACGAATCCCAATGGTTTGGTGTGATCAGGATCTTCTTTTAGGTCAGCGAAGTTCTTAGTGAAGAAGGGAACACTGTTAGTTAGGAAGTTTGAGAATGGAATCATATCGGTGTCGAATATAGCGAATAGTGGTGAATGTAATTGTTCCAAAGCATGGTTAATATTGCCGGCTTTGGCTTTTTTGTTGTCTTCCATTTTGACGTAGCCAACGTGATATTCAGCTGCTAGTTTTTCTACTTCCGGTCGACAACCATCATCACAGATAACAATATGGACTTTGTTTTTGTCGGGATATTTCATAAAGGTAGTGGCGTTGACTGTTTTGCGTAATAGAGATACATCTTCGTTGTGAGTGACGATCAATACATCAATGTCAGGTACCGGTTGGGTCAGGTCGAACTTGGGTATTTCAAGGTTCCGCCCCTTTTTTGCTTCCAGTAGTCTGAAGATGATCAAGACGTAGGCAGTGAAGTTAGAGACAAGTTCGCTTCCTACAAGTAGTAGGGCAAAAATAAGCGTAAAAATATGAGCATGCCAAGGAATAGTAAATAAAACACGCCACAACAAATAAACCACTGATAAGACGATGGCGAGAACATAAATAAATCCTTTTTTCCTTGAGATACCCATTGACGATAATTCCCCTGACTAATGAATTATTAATATACTTATATATAGATAATACATCTAAAATTTTACGTGTGTGAATTAATAACGCATACATAAGACCTGCTTATTGAAATATTTTTTACATAAATTGATTTGTTCGTGATTAGGGGATGTACTCAGAAACTTTCTGATTAAACAGATATAGTTCAAAGTTCAGATATTTTCAGAAATGAAGAATATATATGAGATTAAATTCTGAAATAATCGTTTATTTGTTGAAAATGTACAGTAAAACACGAACTATAATTAAAATTATTAAAAAAATGTTTCTATTTGTATTGAAAAAACATTCCATCTTTGCAATACTATATAAGTTCGTGAAAAAAGTATTGATTAGGGGCGTTTATATTGGAATCATTAAACGATGGAAAGAATCTAAGTTTTTTAGAACGTTTATTTCATCTCAAAGAAGCTAACACTAATGTTAGACGTGAGATTTTAGCTGGATTAACAACTTTTGTATCTATGGCATACATTTTATTCGTTAATCCACAAGTATTAGGGGATTCAGGAATGGACAAGGGCTCATTGTTCACAGCGACAGCACTGACTGCGGTTGTTGGATCAGTATTAATGGGTATCTTGGCTAATTATCCGATTGCTATTGCACCAGGACTTGGTGACAATGCATTTTTCAGTTATTCAGTTGTTATTGCGATGGGTATTCCATGGAAAACAGCTATGGCAGGTGTCTTCATTGCCAGTATTATTTTCTTAATTGTTTCATTATTGAAGTTGCGTGAATTAGTAATCAATTCTATTCCACAAGATTTGAAGCTGGCCGTCTCCGCTGGACTGGGGTTGTTTATTGCCTTTGTTGGACTACAAGGTGGGGGACTTATTCAAGCAAGTAAGTCATCATTAGTTGAGATTGGTTCGTTCACAACGCCAACTACTTTGTTGACGATTGCTGGATTGATCGTTACTGCCGGACTTATGTGTAAAAAGGTTCCTGGTGCTATCTTTATAGGTATGGTGTTCACAACTATCGCTGGATTAGTAACGAAACTAATTCCGATGCCAAGTCACATCATCTCAGGAATTCCAAGTTTGAAGCCAACATTTGGTGTTGGTGTTACACATATAGGTGATATTATTAATCAACCGCAAATGTGGGCAGTTGTTATTATCTTCCTATTGGTAGCATTCTTCGATACAGCTGGTACATTGATTGGACTAGCTGAACAAGCAAGTATCATGGAAGATGGTAAGATGCCAAGAATCGGACGCGCCTTGATGGCTGATTCGATCTCAATGGTCAGTGGCGCTATCTTTGGTACTACACCTCCAACAGCTTATGTTGAATCAAGTGCCGGTATTGCAGTCGGTGGTAGAACAGGATTAACATCAGTTGTCGTTGGATTTTTCTTTGCTATTTCAATGTTCTTCTCACCATTATTGACAGTTGTTACATCAAACGTTACTGCGCCGGTTCTAATTATCGTTGGTGCCTTGATGGCTCAATCAATGAAAGGGATTCATTGGGAGAAGTTCGAGATTGCATTACCAGCCTTCTTAACCGTTCTAGCAATGCCACTTACTTATAACATTACTTACGGTATTGCCTTTGGATTTCTCGCATATCCATTGACAATGATCGCCGCAGGTAGAAGAAAAGAAGTTAATGGTATTATGTATGGTTTGTTCTTTGTCTTCCTATTGTTGTTGTATATTATTAATGTTTTGCCACACAGCTAGATTGGGATTTATTTCTTAATTAACGGTCAATTAAATAATGTAAAATAAAAATGGTTTTCCTTTTTAATTAAGGAAAACCATTTTTATTTGTCCAAATTCTCAAATCACAAGGTAATAAGTGAAGTTAATTCTGCTTTCTCATCATCGGTTGTGTGGCGGAGCGATTTTATTTTTCGAACAGTCAATTTTGATACTTTTGATTGTGGATCGTTGGAAATTATTTGGTAGATTCTATCTTGATTATTAGGAAAGACGACTGCGTATAGCCAAGCTTGTGCCATTTGGACGTAGTATTGGTCGCTGTTAATATTAATAGCAAGGTTCAGAATTTCATCGATGTATTCATCAGTGTTATAGAATTTTAGTAAAAATACCAATCCACTTCGTTGTAACCATGGATTATTACTATTCAGGTATTTTTTAATGGTGACTAGGAACTCTTCCTGATATTTAAGAACTTGTTTGAAATGAATCACCATGTCACAGGTTGCCCATGAATTAGACTTTTTAAGATAGGTATCACAATAGTCTGTAAATTCTGAAAGTGGTAGCTTCATATTACTGAGAACGTATGCCTGGATGATAACAACTTCATAATTCTCAGTTCCCACGATATTAAGGTACGCTTTTGGATGACCTTGACTGATTTCTTTTCCAATCACGTTTAATTCACTCATAGCAATACCAAGAACGTTATAATCAGTTACTACAATTTTTTCAGCACGTTTTCGATATTTTATATTACTCATACTTTCAAGTTCAGTAAGGAATTTTTGGTAGTCTGCATCAATCCATGTTAATTCTTTCAGATTAAGTAACATTTGACGAGTCCCCTTGGTCTTAATTTGGTAAATCATATTATAGCAAATGATTGCTTGCAGGGATGACTTATGTCGCTAGGAATTGAATATCAGTTTTATTTGTGATAAAAAAGGAATCATATCTAACTTGATATTGTGGCACTAGTTAGGTATGACTCCTTATATATACTATGGATTAAGAACTATAAATCTCTGGTTATTAACCATTATATTTAGCAAGTGTAAATGTAACTTTGTCTTTGTTCTTTAACTTCTTCTTGTTGGCAGCAACGTTAACTTTTTTACCATTAACAGTGAATGTCCAGTACATTTTCTTCTTGTTGTTTTGTTTCTTACCATCAATAGCTGAGATGAAACCATCTTTTTGAGTTACTTTCCAGCCTTTTTTAACACCAGTCATAACTGTGGCATTTTTCTTTAAAGTAACAGTTTTCTTGGCAATTTGTTTCTTATTCTTCTTCAAGACGTAAGTAACCTTGATATTCTTTGTCTTTGCGTCTGCAGTTGTTGTGGCAGCGGGTGCGATTACGCCGACAAGTAATAACAATGACATTAATAATACGGTAATTCTTTTCTTCATGATAGATACTCCTCTTATAAAATTGGCTTGCGGTTTCTAATTATATCAGAGAATTTGTTTATCAATATATAAGGATTTGTTGTGGACAATTATATATTTGAATTGTGTTATTCTTAGATGTGCTAGTGAGTAGACGAAGGGGGATTATTGATAGATGAAAAAAATTTATTCTGGATTCAAACAATCAGTTAATAATTTTTCGATTTTGGTGTATTTGTTGTCGATAATTCTCTCGTCGCTCATATTCAATAATCCCGTAATTGTTCTGGTGATCTTTGGAGCATTATTATTGATGTCATTCTTTGCTAAAAGAGATGATTCGAAGAGCTATTTCAAATTTGCTTTGATAATATTTTTGACAACGGTTTTGTTCAATTTAATTATTAACCAGCGTGGTACGAATATTATCTTTCAAATACCTTTTATCATGGTAACCAGGGAATCACTACTTAATGCTTGTATTCTGGCGTTTTCATTCGTAAATTTGTTGCTGGCTTTTTATATTTATGATGCTCTGACAAACGTCAAAGTTATTTTTGATCTGATGTCTCGAGGATTGCGAAGTATTGCCATTGTCTTCATATTGACGATAAAATTTATTCCCAAGATTATTGAAATATTTAGGAATACCAGTTATTTGTACAAGTTTAGAAGTACTAAGAAGACTGGTAAAAGTAAGTTAAGTCGTCAAATGGATTTGATTGAAATCGTCTTGAATAAAGCTGTGGCCAATTTCATGAATGTTTCAGACGTGTTGATCACTAAGGGATACAATAATCGTGGCAAAGTTTCAAAGAAACTGTATAGCACCAAGTCTGACTATGTCGTATTATCGGTGAGTGTTATTGCGGTTATATTCAATATATCTATGGCAATTTTAAAAATAGGCAAAGTAGATTTTGGTTCGTCGACGGTTAATATGTTTGTGGACAAAAACATAATAATTATTAGTCTGATAAATCTGATTATGATAGTAATACCAATTTTGATAGGAGTGTCGCAATATTTATGGTGGAAATTGTACGTTTCAAAAATTACAGCTTCAAATATGCCAACAGCCAAAAACTTTCGTTAAATAATGTTGATCTGACTATTAACAAAGGCGACTTTCTTCTATTAATTGGTAAAACTGGCAGTGGGAAGAGTACGTTGCTCAAACAATTAAAACCTGATTTAATCGTAGGTGATATTACGAATGGTAATTTGGACTGTCAGATTGATGATAAGAACATTTCCTATATTTCACAATTTGTTGATAACCAGATGATAACTGAGTGTGCTAGGGACGAATTCAATTTTATCCTTGAGAATATGGGTTATTCAGCTGATAAGCGTCATATGAAAATTGCTGAAGTTGCAAGTTACTTTGGGATTATTGATTTGTTGGACCTTACGGAGCAAGAATTATCTGGTGGTCAAAAGCAATTGATCAATCTAGCTTCTGCACTGATATTGAATCCGGATATCTTGTTATTAGATGAACCAACCTCACAACTTGATCCGATTGCAGCTGAGAAGTTGATTCAGATGATTCACAAAATCAATTCTGAGTTGAATATGACAATTGTTCTGGTGGAACACTCTTTGGAGAGAAATGTCTTTTTCGCCAATAGACTAGCGATTGTTGAAAATGGTTCGATTATGATGGATGAAACTGTTGATGCTGCGTTGAGGAAGATGTTTCAAGATGACTTCTATAAGAACTATTTATCGCAAATTGACCGTTCATGTATGGAATTGAAACTTAAGTCTGATAAAGAATTACCATTGAGTAATCGTCAGTTCAGCAAGTTACTGACGCAGAACAAGAATGAAATAAAGTATTCAAATATTTCAAGCAAATCTAAAAAAACAGATGAAGTATTGAGCGTTAAAAAACTATCATTTAGATTTGATTTTGAATCTAAAAAATTAATCGATTACGTAAGTTTCCAATTAAACAAAGGTAATTCGTATTGTATAGTTGGTCCCAACGGCGTGGGTAAGTCAACTATGATTCGTGTTATCACACAGCAATTGAAACAACAGTCAGGAAGAATAAAGCTTGATGGTAACAATGTAAGTAGTAAGAATAATGATATTTATCAAAAAATGTTTGTTTTGCCTCAAAATCCAGCATTATTATTTGTTTCTGATACAGTTTTTGGTGAAGTTGAATTCCAGTTAAAACAAAAGAATCCTAATATTATGTCGCAACAAGTTGAATTGATCCTGCAACAATATGATATGTTGGAACTAAAGGATACTAGCCCTTATGATTTGAGTGGTGGTCAGCAAGAGTTTTTGGCTCTGATAATCGGATTGATCAAAGAACCAGAAATACTCTTTTTGGATGAGCCCACCAAAGGGTTAGACCCCAACATGGTTCTGAAATTGAATGAATTGTTAGAAGATTACTTGGCGACTGGTGGAATAGTATTCGCTAATAGTCATGACTTGGTATTTGCCACTAATTTCAATTATGTATCACTAATGTTTGACGGGAAACTCAGTGAGTTCAAACAACCAGTTGAGTTCTTCAAGGATAAGTTCTTTTATACGACAGAAATAAATAAAGCATCCAGAGATAGTTTCCCAGATGCTTTAACGTGGAATAATTTAAAAAAGATATGAGAGTGTGACAAGACATGTTCAGCTTTCGAGCATTAAGGCAAACAAGACTAGTAATCCGATTTTGGATTGCTAGTCTTGTTTGTTTTAAGCAGAAAAAGCTATGTCCTGTTGCACGTTTATGCTGCACGTTTAAGGTAAAAATAGTTATGTCACAGTCCTATATCTTTTTTACTTCTTTATGGAATTAATAAATAAACAAATGCACCAACAGCACCACCGGCTAGAGGTCCTAAGATAGGAACCCAGCTATAAGCCCAGTCAGAATCACCTTTGTTGGCTATAGGTAGGATTTGATGGGCAATTCTTGGTCCTAAGTCTCTGGCAGGATTTATGGCATAACCAGTTGTTCCACCGAGTGAGAAACCAATCGATGTGATTAAGACACCAACGACCATCGGATTCAAACCGTCGGTAAATTTACCACGTGTGAATGCTAGTAAAGCAAATACCAAGACAAATGTTCCAATGAATTCACTGATGAAGTTCATTGGATAATTACGAATTGCGGGTCCAGTAGCGAATACACCACGGATTGCATCTGGATCCTTTGTTTCTGCCCAATGTGGGTAATAGTTGACCCAAACTAAAGCTGCACCAACGATTGCTCCCAATGTTTGTGCAATCATGTAAGGTATAACAGATGACCATGGGAATAATCCGGCGATAGCCATCCCCAAAGTAACGGCAGGATTAAGATGTGCGGGACTTAAGAATCCCGAACAGTAAACTCCAAGAGTTACTGCAAGTCCCCAACCAAGTGCAATAGCGATCCAACCGGCACCTTCGGCTTTTGATTTTTTCAAACTTACGGCGGCTACTACGCCATCACCGAGTAGTACTAAGACTAACGTACCGATGAATTCACCGACTAATTGTAAAGTTAAACTATCTTGCATATGAATACACTCCTTTGTGCATAGAAGTACATAAAAATATTTTAAAAACTGCGATAATTGCCTTTATATTGGCAATGCTATCGTTTACAAGTATTATACCCAGTTGCTATATTAATTGCTATTTTTAAGAAACTTTTTAGAAAAATCTAAGAATTTACATTACACTAGTAGATATCATCCTATTTTCATAAAGGGATTGAGGAGGAAATGTGTTTGAGTAAAAAATCAATAACATTATTGCTAGCGTCGATAGTTATTTTGGCTTTGTTAATAATTTTGGGCAGCGATAATTATTTGTTACTGTCATTTATTTTTCTAGCATTGACGTTAGGTGTTTATTTTGTAAAGTTTGAGCGATCACAGAAGACATCTCGTGAGATAGTCTTTATTGCTATTATTTGTGCATTGGCGGTTGGTGGTCGAGTATTATTTGCAGCATTGCCATCGGTCAAACCAGAATTGTTTATTCTGATTCTCGGTGCAATCGTCAGTGGTCCAGAAACAGGATTTTTGATGGGTACGATCATTGCATTGACCTCAAACATGTATTTTGGACAAGGAGCATGGACTCCGTGGCAAATGTTTGCACTAGGAATTATTGGACTAGTTTCAGGGATGATAGCAAATAAAAAAATCCCAACTTGGATTTTAACAATTTGGGGATTCGCCAGTGGATTCATCATGGGGTGGATCATGGATATTTACTATATTATTGGCTTTGTAAATCCCATTACATTGAAAAGTGTTGGAATCTCATTAGCTGGAAGTTTTTACTTTGATTTAATACACGCCGTATTTACCGCAGCGTTATTGTTGTTAGTTGGTAAACGTTGGATTAAAATATTTGATAATTATAAAATTAAGTATAATTTATTTAAGAGAGCGTAATGAAACGGTAAATATCGAGCATTACCTAGGTTAATAAACTGTGGCACGAAGTGGCATAGTTTATTAACCGTAGTAAGCGGAGATATTTGTTTCATGTAGCTCGTTTGTGTAGAGAGTGGAAAAGACCGGGAGATTTTGAGCATTGCCTAAGATAATAGATGTGGGGCATAGCGACACACCTATTATCTGTAGCAAGCGCAGGAATCTGGTCTTTGTAGCTCGTTTAAGAGAGCGTAATGAAACGGGAGAGAATATGAAAATATATACGCGTACAGGTGACAAGGGACAAACTAGAATTATTGGAAACAATGTTTTATACAAATCAGATAAGCGAATCGATGCTTATGGAACTGTAGACGAATTGAATTCATTGGTTGGATTAGTTGGTGCAAGTTTAACTGACAAAACTGCTGAATTGAAGGATGAACTACAAGAAATTCAGCAGTTATTATTTGATTGTGGAACGGATTTGGCAACTCCTGAAGATGACAAGAAGCACGAATATATCTTCAATAGTGAAGAGCCGACTGATTGGTTAGAAAAGAAAATCGATAAATATTCAGATGCTGTTCCTAAGGTACAGAAGTTTATTTTACCTGGTGGTTCAGTCTCAGCTTCATATCTTCATGTTGCTAGAACAGTTACACGACGTGCGGAACGTCAAATTGTTGATTTGATGCAAGATGAACCAATCAATCCAGTTGTATTGAAATTTATCAATAGACTATCTGACTACTTCTTTGCAGCTGCAAGATATGCGAATATTCTTGAAGGTGTCGATGATGTGCTGTATCGTAATAGTAAACCTGTGTTCAGGTAGAATGAACACCTGTCGCTAGGTATGTATCACGGAAGGGTGATGACATAATGGAAGAAGTAAAGTCTACAAAACCAAAGATGTCTGGTAAAAATACTAAGGTTATTACTGCTTTAATGATCGGATATACAATGGTTTACATGGACAAAACCATGATTTCTACGGCAATTATTCCTCTTGCTAAGCAATTCAGTCTGAATACCACACAGACCGGATTGATCATGAGCGCCTTTTTCTTAGCATATTCATGTATGCAGATTCCTGGAGGCTGGCTAGCTGATAAAGTTGGTGCCAAAAAAATTCTATTAATTTCGTTAGGTAGTATTGCTGTGACGGCATATCTATTCGGGATTGTCAGTTCACTATTTATGTTTGTTGGAATTAGATTTTTGGCAGGATTAGGGCATGGTGGTTATCCACCTTCAACATCTAAAGCAATCGCTGAAAACTTTGAACCAAGCAAAAGAGTTCTGGCTCAAACTGGTATTTTAACGACTACTGGTATTGGTGGAATTCTTGCCTATACACTTGGTGCCAATGTCATCGAGTTGAATTGGCGATATGGATATTATATGTTAGGGACGTTATTCTTAATTGCACTATTCTGTGTATTATTCATGTTACCAAATGACCAAGGTGTGGTTGAGGACGAAGTTACCGTTCAAAAGAAGATGCCACTAAGCCAAACTCTCAAAAATCCTAGTGTTATTTTAATTTTTATTGTTTTATTATTGGAAAATATTGTTACATATGGTGCTATGTCTTGGATGCCAAGTTACTTGACTAAGACCTTTGATCTAACAGTTGCCCAGGCTGGTGCTATCATGGCCGTTAGTGCTGTGTTACAGATTGCTGGTAGTTTAGGGACCGGGATTATTTTGACCAAAGTATTTGTCGGTAAGCAAAAGCAATTCATTATTACCTCAGCTATTCTTGCCGCATTTGGTATTGGTGGATTAATTATCTCAACTAATTTGGTAGTTGCGGTTATCTGTGTTGCTTTGAGTGGAATGTTTATTGTTTCAACCTTTGCCGCTACAGCTTCATGGCCACAGAAGATTTTCCCTGAAGAAATAATTGGTTCAGCTTCTGGTATTGTTGGTACTGGAGGTACTCTTGGTGGATTTATTGCTCCATTGTTAATTGGAGCATTAGTTAATAATGCTGGTGGAAACTTCTCAGTCGCCTTTATTTTCATGGGTGGATCATTGTTGGCTGGAGCCATTGTTTCATTATTTGTTAAAGAAGAAAAAGAGCGTGTTTAATAGCGGTAATACCCGAGTATTACCTAGAATAGTTACTTTATCATGTAATGATAAATGACTATTCGTAGTAAACGCAGTGGTATTGCTATTCATAATCGCATTTCAAAAAGAGCGTGTTGAATAGCGTTAATACCCAGCAAGTAGAAATACTTGCTGGGTATTTTTTGTGCAAAAATGGGAACTTTGTCTTTCAAAAGTGGTCGTTATTTGTACCAACAAATGTTAATATCGTAATTGTAAACGTTTTAATTATTTTTATGGAAGGTAATTTAACATGCGCTCTCAAAAGGAAAAGATGATAGCTGGTGATCTATATATTGCCAGTGATCCAGAATTAGCTAAAGATTCACATCGTGGTAAGAGATTGGCACGTCTATTAAATAACACAACTGAAGAAGATGGAGAACTTCGTACCAAGATTTTGAAGCAACTCTTTAAGAAGACTGGTGAAAATATTTATATTGAGCCACCGTTCCATATTGATTATGGTTCAAATACAACGATTGGTGAGAACTTCTATGCTAATTATGATTGTATCTTCTTAGATATTGCTCCGATCACGATTGGTAAGAATGTCATGATGGCCCCACGTGTTGGCCTATATACTGCTGCACATCCAATTGTGGCAGATATTAGGAATGAACAGCTTGAATACGGTAAACCCATTACAATTGGCGATAATGTTTGGATCGGTGCCAATGCCATTGTTAACCCCGGTATAACAATCGGTAACAACGTTGTAATTGGATCAGGATCTGTAGTTACGAAGAATATTCCTGACAATTCAGTAGCCGTTGGTAACCCGTGCCACGTATTACGTGAAATCAATGATGACGATCGTAAGTATTGGGAACACGAAAAAGAAAGATATTTCGAAAACTAGTCATGGAAATCAAACAAGAAGAGTTAGATATTAACTCAAGCTTACCGTTCAAAAGTTATGTTCATCAGGGGCATGGAGTAAATGTTGCTCCACATTGGCATCAAGGTATCGAGATAAATTATTTGATTTCAGATAATGATTTGGAATTTAAAGAAAATGGCAAAACTACACACTATCACCAAGGAGATATCTGGGTAACCAATTCTCGTGTTGTTCATGAGGCACACTTGAATAGTGAGAATCGTTGGCTAGAATTTGGATTAATTGTGGATTATAGCTTTTTGAAACGTATTTATCCCAAAATCGATGAGATTAAATTTGAAGTAAATAATGAAGCAAGTCTGATTCATCCCAATGGTTACCGCAAACTCCAGGCTCATTTGAGGGATTTCTATCAGACGTCATTATTGCCGACTAATGATGCGAATGATCTTCGAATGACAGGAATATTATTGTTGATAATGTCGATTTTGATTGAGGACTTTATTGAAAGAGTCCCAAGGATCAATGATTCGTCTAACGAAAACCTTGTCGACAGTGTCACGATTCAGATCAACAATCGTTTCCGTGAACCAATAACAGGATTTGAATTAGCTGAAGAATTCAACACATCTCTGACAACGCTCAATCGGCAATTCAATAAGAATGTTCAGATGTCAGTTGGTAAATATATTACGATGATCCGATTACTGAATGCTCAAAAGAAACTTCTCAGTAGCAATCAAACGATTGAGTATATTGCTAGTGATTGTGGATTTGCTAATTCAAAAGCGTTTATACGTAATTTTAAAGAATGGAAACATATTACGCCGTTTCGATATCGAAAAATGTATAAGTGAGGGTAATTATGTCTAGATTAAAGTTAGTCGCAGTTGATATGGATGGAACATTTTTGAATGATCATGGTAAGTACGATACTGAGGCATTCAGAGAAGTTCATCAATTAATGGATAAGAAGAATATTCAGTTCGTTGTAGCAAGTGGTAATCAGTATTATCAGCTGAAATCATTTTTTGAAGATTATCCAGAAACAATCTTTGTCTCAGAAAATGGCGCAATGATTGCGGATAATAACAAAGAATATTGGTCAGCAAGTTTTAATCGTGAAGATTACTTAAAAGTAATTGAAATAACATCTCAGATACCTGATCTGGATATGGTGTCATGTGGGAAGACCAGCGCCTATGTTTTGAGCAATGTATCTGACGCTTGGTTCAAGCAAGTTAACAATTATTACACACATCTTCAACGTATTGATAAGTTTGAAAATGTAGATGATGAAATTCTCAAATTTGCTTCAAACTGTCCAGACAATGCGACCGATGGATTAGTCCAGGAATTGACTGACAAGTTAAAAGGAATCGGTACGCCGGTATCAGGTGGAAATGGTTCCATCGATATCATTCAACCAGGAATGAACAAGGCTGCTGGATTAAGCAAGCTTGGTAAGGAGCTGGACATCAAGCCGGAAGAAATGTGTGCTTTCGGAGATGGTGGTAATGATATTGAAATGCTTCAATATGTTGGTGACGGTGTAGCAATGGCTAATGCTCCGCAATTAGTGAAGAATATTGCCGATAACGGCACCGGCAGCAATAACGAACAAGGTGTTATTAGCTACTTAAAGAATATTTTGGAGAACGAGGGATGAGACTATGACTATTAAAATGATTGCATTCGATATTGATGATACGTTGCTGAATTCCAAAGGAAAAATTCTTGATTCAACTAAAGAAGCTGTAAAAAAGGCGCTTGATCAAGGAATCAAAATTGTTCTATGTACTGGCCGTCCGTTAGCAGGTGTCACACCTTATTTACAGGAGTTGGGTGTGTCTGGTGATGATCAATTTGTCGTTACCAATAATGGTGCCATTATCGAATCTATCTCTGGAAACATTATTGCCAAGCGTGTCTTGGATAATGCTTCGTATCGTAAGCTAGTTCAATATGGTCACGACAACGGTTTGAAGTATTATGCATTGGACGATGAAAGTAATGTTTATACTGATGATCGTGATATTAGTCGAATTGCTGTTGTTCAAGCGTGGGAGAATAAAGCTGGAATTTACTTCAGATCTCCAGATGAATTACCTAATGATTTTGAAGTTACCAAAGTAGCCTATGTTGGTGAGAAGTCAGATCTTGATCCATATGAAGATGCTGTAAAAGAAGAATTCAAAGATATGTGCTACATCGTTAGAGCTGGCGAGTGGTTCCTAGAAATGATGCACAAAAATGTTAGTAAGGCACAGGGACTACAGGATTTGTCTGAGAAACTCGATATATCACCAGATGAGATCATGGCCTTTGGTGATGAACAAAATGATATTCCAATGTTCAAGTTTGTTGGTAATGCTGTCTGTATGGATAATGGGTCTGACAAGGCCAAGTCATATGCTGATAACATCACCGATACAAATGATAATGACGGTATCGCCAAAGCCATGGGCAAATTCGTCTTTGATAAGTAGTAAAATATAGTCAAAGTAGGAAAAGAGATATCGAATATGGGAATAAAACTGATTGCCTTTGATATGGATAATACGCTGTTGACATCAAGTCAGACAATACTTGATTCAACCAAAAAGGCTGTTACTAAAGCATTGGACATGGGTATCAAAGTTGTAATTTGTACTGGTCGTCCGTTAGCTGGAGTTACACCATTCTTAGATGAACTCGGCATTAAGGGTGATGATCAATACGTCATAACATACAATGGTGCCATCATTGAGACGGTCTCAGGCAAGCCATTAGTTAAGCACTTGATTACCAAGGACAAATATCGCCAACTGGTTAGATATGGTGATGAGAATGATATTCAGTATTATGCGTTAGATGATAATAGCAATGTTTATACTGGAAATCATGATGTAAGTCGTGTAGCGGTGCTTCAAGCATGGGAGAATGGTGCAGGCATTTTTGTCCGTACACCAGATGAACTTCCAGAAGATTTTCAAGCTGCTAAATTCGACTATGTTGGTGAAGAAGATAAGTTGGATCAAAAAGAACCAATGGTATCTGATGATTTGAGTAATAAATTCAGTATTATCAGGGAAGGTACGATTTTCTTAGCAGTGATGAATTCTAATGCCAGCAAGGGTGTCGGTCTGAAGAGTTTAGCTTCTCATCTTAACTTAAGTGCTGATGAAGTCATTGCTTTTGGTGATGAACGTAATGACGTTTCGATGTTCAAATATGCAGGAACTGCCGTTTGCATGGAGAACGGAACTGATGAAGCTAAGAGTGAGGCAGACTATATTACAGGTGACCACGATCATGGTGGGATTGCTCAAGCACTGGACAAGTTTGTATTTGACGCAACTCCAGAAAACTAAATAGAACCAAAAAAAACGATGGGTCGTTATGACCATCGTTTTTTGAATTTTGGATGTATTTTAAACTTGCTTCTTGTTAATGAATTATATTTAGAAATTAAACGTGTTTTGTTAAGCTCTCGTTGTTTTGTACTTTTCTGTCGTATTTGACTAGGTATCTCCACTCAATTAATTCTCGAAGTATCAAGATCACTAGTAGTAAATGTGCCGCGACGTCGATTTTGAAAGTCTGAAGATCTAGTGTTACAGCAACCAAAATAAATAATAGTAAGAATAATGGAAGTATGTGATTGAAGTCTTCCATTCGTTGATTGGTTTCGTAGCGTATTTTGTACCAGCGTTCATCAAGATGGAATTTCATTTTTTCGTTTCGAATGAAACTCATCAGATAAATTGCACCGAAGACATATGCTACTAACAGAAAAAAGTTTGTTATTAACAGTATCATTTCACAACTCTCCCTAATGAGGTATATCCCTTATTATCTTAAAATCAATCTTTTTTACTGTCAAATTGTTGTTAAAAGTTGGGGGATAAATGTTTTGAAAAGTGGTAAATGATGTTTTTTGCGCCTCCGGCTTGTATTTGTTCTGTTAAGTTATTGCGTATTATAAAAAATCTGATATACCTATATTACTAGGCATGTCAGATTTTTTGTTTAAGAACATTAAGTATTTTTAAGAGGATATGGGTATTAATTGAGAAGATACAAAAGCAAGATGCTATATATTTGCAGCAGCGCTAGAATAATCAGCCGTTAACTGTGTCAATGCGATGATATTGTCACCATGATTAATATCGTTAGCTTTGATTTCTTCAACTGCACCGTATGACATCGTATTAGTAATAACAATCATGACGGTTGTGTCATATCCGGCGTCAGCAATTTTTTCTATATCGAATGTTCCTAGAAGGTCACCTTTTTTGATGTTGTCACCTTGTTTCACATTTGAAGTGAAGAATTCACCTTTCAGATCAACTGTATCGATACCCAAGTGGATCAATATTTCGGCACCGTCAGCCGTCTTGATTCCATAGGCGTGTTTTGTTGCATAAGCGACGGTAACTGTACCTGAAGCTGGTGCATATACATTGTTGTCAGAAGGGATGATAGCGGCACCTTTTCCCATGATTTCAGCTGAGAATACTTGGTCATTTACTGATGATAATGATTGTAATTTACCAGCAACTGGAGCAGCAACAACTTCGTCAGCAACCGCAATCAAATTAGCATTGTTTTCAGTATCGACGGGGCTTTCTTTATCTTCAACTTTGGCGAACTTCTTACCGTATACATATGTTAGTGAGAAGCTAATTACCATACTAATGATGATGCTGATAAAGAATGGTAGGTAATTCTTAGGTGGTAATGAAATGAATCCGATAATACCTGCGGCACCTAGGGCACTTGATAATACGTGGAAGATACCGATGAAAATTGAAGCGATACCTGAAGCAATCATTGCACTATAGAATGGGTAGCGTAACTTCAAATTGACACCAAAGATTGCTGGTTCTGTGATACCTAGTAGAGCTGATACACCAGCGGATGATGCCAAACCTTTTTGTTTTTCGTTCTTTGTAATAAATAGAACAGCTAGACAGGCTGCACCTTGAGCAGCATTGGCCATTGAAGCAATTGGGAAGATGAAGTCTCCACCTGTTTTAGCAATATTTGTTAGTAATTGTGTTTCAACGGCAGGGAAACTTTGGTGTAATCCGGTAACAACGATAGCTGAGTAGAATGTGCCGAATAGACCTGTACCAATGAAACCTGCAGTGTTGTATAACCAAACGATTCCGTTAGTTAATCCATCTGAAACGATTCTCATAATGGGACCAACGCCGATAAATGTTAGTAGACCAGTTACAATTACGGCAATTAATGGTGTGAAGATGAAGTCTGGGGTAGCAGGCATGTGTTTGTGGAGCCATTTTTCAATAGTAGCTAAGATCCATGAAACGGCTAGAACTGGCAAAACTTGTCCTTGATAACCGGCTTGGGCAACGTTCAGACCGAAGATATTCCAGTAAGTCATTTTTCCAGCGGCAGTCACGTTAGCAACATCATATCCACTAACAAGTGAAGGCATAACCATTGCCATACCGATTGCAGCACCAAGGTAAGGGTTACCACCGAATCTCTTAGTTGCAGAGTATCCAATAAGAACAGGCATGAATGTGAATGGGGCAGAAGCTAATAAATTAATAAGTTCAGAAACACCTTTGACACCAGGGTACATTTGAACAACAGATAACGGTCCAAACAAATCCGGCGATGTGAGTAAGTTATTGATAGCCATTAGTAAACCACCAGCAACCAAAGCTGGAATTAATGGTACGAAGATATCTGATAACAATTTAACTAGTGCCATTACTGGATTAGTACGTTTTCCAGAAGAAGCAATGTTCTTTAAGTCGTCTGGAGTAACTTCTTTCAACCCAGTTTTTTGAATTAAGAAGTTATAAACCTTGTCGACGTCCCCAGGTCCAATGATTATTTGATATTGGCCGTCAATGCTGAATGTTCCCTTAACATCGTCATCGTTGTCCAAACCAACTTGATCTATTTTAGAAGTGTCCTTGATTACCAACCGTAGTCTAGTGGCACAGTGGGCTGCAGCAATTAGATTGTCTTTACCGACATATTTGATAACCCTATCGGCAACTTGTTCATGATTCATATTGTCATCCTCCTAATACATTCCTCAAAATGTAATCGCTTTTATGACTTCATAATACATGGTTTTTTGGAATTGTCAAACGTTTGACAATTAATTTATTATTATATTTTTGCTTATCGTTTACAATTGAACCACTCCGCTATTCTTATAGAATGTTATACGTTTGACATTTTGGATAAAACGATTACAATCTAAGTAAATATAAAAGTTGAAAGTGTGGAATTTAAGATGATTACAGAATGGACGACTGAATTAAGATACAAACCATATGATCAGTGGCCAGCTAGTCAAATAGAAGATATCAAATCTAAAATTGCCAAGTCACATTGGCGTTTGGGTTATCATATTCAACCTACTACAGGATTGTTAAATGACCCCAACGGCTTTTCTTACTACGATAATCAGTGGCATCTGTTCTATCAATCATTCCCATTTGGTCCAGTGCATGGATTGAAGAGCTGGGATCATCTAACATCTGATGACTTAGTCCATTGGAAGGATAATGGAATTTCTATTTTTGCTGATACTAAGAACGATAGTCATGGCGCTTATTCTGGTTCGGCAATTGTCTCAAATGACCAACTATTCATTGTCTATACTGGAAATGTTCGTGATGATAATTGGGTAAGGCACCCTAAGCAAGTCGGAGCATGGATGGATGATCACAACCAGATTCAGAAGATGCCCAAACCACTGATCAATAAGCCACTAGTCGGCTATACTGACCATTTTCGCGATCCGCAAATCATCGAACGTGACGGCAAGTTCTATATTATTATTGGCGCACAAAGAACGAACAAAACCGGACACGTGTTAGTATATGAAGCCGATGAAGTAACAGGACCATGGCAATTCAAGACCGAATTACATTTTACCAATCAAGAAATGGGTTATATGGTGGAATGTCCTAATTTGGTATTCATCGATGACCAGCCAGTCTTACTATTTTGTCCACAAGGTATCTCTAAGGATGTATTGGATTACAACAATATCTATCCAAATGCGTATGTTATTGGAGAATCATTTGATTGGGATACTTTTAGTTTCGTCAATCCATCTGAATTGCACAATCTCGATGAGGGATTCGATGTGTATGCCACACAGGCATTTAATGCACCGGATGGCCGAGTATTGTCAATTAGTTGGGTTGGATTGCCAGAGATAGAGTACCCAACGGATGTTGAGGGATGGGCACATTGTTATAGTCTGGTAAAAGAATTAACGATTAAAAACGGTAAGTTGTATCAAACACCAGTAGTGGAAAATGACAAATTGGAATTAGAACAATTCCCAACAGGCAAGATTTCAGCACAAACAAAACTAAACCTTAAGGTTGATGCTGATGAGGATGCAGAAGTATCAATTATTAGTAATGAAGATGAGCAATTACAAATTAAATTGAATTCTAAAAATGGTAAAATTATAGTTGATCGTGGTAATGCCGGTCAGCAATTTGCCCAAGTGTATGGAACTAGACGAATTGCAACGGTTGAACCTGGAGAAAATATCACAGCAACGTTGTATTTTGATAATACTATTTTTGAATTATTCATTAATGATGGTGAAAAAGTAATTACTGGACGGGTATTCCCAAATGGAACGGAATTCTCTGTTAAATCAAATAATGTTGATGTGGAGAAAATTAAACTAAATAAAATTAACAAGTAATGAGGATTGCAGATGGCTAAACTAGAAGATATTGCAAAATTGGCTGAAGTATCACCAACAACTGTATCGCGAGTGATCAATAATTATGGTTCATTGTCAGAGAAGACTAAGAGTAAGGTCTTTGCGGCAATGAAAGAATTGAATTATCAGCCTAATAGTTTGGCCAGGTCGCTGAAGGGAAAAAGTGCCAAGATAATTGGCGTTATTTTCCCCGGCGTCAGCAATCCTTTTTTTGGTCAAATGGTTGAAACTATCGAGAATCAATTGTTCACCAAAGGCTACAGAATTATTCTGTGTAATGCCGGTAATAATAAGGAAAAAGAACGTGCTTATCTACGTATGCTGATAGCTAATCAGGTTGATGGGATAATTGCTGGATCGCATAACCTTGAAATTGAAGAATATCAACAAGTTGGATTGCCAATCATTTCATTTGATAGATACTTATCAGAGAATATTCCAATTGTTAGTTCAGACAATTATCAAGGAGGCAAAACTGCAGCCGAGATATTGTTGGAATCTGGTAGTAAAAATGTGCAAATTATTTCGGGTGCTAATCGGCCTAATAGTCCTACCAATAAGCGATTAGAAGGATTCCGGAAGACAATTGAAGAACATGATTTGGAATTTGGATTAACTGAAATAAAGTTCGATGCTTCTCCTAATATCAAAGGGATGAAGATCAAAGAAGTCCTTAGTAATAATCAAGTTGACGGAGTGTTCTGTACTGATGATTTAACTTCCTTACTTGTTGTGCAACAGGCCAAGTCGCTAGGACTTAAGATTCCAGAAGATTTAAGATTGATAGGTTATGATGGAACTAAGTTCATCCAAGAATTCCACCCAGAATTGGCAACAATTGAACAACCGATTGAAGATATTGTCACATTGATGATTGATCTGTTACTAAAACGCATCAAGGATCCTAAGTGCCAGTTGAAACAGAATTATGTGTTGCCAGTCAAGGCAATTGCTGGTGAAACTAGTCGAAGAATCTCAAAATAAAAGTCTGCCGACGGCAGGCTTTTTTTGTGTTAAGTTAGATAAAAATAGCACAAATTATAAATTAAATTATGTTTAGTAAACGTTGATATATCAAAGAAAACTCAAATTATGATTAAAAAAGTTACAGATTACCCCTTGCATATGTTTAAACAGGTTATATAATGTACTTGAAAACGATATCAAAATATTGATAATAATTTAGAAATGATTGTCAATATCTTGTTAATCGAAAGGAGGAAATATTATGTCCAAGTTACAGCTGTGGAAACAACGTATATTTTATGGAATGACTGATATGGCTGGGAATCTTATCTGGCAAATGGTTGGTCTCTACTTGTTATTCTACTACACGACTGTCCTCGGAATATCGGCTGCTTTCGTTGGAACGCTGTTCTTACTAGTTCGTTTCATTGATGCCTTCGATGGTATGTTCTTCGGATTCTTGATCGATCATACTCATTCAAAGTATGGTAAAGCAAGACCATACTTCTTGTGGTTCGGTATTCCATTAGGAATTCTGGCATTCCTGCTATTCTTCAATCCATCATTTGGTGGCAATAAGACCGTTCAAATGATTTGGATCAGTGTTATTTATACAATTTTCAGTTTGATCTATTCAGGATCAAACACACCTATTACTGCTATCTTGCCAAGTTTGACTGATGATCCAGAAGAACGTGCCAATCTTGCATCTGCAAGAATGGTATTAACAAATACTGGTACGGCTGTTATCGGTGCAGTTACACTACCAATGGTTAGTTTCTTTGGTGGTAAGAACCAACAGACCGGTTTCGCAATTTGGGGCGGTATCGTTGGTATTGTCATCGCAGTCTGCTTCTTCTTAGCATTCGCAAACTTAAGAGAAAGAGCGGTTGTTGAAGAGGACGGTGAAGAGATCCAAGGTCACTTGTCAGTTATTCAATCATTCAAAGGTGCCTTCAAGAACCGTCCTTGGGTAATTCTTACATTGAGTTTTATCTGTATCCAAACATTCTGGGTTGTCAGAATGGCTTCAGGTGTTTTCTACATTAACTACGTATATAAGAGCCCCGCAATTGTCGGCTTGTTCCTAGGTATGACGATTTTCGCTGTACCTGGTAACTTAGCTGCTCCACTTCTCTCAAAGAAATTTAAGAACCGTGATGTTATGGATATGTCACTTGTATTATTCATCATTGGTGAAGTATTAATGCCATTAGGACAAAAATCACAGAACTTGCCATTATTGTTCATTGGTAATGGAATAGCCATGATCGCCATGGGTTCTGTCTTCACAATTGCCTTCGTTATGATTGCTGACACAGTTGAATATGCAAGAACACATCTACACATTGAGGAACCTGGATTCCTTTCATCAGTTCCCGTTGTTGGTGCCAAGATCGGAATGGGTATTGGTGGTGCCCTATCAGGATGGATCCTGACATGGGGTGGATTTGCTGCAAAAGCTAAGACACAAGCAACAAAAGCTCAATTTGCTATCAATATCAACTTCGTTTGGCTTCCAATTTTACTTGCAGTTGTTATCATGGTAATTCTTGTATTCTATAATTTGAATGAAAAGAAAGAAAAAGCTGCTGCAGAAGCAAAGAAAAATCAAAAAGTTGAAGAGGCCTTCTAGGCTTCAAGAATAGATAGGGGAGTTAATTATGATCACAAGTAATTATTTGACCGAATTAAATCGTCTTAAACGAGTAGAACCAGTTGAAGTTCCTCGTCTTGAAGATGTAAAAATGGTAATTAAGGATCGTGTAGATGCACATTCTTATGAGCCTAATACTTGGAATGATCTCAAAGGAGTAGTTGATAATCCAGTATTGTCCAACGACCTAACCGTCTTGCGTGCTGGAACAGAACCACAACCAATTCCAGAGATGCAGTATCCAAATATCTGCGTCGATAGTCGTTATTCATATGAAATGGGACGTAAAGTCCGTTACTTGAGAATCTACAAAAAAGGATTCGAAAATAACAATCGTGCCTTGATCTATATCCACGGTGGAGCATATTACGGTGGTAGTGCCGAAGATTCATTGATTCCACTAAGATTATTGGCAACAAGATTTGAAGGTACGATTTATTCAGTAGATTATGGATTAGCACCAGAGAACCCATATCCATTTGGATTGTGGGACTGCCTTTCCGTATTAGCAGAAGTTGTTAAAAACAAACATGATATTACCTTAGCAGGAGATTCCGCCGGAGGTTCCATGGCATTGGGATTGACACAACTTAGTCACTATATGGGGATATGTGACGTAGCAAGTCAATTGTTATTCTATCCAACAGTTGTTCATGGATCTAACCTAGAAGGTGGATTGTGGGATGATTCGCGTATTCCAATCGTTGATGAACAACGTGCTGTATTACATGCATCATATGAAGTGTTCAAACAATTGGATAAAAAGATGACTGAACTTTATTTACCAGAACAAGAAATTGACCTGACATCGCCAATTCTTTCGCCAATGTATGCCGACCCATCATTGTTTAAGAAAGTAACAGTTCTCACTGGTGAATATGATCCATTCCGTCTTCAAGATGAAGCATTCATTGAAAAGTTAGGCATGGCAGGAGTCGATGCAACATACATCCGTTATGGTGGTATGTCGCACGCATTCCTTAATCTAGTTGGCAAGGCTGCCGCTAGTGAAGATGCTATTTATGAATGTGCAAAGAAGTTATAGGGAATACGAAAAGCCGATCGTGTGATCGACTTTTTTTGTTTGCCGTCTCCAGGACTGAGAAATATTTACCTGCTATGCGGAACTTACCGAGCCGAAGTGCGGTCTCGGTACTCGGTTTAAAGACTTGTTAAGTTCGACAAGCCTTCAAACTCGTCCGGTGGTGTATATAGCTGGTAAATATTTCTCAGTCCTTCCGACTAGTTTGATTTCCACCAATGAAAAGAGGAGCCATATCTCACTTGTTTTGTGAGATACGGCTCCTTTTTAGTTAACATTTCTAGTGATTTACATCAACGTCTGATGCTTTGACGAATTCATTTGTGGCAATACGATAGTACTTGTCACCATTGATGTAGGTAACGCTGTCAACTGACCAATCTGTGTTGGAGTTGAGAGTTCTGTTGCTTACCAATTCACCCTTGGCAGTGTAGACAGGAGTGTATGAATTGGAATGAGTTGTGACTGTCATGTTAACAGGTGAGTATACGTAGACATCATCTGCACTGACGAACTCGTTAGTAGCAATACGGAAGTACTTTGTACCATTGATTACGTATGTTTCACGATCAGTGATCCAACTACTGCTTGGTGCAAGAGTTCTGTTCTTAACTAATTCACTTTCTGCTTTGAAGATAAGCTTGTTTGAATCATCATAAGTTCTGATGTATGAGTTAAGAGCTTGATAAGGATATGCTTGGCTTAATTTTACCCATTCATTTGTAGCAACACGATAATAACTGATTCCGTCTACAGTTATTACGGCATCACTTTGCCAATTAGTAGCGTGGGCCAACATTCTATTGCCGACCTTTGTCATAGCCTTATCTTCACCGAATTGATATATCTCAACGTCAGGTTTGTCAGAATATGTAGCAATAGTTTGACGCTTGTGTTCGATAACGCCTTCGCCATTGTTATTGTCTTCGTTCTGGTTACTTGAACCAGTATATTCACTTGTGTAGTTCAACGTATCAGTAGGAGTTACTTCCTTTGTAGGTTGAGCAGCATAAGCAATCTTAGCCATTCCTGACTTGTCGTATGTTACAAGTACTGCAGGAGCACTGTACCCAGCAATGGCAGGAGCAGTAATTGTAACAGGCTTGTCGCCGTAGTGACCTTCAGGGATGTTCAATTCAATAGTCTTACCATTTGGAGTCTTAACATTTACAGTAGTTGCAGGATTAAGAACACCATTGTACTTAACCTTGTTAGCATCAGTGATTGCATTACCAGCCAAGTCAGTGATTACAGCACCTTCTGGAGTGTACTTGATTTGAACTTGAGGTGTTTCGTAACCATAAATAGGATCAAGTGTGATTGGTTTAGAAGTTGTTCCAACTACACCTGAAGGAATATGTAATGACTTGTCACCTTGAGTTGATGGAACATTAACATCGTTAGTAGGTAGAGTTTTACCGGTGAATGCAAGCTTGGTAATGTCGACTGGGCTACCAGTAGCATTAGTGTATGTTGCAATACCATCAGAATTGTAGTGAACCAATACAGTTGGAGCAATGTAACCGTTTGGAGCTTTGATTGCTACAGTAGATGTTCCATCACCATATTTACCAGGGGCTACAGGTAGTGTAGTAGTTGTTCCATCTGGATTTGTGATAGTTGCATCTTTGACTGTGTTTGTAACACCAGTATAAGTGACTTTTTCTGTAGTTGTGATTGTACCATCAGGATTAACAGTTGCTTGAACAGTATCTTTGTCAGAAGTATAACCAGTTTTCTTTTGTACTTGGACAGGAATTGTATCTCCAACTTTACCAGAAGCAGTTAACTTCAAATCACCTAGGTTTGAACTGACAGTGACAGGTTTGTTATTTTCTTGGTTACCAGTGTAAGTTAGGTCATCAGGATTATTTGGTACGAAGTTACCTTTGGCGTCTAATGTACCATCGATCTTTTGTTTATTTGGATGATATCCTTTGATTGCAGGAGCGTCGATAGTAACAGGGTCACCAACATGAGCTGATTCATAAGAAGTGGAACCAGTAGAACCATCAGGTAAAGTAACAGTGTATTTACCAGCATTAGTAGGATCACCAGTTAATTCAATTGTAGAAGTATCAATAGAATAAGGATTACCAGGGTCACTAGTAAGAGTTACTTTAACTTGATCTTCTGATTTACCATCAGCTAAGTGATATCCGGCAGGTAACATATCTTGAGTAATAGTAAAGGTTTGAGTATCCCCAACTTTACCAGGTTGAACATCAAGAGGGATAGTTGAACCTTGACTGGTAGAAACAGAAAGTTTCTTACCATCAACAGGATCACCGGTTAATTGAACCTTAGAAGTATCAATAGAATAAGGATTATCAGGATCCCCAGTAAGAGTTACGGTAACGTCTTTTGATTGATTATCAGCTAAGTGATAGCCAGTAGGTAGCATATCTTGAGTAATAGTAAAAGTTTGAGTATCCCCAACTTTACCAGGTTGAACATCAAGAGGGATAGTTGAACCTTCACTAGTAGCGACAGAAAGAGATTTACCATCCACAGGATCACCAGTTAATTGAACCTTAGAAGTATCAATAGAATAAGGATTATCAGGGTCACCAGTAAGAGTTACGGTAACATCTTTTGATTGATTATCAGCTAAGTGATATCC
>NZ_RHOO01000028.1 GCF_003946555.1 Companilactobacillus hulinensis | reverse complement strand
ATTACTTAACTCCATTAACTGAAATCCCCTTGGTATCAGTATTTTAAAAAGTGGCTAACTTGTTCTTGCAATTTGCGATCAATACTTATTCATACTTTTATATCATTAATAATGAATTCGATTTCTCAAATATTATTAAAAGAAACCAAAACGTTTCTTTTTCTTCAACTCAGAAATCAACTTAAAATCTTCAACAGCCACATCTTCCCCATTAATAATGTGTTTGGCATTCTCATTAAATCGTTGAGCTATTCTAGCACCCTCATGTTTTTCCAGCCTACCGAATGCGTCTCGCATCAAGAATCTGCGTCCTTTGAAGTTATGTGCATCTGATGCAAAGGCAAATCCCAAATTTGCCTTGATAATCTTACTTGTTAAGTCTTTGACGTTTTCTCCAAACACTCCTAAATAACTACTGCTAGTTAGTTGTGTTAGACATCCCATTTCAACAAATGATGTCAAAAGGTCAGGATCACGTTGGAATCCTTGATTACGCTCCGGATGGGCAATAACTGGTGTTATCCCTCGTGAAGTTAATTCAAAGATCATGTTCTCTGCGTATTCCGGCACCTCTGTGTGAGGGAACTCCAATAACAAGTATCGATTGCCTGAATCCATGAACAAAATATCATCGGCAAAGATTGCCTTAAGCAAGTCTCCGGTCAGATGAACTTCTTGTCCTGGGAAGACCGTCAATGGTATTCCGTTGTCATTGATTGCCTTCTGAAATTCAGCGGTCTTACGAATCACATCTTTTTTATGATTCGTATAATTTGCGTCCATATGATGCGGTGTCAATAAAATATGGCTTATTCCTTGATCTACCGCCGCTTGAGCCATCTCTAGCGCCATTGGCATGTCCTTTGCTCCGTCATCAACGCCCGGCAAAATATGACAATGTAAGTCAATTAATCCCATTTTTATCAACTCGTTTCATTTTAAGATTTATTATTCTTTTTCTTTATCTTTTTCGTCAGTACCATAGTAGCCACCGTAATATCCACCATAGTAACTACCACCGTAGTAACCACCAGACTTCTGTTCAGTTACACGGTTCATAATTGCTCCTAGAATATTAGCGTTAACTGTTTCTAGGGCTTCTTTTGCATGCTTTACTCCAGCCTTATCAGCGATTCCTTGTGGAACAACCAAGATAGTTCCGTCAACACGTGCAGCAAGTACTTGTGCATCAGTAACGGTATTAACTGGTGGAGCATCAAGAATCAATAGATCATACTTATCAACTAAGCGAACCATTAGGTCTTGTGTACGCATGCTTCCAAGCAACTCTGAAGGATTAGGTGGAACTGGTCCACTAGTGATAACGAACAAGTTATCGACGACAGTTGGTTGAACGATTTCTTCCAAAGTTGCATTACCTAATAGGTAACTTGATAATCCCTTACGATTACTCAAGCCAAACGTCTTGTGAACAGTTGGTCTACGAAGATCGGCATCAACTAATACGACAGTTGATCCTTGATCTGCCCAAGTTACAGCAACGTTATTACTAACAGTCGACTTACCCTCTGATGGATCAGACGACGTAAACATGATTGAATTCAATTTCTTATCAATTGATGAGAATTGAATATTAGTTCTAACTGTCTTGAATTGTTCTGAAACTTGTCCCTTTGGATCAGTGTAAGTAACAAGACCAACACCATACTTCAAACTTGTGTTATCAAGCTTTTGTTTTTGTTTCTTAGTCTTAAACAATGAGAAGGCCATGATTACACTCTCCTTTGACTAACTTGTGGATTCAATCCGGCACCACTGGTACCGTGAAGACGTTTCTTCTGATAAATACGTTTCTTAACTTCACTCTGATCGATTTCACTAACAATACCAAGACTCGTAAGTCCAAGTTCGTTTGTTAAAAAGTCGGTTGATGAAACAGTTCTATCAGTGATTTCACGGATAAATGCTATACCGATACCTAGTAGCAACCCAACAATGATACCTGCAAGCAAGTTAAGTGTCTTTCTAGGACTAACTGGATTCTTATTAACTGCTGCCTCTGATACGATTGAGACATTATTGATACTCATAATTTTTACAACTTTTTTCTTGAATACCTTTGCTGTCAAGTTAGCAATTTCAGCCGCTGTATTGGCATCTTTGGCCTTAGCTGTAACTGAGAATACCTGTGAATTCTGTTGACTGCTTACTGAAATGCTATCTTTTAAGGCTCCAATTGAACCTGGATAGCCAGGATAGTTACTAACTTCCTTATTAACATCCTTCAACACTGTGGGACTAGTAATAATATCCTTATAAGTATTGATCATCTGCACATCAGCTTGTGTTTGTTGCAACTGTGCGCCTTGCATTTCAGAAGATAACTTCCTATTAACTAGTAGTTCTGTTGTTGCTGAATACTTGGGTGACATAACAAAAAAAGTCACGAATGCTACGGCAAAGGTAACTACTAACGTTGTCCCCAAAATCATTTTTAAATGTTTACGAAGTATGGCAAGAATCTGCACCATGCTTATCGTTTGTTCTGACCCCACTGAAATCCTCCAAATAACAACCATTGCTGGTATTCATTAAAATGCTACCACTCAATTAATATTGCCTCAACGGTATTCTAGACAAAATGTCTACTAATCATAGCATATTTGTCACAAAATATGTCACAAAATACATTTTTGAATTGATAATGAGTATTTATGTACACATTAAATTGAATTCTTTGACATATATCGAAAAGCACATAATCGAACATGATATACAAATATAATTAAATATTAACACAACAGACTTATTTAATATCCATTGTTAAAGAACTGTAATCTTTTTATAGTAATTCTACTGCATCGGTAATGTTCATCTGATCATACAGATTCTTTTTCAGAGTCTGTTGCACATCTCTCATTTGAGCAATTATCTGTTCAACCTTATCGTTTTCCCTCATATAATTAGTAGCCATTTTCAGCTGCTCTTCAATATCAAGGACTGGTACCGGCAAGTTCTCCAAGTCTCGTACTGGTATCTGGGCAATTGTACTACCCACGGACGACTTATTAAGGAGTATCTTAATCAACGGACTATTTAGATACAGACTCAACCACTGTGGATCGTAATTCTGACTCTTGACGCGAAGTCGAACCATGTTGGAATTAATCGCAATATAACTCACGTCATCTTCAATCAGGCGCATCTTACTGATAGTCCCACGAATCGACATAATGATGTCGTTTCTTCTTATTAAATAGCGTTCGATATCGGCATTACCACTTAAGTTAAAATGTGACAGTCGATCATAACTAATTTCATCTTTCAAATCTGAAATCTTGATAATCTTATACTTGCCGTCACGATTCTCATCTTTGGTCGTCAAGTTGAATCCTCGGCCTATCTCAGCTATCTGACTAAGAGGTATCGTCTTCATCGCTTCCAACTTGTCATGATGGAACTGAATGCTTTGTCCATCAACATTGAAATATGGTGAATAGACATACTTGTTAACCAGTAGTTCTGACTTGTTGATCTGATTCTTGCTGACGATTCTTGAAATACCCTCGATATCTTCCTTGTTGCGATACCACTTAGTTATTTGCTTAATCTCATCGTCACTGAACTCAATCTCTTTCTTATTGAGTCCACTCTTCTCAACTTTGATAAACTGAATCTTATTCTTCATCTCATCTGACTTGTTCATCCCCAGTACCAACACCGAAACGGGTGCGGTCGTAGTCCCGATACTTCCATTAGGAAGCGAGATAACGGATTCAATCAAGTCATAATCAATCATATTCTGACGAATTATGGCATCCCTACCACTTCGAAACAAGGCACCGTCTTGAACAACGACGACAGCCTTACTCTGTGGATCAGCATTCAACGAACTAACAGCATTACTAACAAATGCCCAGTCGGCAGACTTACGAGATGGCACACCGAACGGGAATCGATTGTACTTGTCATCCATTACATTATCGGTATATTCCATCCGAGCACCAACTGGTGGCACTGTCACAACCTTGTCGAACTTCTGCAAGTAATCTCCATTGAAGTACTGCGGATCATCCAACACTTCACCAGTATATAGATGTGTGTTAGTTGCACCGAGTATTAATGAAGCAATGTATCCCATCGCCACGATTTCATCGTTGATTGCTTCAGCAGTGATCGATTGAGTTCTGTTATGGAGCATCAACCTGAATATCAATTCGCTTCTACTGAAGGTTGGATCCAAGACGCTGTCGTCTGGTTGAATATCGGCCAGTGAAAGCATCAACTTCTCCAAACTATACGTTGAACGTAAATAGTTATCAGAAGAGAACCGTGAATTCAGCGAACGAGCTAGACCAATAATATGTACTATTGGCATATCAATCAGTTGTGAGAACAAGTCATTGCGCTGAGAAGTTGTTAATTGTTCATCAGCTGAGATGACCTTGTCAAACAACGCCTCAAGTTCTGATTGATATTCAGGAACATCGACTGTTTTCAGCTCTGTTTTCAGGCTCTTATTCTGCAAAATCCACGTACGATCAATGGTGCCAGTGAATCGCAAGTATGCGAAGCCAAAAAGTAACGCCTGTGCATCGTCCGCGGTCAGCAATGCCTTGATATTTATTTTCCTAGGTACATCCATACGTAAATATCCCCTGTATAAAAAATGTTTTAAGTTAGTATAATCAATACTAACTATTCATAACTAAAAAATTATGGCTAAAATCATTAGCTTTTGCCACAATTTTATCCGCAGGTACAAATATATACCCAGCGTATAGTTATGTAAACAGGTTTTGAAAATCTTTTTACACCGGCTTTTGTACGGTACACCTATACCAATTTGGCGAGATGTGCGTAATGTTTGTACAATCCAGAATATCTGCCACGGTATTCTGACTTCCAAGGTTTGTCACGTCCACAGAAATGCAACACGACTGTGTGCGTAATGACCCAGTCCAGTGTCCATTCACCTGTACTCAATGTTTGGTAGATGACACTCATTCTTGCATCGTAATTGTAGATTTCGTCAGGAACTTTTTTGAATTGATGGCCATATAGACCATTGAGTACATCTTGGTCAGGCAATAATAAAGTATTTTTATTTTCATTAATATAATTGAAAATATCTTCAGCTTTCACTTGTTTTCTAATCAAAGGCAGATTCATAAGTAGAACCCCAGAATTGTAATAACTCTCGGCCTCATAATTACCTAGACGTAATTTGTTGATAGAATCTGTCACGTCACTTGTCAGTGCTGAATGACTGGCAGCGGCATATAGATTGTCTTCCATGTCGAGATTATATAATGGAAGTAAGTTGTTGATGACTAAGATGTCGATGTCCAGATAGAGGATTCTATCGAGGTCTTCCGGTAGATAGTTGTGTGCAAGCAAACGATAGTAAATTGTTGCGGGATAACGGTCAGTTACTGGTGCATCTTTGAATAAGTCACCGTCGATTAAGACTGGATGATATTCAACATTTCGTTTATCACAGAATTCTTTTATTCGGTTAGTTTGTGTGAGCGGTTTATTCTGAATCACATAGATGGATAATGGTGTCTTTGGAGTGTTAACTTGGATCGAATAGAGTGTTGTTAAAAGTTGGTCGACTACGTTATCGTCGATGGCAAATAATAAATTCATAAGCTCCCCCTCGTTTGATTTCTAATGTTATTGTATCATTGCTATATACTTTAGAAATTGAGGATTCACACATGATCAAATCAATTAACCACGACACAACTTTACTATCACAAAAATCTACACCAGCCACTCCACAGGATGCACAAGTCATTCAGGACTTGCTTGATACATTGGAGGCACACAAAGACAACTGTGTCGGCATGGCGGCCAACATGATTGGCGTCAACAAACGCATTCTCGTCTTTCGTATCGGTATGATGTCAATGCCAATGATCAATCCAGTTATCACTAAGAAGTCAGGCAAGTACGCCGCTGAAGAAGGATGTCTGTCACTTGTTGGTGAACGTCCCGTTGAGCGTTTCCAGGATATTAAAGTCCGATTCTTGGATAAGAACTTTGAACCACATACTCAGACTTTTTCTGATTTTGTAGCTGAAATTATTGAACATGAGATGGATCATTTTGAGGGGATTCTGATTTAGAAAGAAATTGCCCGCAATTGATATTTGCGAGCAACTTTTTATTCAAACTTATTCTCTTTCAAAGCACGACTATAAAATTCAATTTCACGAAACGCACCATTCAATCTATCCGCAAAGTGTGCAGTATTCTCATCGTCAGGATTAAGTGTTCCATCCTCATTGAAATTATTATCAGCAAACCACAACAAAACTGGTTCAGGTAGTACAATCATCTTCAACATCTGCAAGATAGCAACAAATGAATTGGCTGCGACGATCCCACCATCGCTGAAGTGCGAATATGCCACAACTTGAACTGGCTTGCGAGCTGTCTCTGGTCCAACTAAATCCAGAGCATTCTTCAAGCCACCCGGAATTGCACGGTCATATTCAGGTGTGAGGATAACGTAGCTGTCTTGTGCCTCCAGTGCATCCAACCACTCACCTTCAACTGTATTCAAGTCATGAATGTGTTCTTCAAGTGGTGTTTCGATGTGATCATACAGTGGTAATTCATAGTCACGCAAGTCTAGCCATGTATACTCGACTTCATTTGTATCTTTCATTGTTGTTTGAAGATATTTGAAGATTTTACTACCCAATGAATTTGTTCTTGTACTACCTAAGATAACGCCAATTTTTGTTGTCATTTGCTCCTCCCATTCTTTATTTATATATAGTTTAATAACTATTTTATATATCGAGATTAGGAGTTATTTTGTAGTTCGTCAAATAATACGGTTTGATTGCTGAATCTATTATCGCCTGATACAATATGAATGTAATAAAAAAGACGGTAAGCACCTACAATGTGCTATACCGCCACAACCCACCGAAGTGGTGGTAAATCATAAGCTAAAATTTAGATCACGACTTGCTAGAGTCTCGGTGATCTATTTTTTTGCGCTTTTTTCAAGTTCTACAAAATATTCTGATTATTTATCAGTTAATTTTTCCTTACCCACGGCAACTTCATTACCTACATTAAACTCTAAACTACTAATATTTTTTCGAAAATCATGATTATCAAAATGTCCATTCTTCCATGGATTATTCTCTGTAAACTTTTCAATCATCTTCATCACTCCTCATCAATCTCAACAATTCCACTAACAACAGTCTCAATCGCATCAACCAAGGGACTGTCAGCACTGATTCCAGTATCAGCGAATCTATCTGCCCACCAATTAATTCTGATATGTTGGATCTTCTCAACAACATCCCGTCCAACATCTGTCAGAAGCAGATTCTTAGTTTTACCGGCACCATCAACTTTGCTCAAGTAATCCATCTTCTGCATTTTGTTGATCTCACGTGTCGCCAATCCTTTATCAACTACCAGCAATCTGGCAACTTGATTCTGGCTTATTTCTGGATAATCACCGATTGATAACAAGATACAAGCAGCGGTCGGATTCAAATTCAGTGCGTCAAATTGTTCTTTTGTATCCTTATAATATTGTCTATGCAGGATGGAAATATCCTGTGCAAGGTATCCGATATTTTTCATAATTCTCTCCAAGTGTTACGTGTTGACAAATCAACACAAACGATTTATGTTATACACAATAACATCAAAACAATAGTTTCTCAAGGAGGATTACTTTCAATGTCAATTAAGAAAAACGGTTCCGAAGCTCTATTCAATTCCATGATCAATCAAGGGGTCAAGTATGTCTTCGGACTTCCTGGCGCTAAGGTGGACAAGCTGTTCGATCTAATGGAACACAGCGACAATCCCAAGGCTCCTAAGCTTATCATCACTCACCACGAACAAAACGCTGCGTTCATCGCATCTGGTATTGGCCGTTTGACTGGTAAACCCGGCATCGTCGCAACTACTTCTGGACCTGGTGTTTCTAACTTAGCCACTGGTCTTATCACCGCCACTTCTGAAGGTGACCCTGTCGTTGCCTTGGGTGGACAGGTTCCTCGTAACGATGTCGCAAGATTGACTCACCAAAGTATTCCTAGTAAGGAATTGATGATTTCAGCTACAAAAGACAGTGTTGAGGTTCAAGATTCAAACAACTTGTCTGAAACTTTTGCTAACGCATATCAAACAGCTATGGCTCCAAAGGCTGGTGCAACATTCATCTCACTTCCAAAAGATGTCCTAGATGACGAAGTAACCGTTCCTGAAATCAAAGCTTTAGCTCCCATCCAGCAAGGTAGCGCTAGTGCTGAAATCGTTGACGAAATTATTGAAAAAATCAAAAATGCTAAACTACCAGTTATTCTAGCTGGTATGCGCTCATCAAGTGAAGAAGTAACCGAAGCAATTCATCACTTATTGCACAAATTCTCAATTCCCGTTGTCGAAACTTTCCAAGGTGCCGGGGTTATCTCTCGTGACCTCGAAAAGAATTATTACGGTCGTGTCGGTCTCTTCAGAAACCAAATCGGTGACGCTATTCTCAAGGAAAGTGACCTGGTTATCGCTGTAGGTTATGATCCCGTTGAATATGAAGCTAGAATCTGGAACATCGATCGTGTTGGTGAAGTTATCAACATTGATAGTACGACTCCAGAGATCTCTAACGAATACCAACCTGACTTAGTTGTTCAAGCTGATATTGCCAAAACTATGCGTGACATTGCCCACAACTTACCTGAAGATATTTCACTTAGTGACGACTTGAAATCACACTTGCACCAAATGCAAGTTAACTTCCTATCTCAAGATGAAGTCCCAGCTGAAGATCCAACAAAAGGTGTTCACCCACTAGCTATCATCAAAGAACTTCAAGATCAAGTTGACGATGACACAACTGTTGCCGTTGATGTTGGTAGTTTGTACATCTGGATGGCACGTCACTTCAGAAGTTACAAGCCTCGTCACTTGCTATTCAGTAATGGTATGCAAACACTTGGAGTTGCTCTTCCTTGGGCGATAGCCGCAGCTCTAGAACGTCCGGAAAAGCCAGTTGTTTCAGTATCTGGTGACGGTGGCTTCCTATTCTCAGGTCAAGAACTTGAGACAGCCGTTCGTCTCAACTTGAACATCGTTCAACTAATTTGGAACGATGGTTACTACGATATGGTTAAGTTCCAAGAAGAAGCTAAGTATGGTCGCAACGCTGGTGTTGATATTGGTAAAGTTGACTTCGCTAAATACGCTGAGAGTTTCGGCGCAACTGGTATGCATGCTACTACACAAGCTGAACTAAAAGATGCTTTGGCAAAAGCCTTCGCAACATCCGGTCCTGTAGTGATCGACATCCCTGTTGATTATTCTGATAACCACAAGTTCGTATCAGCACTTCTTGAAGAATACTAGTCTGGAAAGGATCTTTTCAAATTTATGTCAAACTCAAACACGCTTTATCAACACGGAACATTAGCATTACTAGTCCCCGGATTACTAGACGGAACAATTACTATGAAAGAATTATTGAGTCACGGTGATACTGGAATCGGTACCGGCGAAGGACTTGATGGTGAGCTTATCATTCTCGATGGCACACCTTATCAAGTTGACAGCAAAGGTAACGTTAATCTAATTGATAGTAATTTCACTCTACCATTCGCCAACAGTCACTTCGCTGATTATGCTGAAATGTTGGAAGTTGAAGATATCAGCCGTGATGAACTCAAGCAACAAATTACTGATGCCTCACAAAGCAACAATACCTTCTATTCAGTTAAAGTCACTGGTACGTTTAAGAATATGAAAACACGCGCCGTTAAGAAATGTGGTCAGCCATATAAGTCACTGGCTGAAACTGCTGAAAATCAAAGTATCTTCACACGTGATGAAGTTCAAGGAACTTTGCTAAGTTACTACTCACCACAAATCTTCGATGGTGCTGCAGTTGGTGGATTTCACAGCCACTTCATGTCAGATGAACATGACTTTGGTGGACACATTTTGGAATTCGATTCTGTTACTGGTGTTGTTAGTTTCCAACAGTTTGACAGTTTGGAACAACACTTACCTACTGATAACAAAGCTTATATGCAACATGATTTTTCACAAGATAATATTCTCGATGCTATCCATGATGCAGAGGGATAATTTTGGAGAGAGTGTGACAACACATGGTCAACTTTCGAGCATTAAGGCAAACAAGACTAGTAATCCGATTTTGGATTGCTGGTCTTGTTTGATTTAAGCGGAAAAAGCTATGTGTTGTTGCATGTTTATGCTACTGTTTTGTTTAACGGTAGTCGTCTCCAGAACTGAGAATATTTACCTGCTATGTGGACCGATTCGAGCCAAAGTCTCGAATCTTGACTTTAAGCTTTGCTTTGCAAATCTTAAAGCTCATCCTGTGGCGTAAAATGGCTAAAGCCATTACGCCACTTCCATAGCTGGTAAACATTCTCAGTCCTTCCGACTAATTTGCTACCAGCAAAATACCAATTATGTGGAAATACAAACACAATATTTTGAATTCAAAACTAATGCACTTATAATTACAAAGTACATTGCTGAATTTGAAATCAACACTAAAAAACGTTATTCAAAAGAGGAGTAACTACAATGAGTATGATTGATGACTACATCACCAAAAGAAGTAAACAAGAACCGGAATTTGCAAAAGCAATTCAAGAAGGGTCAGCAAACTTAGAAGCCGCAGTCGCTGTTAGAGAATTAAGAGACAGTCTGAAAATGAGCCAACGAAACTTTGCTAAATTAGTTGGCAAACCTCAATCAACTATTGCAAGAATCGAAAACGGATCTATGAACGTTTCCGTCGGATTACTTGGACAAATAGCTTCCATGTTCAATAAGAAATTGGATATAACATTCAAATAACGATTAGGGGAAATGTACAATACACAAATAGGAGCAAGTATTAAGGAAATTATTCCAAAATACTTGCTCCTATTCTATTATTTAGAACCCAATGCAGATACAATATCAGGTTCAACCTTCTCAGGCTTAGTTGTTGGTGCATAGCGATTAATCATTTGACCATCACGACCAATCAAGAACTTGGTAAAATTCCACTTGATACGACCATGACCAGCAGTCTCTTTCAAATAAGTGAACAATGAATCTTCATCATCACCATTGACCTTAACTTGCTTAGTCATCGGGAAAGTTACACCATAGTGCATCTGACAATATTCACTTGTTTCCTCATCTGAACTGAGTTCTTGATGGAACTGATTAGAAGGAAGTCCGAGAACCTCCAACCCTTGATCACGGTACTTCTTATACAGAGCTTCAATTCCCTCAAGTTGTGGAGCAAGTCCACATTTGCTGGCAGTATTGACGATCAAAATCACTTTACCCTTGTAATCTTTGAAGTCGATTTTGTCACCATTCATTTCTGTCTCTGAAAAATCATAGATAGTTGCCATAAGCATCATTCCTTCCATATTAATATCATTATACGTTAAATAGAAGGCTTCAGGTTAGGAATAACTTTGGCTACTACGAATCCACCACGAATCAGATAGTAATACAAACCAGCCGGAGGTCAAAAAAAATAATCCAGTTGTGAAGGTGCTGTAGAACGGCGGGTTACCGTTCATACAGCACAGGACGACTTTTGAAATTTGCGGTCCATGCAAAGTTCAAAATCGAGACTTTAGACCGCTTTTCGGCTAAAGTCGGTCCCACAACAGGATTATTTTTTTTGACCGTAGGCATATGACCGTAGGCAATCAATCCGTAATAGTCTCAACCCACCTGCTCATCAAGAAAATACTAATCACAGACTCAACACCAGCCACAATCAGATATACCAACAAATTAAACAGGAAACCAGAAATATAACTAGTATCAAAAAACGAATTGATGGCATTGCTCATACTATCCATGAATCTACCAGATACCAACAACACAAACCAAATGACGAAGATATACAACAGCATACTCAAGAACTTGTGACCCCTGCTTGGCAAGAAGTTTCTAGCAGAACTAGTTGCCAGATGAATCAGTGTGATCGTTGTCCATCCGAGAATTACCAATCCTAACATCTGACCAACAAATGTTACGCCACCTAGTACAGCATTAGGAGCACTAAAAGTTAAACGTCCATTCATCAAGGAAGATATATTCAAGAAATCCATGAATTCTCTAATATTGATAACAAGACTTATTGCATACAACACTAGCTGTACAACAACAACATAAAGAAACGAAACAAAAGATGATGCCATGTTAGATAAGTACAAACTAGTATTACTGATTGGGATCAGACGATAACTATCACTTCTAAATGTCTTCTCCTGAACTACCGATAGTCTAATGAACACTCCGAAATACACGACCAGTGAATAGAGGAAGACCGTACTCAAATATGATTCTTTTGGTGGAGTACCCTGAACTATATTAAAAAATATCGTTACAGCAATGGCAATCAGATCTATCATCAATACAAAATTCATATTGCGAAACTTTTCTTTCAAAGTCACACTAAACACATTTCCAAATCCTGTCATGATTCCCTCCATCTATTCAGTAATAGTTTCGACCCATCTACTCATCAAATAAACACTTGCGGCTGCTTCAATCAGAATAATAACCGCCATAATTAACCAAACTATGAAGAAGTTTGCAGTATATGTGCCATTAAAAATTATATTTAACGCATCATTAGCACTGCCACTGAGCACACCAACGAATTGAAGCACTACCCAAGTAACTACCACATAAATAACCGCACTCAGGAACTTACGACCAGTTAACGGCAAGAAGTTCGTTGCAGCACTGGATGCCATATGTATCAAATTAATTGTCGTCCAAGCTAAGATCAAAGATGTAAGTGACACTGCCAACAATACCGAAGAACCAGTAATAGCATTAGGAGCATCAAAAATTGCACGGCCATTGACAATCGACATTGCTTGAAGATTCTTCATATAATATGACCAGTCGAATAATGCTGTGGCAAAGTAGAATACAACTTCGACGACAAGCACATAAAAATACGAAGCCAGTGATGACACCATGTTTGCCAAGTAAAACTTGGTATTACTTGTAGGAATAAGACGATAGCTGTCACGAGTATACTTACGTTCTTGACTAATACTCAATTGAACAAACGCCATAAGTAAGGCCAACATTGACCAGCCCATAGCGATTGCCAATGGTGCAGTAGGGTTAAGTCCTTCTTGGATCGCATCCCAGGCAATGCTAACTACAATTGCAATAACATTTAACATCAAAATAAAATTCATACTACGGAACTTATCCTTAAACATAACTTTGAAAAGACTTCCAAAACTAGTCATCTGACTCACCTCCGTCGTAAAGACTCTCGTAGAATTCTTCAATTCCCATATCTTTGTCTTCACGGATCTCGTCAGCCTGCTTGTGGCAATTGATTGTTTGATCCTTGATCACAACAATTTCATCCAGGATCGAAGCAATTTCAGTCACATAGTGGTCACTGATAATCATTGTTGATTCTTCGGGTTTCCACTTCAAGATACTGTTGATGATTTTCTTACGGCTCATACTATCAATTCCACCAAATGGCTCATCTAATAGGTACAAATCAGCTTGACGTGATAATGTCAGAGCGATAATAAGCTTCTCTTTCATCCCTTTTGACAAGGCCGATAATTTCAAACTCTTATCGATCTGTAGGAACTTGATCAGTGCATTGGAACGAGCAAAGTTGAAGTCAGGATATACTGTCTGATAGAAATCAAAAATTCTCCCAACTTTCATACTTGGTTGAAATCCACCAAGATGCTCAGTGTAGCTGACATGTGCCTTGCGTTCAGCTTCCTTATTCGTTCCAGCAACTAAAATATTGCCTTTTCCATGTGCGCTACCAGTGATCAAGCGCATCAAGGTAGTCTTACCAGCACCATTTTCTCCCAGAAGGCCAACGATTTTGCCACTTTCAATCGTCAAATTAACATCATGTAAAATGTTCTTCAAACTATGACTATAGTTTAGATTATCGATCTTCAATAGTTCGCTCATTTTGCACATCCCCATCTTCCATAAATTGTTTGAATTCAGTTAATATTTCATCGTCGCTCAAGTCTAGCGCATGTAATTGTTGATAAGCCAACGATATTTGTTCATTTACTAATTTGCTCTTTAATTGTTCAATTTCTTTCACATCAGTTGTAACGAAGTTACCCTTACCACGTTGTGGGACAATAACTTCTTCAGTGATCATCTCAGACAAGGCACGCTGCACCGTATTAACATTGGCGGTTACGTCAATTGCCAGCTGTCTGACTGAAGGCAACTTCTCTCCTGGTTGTAATTCGCCAGTGATTATTTGATGATAAAGATAATTCTTGATTTGATAATAAATTGGAACCTTGTCGTCAAATTTCAACTTTCTTCCTCCCACTAGTGTATTAGTTTACTAGTACACTATAACTTATAATTACTTGAGAAGCAAAAAAAAATACTCGTATTGAGTATTTTTTGAAAATTCACTTCAGCAACCAATCTACTATATATCGAATTTCAATACCATCATGATTCCCCACGTCCATTCGATTAGCAGTGATTACCGTCTTCTTGTAATTATCATCCAAATATTTTAAATTACCTATTTCTCTATCGCTTCCATTTGGTAATTGCATAGTAACTTGATAATATTCAATCATGTTACCCTTCTTGGCAATGAAATCTATCTCTCTATCATCATCCTTACCAATATCTACTTTATATCCTCTACGTAATAATTCCAAATAGACGATATTTTCAATTTGATGTCCAAAATTATCATTTACACCCTTATTGAACGTAGTATTTCTTAGACCAGTGTCAACTGAATTATGTTCCTAACTTTTTTCTATAAGAATGTAAAAATAAGGAGCCACTCAAATTGAGTAGTTCCTTATTTTTTGTCTACACTCTTAACTTTGTTATCTATCAATGAATGTTCAGACCCATTTCCATTTTTTGCTTCATCTAATCTTTTCTCTAACTCTCTTATATTGCTAGCACTATAAAATGGATCCATGTTTTTATCCATTTAATTAAAACTCTCCAAACAACGAATCAATCTTCTTATATTCATCATCAGACAATTGAACCTTCAATGATCCAGCGTTAGCGACAACTTGCTTAGCCAAACGAGCACCGGGAATAACTGTGCTGATCATTGGGTTAGCAATGTACCAAGCTAGAATTGTTTGAGCAACTGTAGCATCATGCTTTTCCCCAATTGCCTTAACTTCAGCTAATGCATCAATAATATTCTTGAATTGTTCATCACTAAAATTCTTAAACTTATCATGTGCATCCATTGAATATTTACCAGTCAAAAGACCTGATGCCAATGGGAAATATGGTACGAAGGCAATGTTTTCTGCCTTCAAATATGGCCATAGATTCTTCTCAGCATCACGATGAACCAAACTATAATTATCTTCAACTACGTCAACTAATCCATCACGATTAGCCTCTTTGATTTGGTCAAGTGAAAAGTTCGAAACACCGATAGCCTTGATTTTGCCAGACTTCTTCAACTCATTCAAAGCTGCTACAGCTTCATATTTAGGTGTCTTTTCGTCTGGAAAATGGATATAAAATATATCAATATAATCAGTCTTCAATCTCTTCAAAGCATCATCAACTGATTGCTTCAAGAACTCTGGACTATTGTTCAATTCCATATTATTTTGTGGATCCTGAGCTGCTTTTGTCGCAATAATAACTTTAGAACGGTCATAGTCTTGAAGAACATCCCCAATAATTTCTTCCGAACGACCTTTACCATACATATAAGCTGTATCAAGTAATTCGATACCATCATCGAGAGCTTGACGAACAACCTCGTAGCCATTTTCATCCTTCAAATTATCGAATAAGTTGTGGCCACCAACTTTGTTAGTACCTAATCCTAATTTTGGAATCTGAATTTGTTTCTCTGCCATTAGTATTCCTCCTGTATTTTGAAGACATCACACGGTTAGTTTAATACTAATGGGATCGGATTCAAAACATTATCATCCGGTTAATCATCGATGGATAACCAATTTTCTAAGTCTTTTTTCGACTTTATTTCAATAACTTTCCCACTATCAATTTTACTTTGAATTACTCTAGCAAGATATTCTGATTTAGTTGTACTGGTCATCTCAGGATAAACACCATTTGTAAAAATCTTTTTCTCATTAGATTTTTCATACAAACTAGTTTTTTTGTACTCTCTACGACTTGTCTTATTTTCCATTTGATTCTCCCATATTTTCGTTATGTGCATGATATGATTATAAAACAATTTTACATAATTATTCTTACCGAATCACCAACCAAACAAGCTGGAGGTGCCAAAATATTTTATCAGCCGTGAAAAGGACGAGCTTTTAGATTTGCAAAGCAAAGCTAAAAGTCGAGATTCGAGACCTTGGCTCGAATCGGTCCCACGGCAGATGAAATATTTTGGAACCAGAAGCGGCTCAAAAAAAATAACTCACTCTTTTCGAGTAAGTTATCAATATTAAGCAATAGTGACCTGCATCCGTCCGTTTCTCTTAGAATGATACAGATTATTATCAACTCGATTATAAAAATCAATTGGAGACTTATCATCATTCGTTAACTCCGCAACTCCGACTGAAATTGATATTGAAATCTGGTCTTCATCAGAATGAACTTCCATATTATTAATGGCACTAAAAATCTGATAAACGACCGTTTCTGTCTCACCAATCTCATAGTTTGGAAAGATAAGATTGAACTCTTCTCCACCAGTTCGATAAAAATTAATATTGGAATCATTTTCCTCAATTACCGTCTGCACAACCATAGCCGCGTGCTGCAAAACACGATCACCTGCTAGATGTCCATACGTATCATTGACGTGCTTGAAATGATCAATGTCAAACATCATCATCGTCAGTGGCACATTATCCTTACGACTTATCCTAAAAAAGCTTTCAATATCTTGCGTATATGCTGAAAAATTCTCAGTATTTGTCAGTGTATCATGACTAGCAAGTTTAGCTAAACGAACCTTAATAGCGCTATCTTGAGATAACATGGCAATATACATGTACAACAGAACCTCAAAAATAATCAAATAAATCCATTCTTGTGCAAAAGTAATCCGCCGAAGAAAATGCCGACTAACATGTAATTAACAAACGCAAAACGATTATTACTATACTTTTCATGAATCACATTTAATACCCAGAAGAAAATCATTAATGTGATTGCATGTCCCCATGACTGCCAATAGCCAATTGAGCGATTAAAAACCATGTATACAATTACTATCGGAGTGAATGAATAGAAAGGAATATGAATATTCAGGAAGTACGCACAAAAAGTTATTGCGATAAGTTGAAAATTCATAAACTCCCACGAAACGCTTTTACCAACGACTGTGGTCTGAATACTGAACACAAATACCAACATGTAAAATACACCATACCAGGTATTCAACGTGTCATCTGAAATATTCACATTCCAAGTATGCGTCCCGGTAGTTAACCAACTATATGTAACGCTATATAGTGTCAATACACCCAATACAAAAAATACGCTAGTTACAAATGGCGAAATCTGCCATGTAGACCATGTCATTAACATACCTTCTTTATCAATAATATATATTATAATTCATACAATAAAATATATATTAGTCTAATTTTCGGTAGATTAAAAGAGATAATACATCATAAGGTATGTTAAAAGTCCACCATTTCACAGCCGCTAGGATCTTTTACTATCAATCAATTCAAATCAAATGCATATTCGTAAGAAATGAGTTCCTTCGAATCAGTGTCATAATATGCTTTTTCCTTATGAGAATATTCCGTTATTTTACGAGCATTGAAATTGATAAATTTGTCTGATACTTCTTTTAGCATCTTCATTTCATCAGCATCAAATATATTTGCATCTACATGTTGATTTGTGCGTAACTCCACTCCATGCCCATTACTGAAGGGAATATAATCTATAGTTCCGTTATTTTCTAATATCGAATACAGTAATTCAAAATCATTTGGAACCGGTCCATAATGATCATGAATATACGTTGCTCCACTGATTGATACAGTGTTCTGCTTGAAAAATGTAAAATCACTGTAGAATAATAGTTTATTCAGTCGAGTTTTTGATAAATTTTTACTGGACTCTATGAAATAGAGAACCATATTTTTGAATTTATTAAAATTGAACTTGGTAAAACCATCCCCAATGCTAGGATGGTCATTTTCATTGCTAAGTAAATAAGCTTTTAAAATCAAATTGAACTTCAAATCGTTTTTCATATTGGCCAACACAGTTTTAACTTTATCCGTATCATTATTTGAGAGATTAGATGCATTGACCTCGAAGAAAGATACAAACGCTTCGTCATCATTTATAAGTTGCTGTAATAAATTACTGATACTTTCTGTTGGCAAAGATCCTTTCTCATATCTTGCTACAGTCGCAGATCCAATACCTAACAATGCTGCCAATGATCGCTGTGACAAATTATATTTTTTTCTAAATGAAACAATATCTTCCGGATTTACCATATTTTTAATTTTTCTATACTTTGCAAATGCCATATTCATAGCTTGATTATCAAGGTCATAATCAAAAAGAATCTTGTTTGTATCATCATCTATCCTAGAATTTACTAAAACAGTGATGTCCATATCACGTACTTTAAAAGTTTGCTTTCTTTTCTCAATATGATTATTCATGGCTATCTCCTTTGCTTATATGATTTATTGTATGGCAATTCGAACGGCTTTTGACTTTGGTGAAAAGATAGAACTTTGCAATAATTATCTTGAAATTTTAATTTCACGTCATTATTTTAACTGCTCGCTGTATATTCTGCAATCAATTGATAGCAATTATTATACCGTACATATGTTCCCATCACAACAAAAAAAGAGTCTCTTAGTCAGATTTACTTCTAACTAAGAGGCTCCTTTGATTTGGTATCAAATTGCTCTAACGAACATATTTATTGCTACTCGATAATACCTAATTCCATTGATATATACGACCCTATCTACTTTGTAAATTGCATTTGCTGGAAGTGCAATGTTCAATACTCTTCCGAATTTGTCGTAAACCGGTGTAACGGAATTAGTGGTTATTTGAATATCAATATTGGAATACTCACGAACTGCCGTGAATGGGACAAATTGATTCGTTGCCACACGGTAATATTGAATTCCATTGATAGACACAATTCTATCTGCTTTGTAACTCATATTAGCTGGTAGTGAAATACTCAATTGTTCCCCACGTTCGTTGTAGAGGGATGTTACAGAATCAGTTGATACGTTAGTTTTGGCATATGAATATTCATAGACCTCACCAACTGGAACAAATTCATTGGTGGCAACTCGATAATAATGTTGTCCATTAATAATGGCAATTCTATCAGTCTTCCACTCTGAACTTGGTTCGAGAACACGATCAATTGCAGAACCAGTATAGTCTACCAAATTTCCTTGGTTATTATTATAAACTCTGACAAATGTTGGTTCTTTGGCAATATAGACATAAACATCACTGGACTTAGCGAACTCATTTGTGGCTACTCGATAGTACATTACACCATCTAAGGTATATTCTTCATCACTATACCAGCCAGTATTGATACCCAATGCTCTGGAATCTATTTGATTTCCATCGATATCATAAAGGTTAACTAATTTAGTTGTTGTCGCAATGTCTTGGTTCTTCTTTACAGTTGTTGTTTGATTATTCGGTATTTCATATACTTCTGGCTTTAGCGGATCAGTATGATTCTTGACTTCGTCTCCATCATTTATCCCATCACCATCGGTATCAGGATTTAATGGATCAGTGCCAGCTTTGATTTCGTCTCCGTCGCTTAATCCGTCTCCGTCGGTATCGGATTTCAGTGGGTCGGTGCCGGCCTTGATTTCGTCGCCGTCACCTACTCCGTCTCCGTCTGTATCTGATTTTGTTGGATCAGTGCCATGCTTTATCTCGTCTCCGTCACTTATTCCGTCTCCATCGGTGTCGGACTTCAATGGATTGGTACCTGCTTTAATTTCGTCTCCATCGCTTATTCCATCTCCATCCGTATCGGATTTCGTTGGATCAGTACCTGCTTTGATTTCGTCTCCATCGCTTATTCCATCGCCATCGGTGTCAGATTTCAATGGATTGGTACCGTTCTTTATCTCGTCTCCATCGCTTATTCCATCGCCATCCGTATCGGATTTCAACGGATTAGTGCCATGTGCAATCTCTTCTGCGTCGCTTACTCCATCTCCATCCGTATCGGGACTTAATGGATTCGTGCCGTGCTTAATTTCATCTGCATCGCTCACTCCATCGCCATCCGTATCTGACTTCAGTGGGTCGGTACCGTGCTTGATTTCATCGCCATCACTTATTCCATCGCTGTCTGTATCTGACTTCAATGGATCAGTGCCGCGCTTGATCTCATCCCCGTCGCTTATTCCATCGCCGTCTGTATCTGACTTCAATGGATTAGTACCGGCTTTGATTTCATCAGCATCACTCACTCCGTCTCCATCCGTATCGGATTTCAGTGGATCAGTACCGGCCTTGATTTCGTCTCCGTCACTTATTCCGTCGCCATCGGTGTCGGATTTCAATGGATTGGTACCGTTCTTTATCTCGTCCGCATCACTCACTCCATCGCCATCCGTATCGGATTTCAGTGGGTCGGTGCCGTGCTTGATTTCGTCTCCGTCACTTATTCCGTCGCCATCGGTGTCGGATTTCAATGGATTGGTACCGGCTTTGATTTCGTCTCCATCGCTTATTCCATCGCCATCCGTATCGGATTTCGTTGGATTGGTGCCGTTCTTTATCTCGTCGCCATCACTTATTCCATCGCTATCTGTATCGGTCTTTAACGGATCAGTGCCATGTGCAATCTCTTCTGCATCGCTTACTCCATCACCATCAGTATCTGGACTTAATGGATTAGTTCCATTCTTGATTTCATCAGCGTCACTTACTCCATCGCCATCGGTATCTGAACTTAATGGATTCGTACCAGCCTTGATTTCGTCCGCATCACTCACTCCATCGCCATCACTATCTGAATTAAGTGGGTCAGTGCCATCTTTCAATTCATCTGCACTACTTACTCCATCATGGTCAGGATCAGTTTGATAATGTGTGAAGTTCGGATTTCCATCATCGTCAACTTTGACAACAGTGGCGGCTCCATCATTTTCAGGCAAAGTAACTCCAATATCTGGTAATGGGACTGATGTACGTGGAGATGTTGGCTTATTATTATCAGATTCACTAACTTTTTTATCTCCAGTTTTTGGATCATAAGTGTAAACAGTAGTCCCACCGTCAGTCCAAGTATTAGTAACTTTGACGACATTGCCATCAGCATCTTTTTCGATGACTTTTACATTTCCATCTGGGTCAACATCTTTACCTAGCACCTTGAGACTGCCAGGTATTATTTCAACGTCGTAATTGGGATTAGTATCCTGAGCATCAATTCCATAAGTTCCAACTGCTAGGGATGTTGGTTTACTATAATCTAATCCTAAGTTTGAAATACTATCGCCAGGCTTTAACGAACCATCATCTATTTTAGCTTGATTTTGTGGTACATCTTTTCCAGCAAACATTGTCTGGTCATCAATACTCAACTTAACTGTACGTCTAGCAACTTTCAAACTACCAAAACTAAATAGTGAGAAATTATAATTAGGATTGCTTAATGCCAAACGGCTAAGAGCTGAAGTATTCAAGCAAATCGTGTACTTACCATTTGCTTGTAGATCTGAAGTTTTCACGACATCCTTATTTTCATCTACAACTTCAAAATCAGTTGGTTTCAATTCAGTGGTAACCCCACCTATTTTGGTCGTTCCAGAAAGGTTAGGTGTATCGCCATATGTTGTATTAACATTATTCGTCGTTACATCAGCAACGGCCTGTTTGATTACAAAGTTATTACCTACAAAACTGACATTGTAATTCTTACTATCTGAAGAACCTTTAATAGCATATGTCCCAACGTTTTGTCCTTGATCACGTGTTAATGTCACACCCAAAGCATCAACATTATCATCTCCAACTAATGCTGGATTAGTAAACGTTAACTTTGGATCAGCATCGCCATAGGTCTTTTCAACAGGATTTATCGTGACCGTAATATCCTTTTTATTTATCGTAAATGTTCCAGGATTAAAGGCAATCGTATAATTACCATTCAACGTTTCTGAAGAATCTTGATTGATCTTATATGTTCCAACATTTTCACCAGCATCACGAACCAATTTGATTCCTAAATCATCTGATGAATTCCCTAATCTATCGTGCTCATCAATTGAGAATCCTAGTGTTGGATCAGTTGAACCATAGGTCTTTTCGTTATTCGTTGCATTAACGGTAATGGGACGTGGATGTACAGTTAGTATTGCTGTACCAAAATTATTATACGTGTAATTACTATTACTCTTTAAGGCAGCCTGTTTCGCACCTGTATATTGAATATGATATATCTTGCCAGCCTGAAGATCCGTAGCTTGAACCACTTTGCCAGATTCATCTACAACTTCAAAGTCACCCTGTTCAATAGTTGGATGATCATCTTTTACTTGGCCCAAGTTACCAGTGAATGTTGGCATATCATCCCCATAAACCACCGTAGCAGCACTAATTGTTGCATCAGCATCAGCTCGAGTGATCGTAAAAGTACCAAGAAGAATGGTTACATCGTAATTGGCACTACTTGGAGCCCCAGTAATCTGGTAAGTTGTTGCGTCTTTGCCATCTTCACGGTTCAACGTAACTCCTAGACTAGATAAGTCATCATTATTTACTAATACTTTCGCTGAATCATCTGTTAATGATAATTCAGGATCAGTTGAACCATAAACTTTACTAATGTTAGCAGCCGTAACAGTTACAGGTCGCTTAGTTACAGTTAACTTAGCTGTACTATCCAAATTATCAAACTGGTAATTGTTGTCAGCGTTCAAATTCTTCTTAGCGGCATCAGTATAACGAATTGTATAATCACCATTTGCATGAAGCTCATCAGGAGTAACAATTTTGTTATTCGTATTATCAAATATCTCAAAATAAGATGTGTCTGGTTGATGAGCAGTATCCGCTTGCCCTAAATCACCAGTTAATTTCGGAGCATCACCGTAAACCATTGTAGCATCTGCCACTGTAGCCTTGATCTCATCAGGCTTAATAGTGAATTCCCCAGAATCTACAGTGATAATGTAATTAGGGTTCGTAGCAGTACCAGTAATAGCATACTGTCCTACATTCTCACCTTCAGCACGAGACAAGCTACTACTTATATCAGACAGCTTATCGCCATTTACAAGAACATTTTCTGATAACGGATCTAAAGTAAAGGTTGCTGGATCCTTTTCACCATATGTTTTACCGCTATCATCCGCCTTGACTGTGATTGGTAGTGCATTAATTGTAAATGTTCCATTTTCGAATGTAATCTTGTAATCACTGTTCAATGCTTCTGAAGGATCCTGATCAATTTCATATTTACCGACATTTTCACCAGTTACACGACTCAATTTGATTCCTAAATCAGTCAATTGATCTTGGTTACCTAATTTATCATCTGTTCCAATTGAGAAACCTAATACCGGATCAATGGAACCATATTTCTTACTTCCACCTGTAGCTGTAACCGTAATTGCTCTAGGAGTAACCTTTAGCGTATTAGTAGCAAAATTAAATTTGTAATTAGTATCACTATTCAAAGCACTCTTTGCAGTGTCGGTATAACGGATGCTGTAATCCCCACCTGCATGCAACTGATTATAAGTAACTATTTTTTTATTTGTATTATCAAATATTTCAAAATCAGTTGGAACTATATTATGCTCACTATTTGCTTGACCTAAATCACCGGTTATTTCTGGAGTATCACCGTAAACCGTTGGTGAACTTGCTATCGTGGCGTTGACAATAGCCTGATTAATAGTAAATTTCCCAGAAGTTACAGTAACAGTGTAATTAGAATTGTTAGCCGTACCATCGATTATATAAGTTTTAGCATCTTCATCTTCAACACGGCTGAAACTCATTTTCAAATCATCTAGCGTGTCGTCATTTGCAAGACCATCAGCCGATGCATCTGTCAATTTGAATTGAGGATTTTCTTTAGTCCCATATGTTTTACTAGCATCTGCCACTGTGACAGCAATTGCCTTTGGGTTGACGGCTAATTTAGCAGTTCCAAATGATTTGAAATTATAATTTTTATCACTCTTTAAATCTGATTGAGCCTTCGCTGTATATTGAATTGTGTAATCTCTACCTGCTTGTAATTCACTGGCAGCTTTTACATTTCCATCTTTATCAACTATCTCAAAATCCGCTTGATCAATATCATGATCTTCGACAGCATTACCCATACTTCCAGTGAATACTGGCAAGTCTCCACCATATGTCATTTTCGACGGATCGACCGTTGGATCAGCCTCCAATTGTGTAATTTTAAAAGTACCTTTATTAAAGGCAATCTTATAGTTTTTATTTAAGTTTTCTGCAGGATCTTCGTTAATATCATAACTTCCAACATTCTCACCAGTTACACGTTTTAATTTAACTCCTAAACTAGCTAGTGTATCTGAACCACCTAGTTTATCATTCGAATCAATCGTGAAGTTCAGCGTTCGATCAGCAGAACCATATACTTTGCCGCTATCTGTAGCAGTAACTGTAATGTTTCGTGGATCAATAGTGAAGGTGCCAGGAGTTACTGTTACATCATAATTTCCATCATCTGTAGATGTGCCAATTATTGCATCTTTATAGGTATCAACATTCTCATCTTTACCTGCACGCGATAATGTGACTCCCAAGTCTGATTCATCATCGCCAGTAACCAGTACACTTGTTGGATCAACTAAGGTAAATGTTGGATCCATATCACCATATGTTTTAGTAGCGGGATTTGCTTTTACAGTTACTTTCTTTTTATTAATAGTGAAAGTTCCCGGAATCACTGTTACTGCATAATTTCCATCATCTGTAGACGTACCAATTATTGCATCTTTATAGGTATCGACATTCTCATCTTTACCTACACGCGATAATGTGACTCCCAATACTGACGCATCTGTATCGCCATTAACCAATACACTTGTTGGATCAACTAACGTGAATGCTGGATCTGCATCCCCATAAGTTTTATTAGCGTCGCTTGCTGCTACAGTTACTTTCTTTTTATTAATTGTTAAAGTTCCGTCAGTTACTTTTACATCATAATTTCCATCAGTGGATAATGTTCCACTTATTGCATAGTTGCCTACATTCTCACTCTTGTTTGCACGTGACAATGTGACTCCCAATACTGATACATCTGTATCTCCATTAACTAATACACTTGTTGGATCAACTAATGTGAATGTTGGATCCGCATCCCCATAAGTTTTAGTAACAGAATCAACTGCAACCGACACAGCTTTTTTATTAATGGTTAAGGTACCAGGAGTTACTGTTACCGCATAATTCTTACTGTTAGACGTACCAGTTATTGCATCTTTATAGATACCGAAATTCTCATTGACTTTTCCATCAATTGCTTCACGTGACAAAGTTACGCCCAAGTCGGATTCATCATCACCCTTGACTAGTACGCTTGATGGATCCTTTAACATAAACTTGGGATCCGCATCCCCATAAATTTTAGTAGCGGTATCAACCGTGACCGTCACAGGTTTTTTACCAATAGTAAATGTTCCTGGAGCAACAGTAACTGTATAGTTCTTATTACTATTATCAGAAGTACCAGAAATCACATATGTACCTGCTTCTTCACCTGCAGCACGTGTTAAAGTGATACCCAAGCTAGTAATATCATCTCCGTTAACAAGTTTCTTAGCTGAATCACTAGCCAAGGTTAATTGAGGATCAGCAGGGTCACCGTATGTTTTAACGTGAGTCTCGGCCTTAACAGTAATTGCACGTGGATTAACTGTTAATTTACCTGTACCAAATGAATTGTAAGTATAATTACTGTCTTTCTTTAAGTTAGCTATAGCCGCATCGGTATATTTAATTTTATAGACACCGCCGACTTGCAATTGTGTAACTGGAACAATTTCGTCACTATCGTTAACTACTTCAAAGTCAGAATTTGTTGTATCAGTTGAGACTAACGTACCATCAGATTTAGAACTACTACCACTTAGCGATGATAATTCGTGGTTAGCATCACCACCATAAACAACAGTTGCATCATTCGCAGTTGCATCGACTTGCTCAGGATCAATTGTCAGAATTGCTGAAACATAAAGTCCGGCATTCTCACTTGTACTTAAACTCTTCAAATAAGTACGCCCAGCATCAGTTAACTTGAAAACATAATGACCAGCATCTTGGGGGGCACCTTTGATAGGAGTATCCGCATTGTTTACATTAAAATATTCATAATAGTCTGGATTATCGAATCCTTCCTTTTGTTGATCAGTAATCGGTTTATCAGGAGAGAAATCCTTACCAAATTTAACAGTTGGAAATCCAATATCAGTATTTTTACCGTTATATGGTATATTCCATGAATCAAATGTCGCTAAAGTATCTTGAGCCTTCTCATTAGTATCATTAAGATCATCTAAATTGATTTTAAAACTAACTAATAAGTTTTGAACTTGCTTAAGTGATGCATAACCATCTTGTCCATCACTAAATATATCGTTTGAATCAGTGGCCGTTCCTGCACTATCAAACGATGTCTTAGCTGCCCCATTAGTAGCAGAAAGTTCTGTATAGATTTTAGTTATCGAATCCAACAGCTTTTGTGCAGAGTCCTTTTGGTCTTGGGACAGATTGGCTATACCTATGAAGTCGTTATAAGCTTTTTGCGCGGCAGCCTTGTAATCATCAGCCTTCGTTTGGTTAGATGCAGCTTGTGCATTCCAATAATCCAAAGTTGTCGATGTTGGCAATAATAAACTGCTGCTAGTTTGTGGTTTTGTTTCATCGACTGAATCTGTAGCAGTGGCATCCCCAACATTTGACCAATAATAATCATTACTAGTAATTGGTGTCTCGTTATCACCGTTAGTAACATCTGTTCCATTAGCATCTTTATATGGTTGCTTATCCAATTTATCAGACACAGATTGACCAGTTCCGACGGAGGCTTTAGTAATTACAGTTTTGCCATCAACAGTTGTACCCGTCCCAGTGTAATAGTGTCCAAGAGGATTAGCTTCAGTTGTTGTAGTATCCGAACCAATCTTACCTTGATCAATTATCAATGTATCTTGAGCAATGCTAGCTCCGTCTTTTGGAGCTGCCAAATTGATCTTTGTTGGGGTATATCCTGGAATTTGAATCAATGATGGTTCTCCATCTACAGCAGTAACTGTCACGGGATCCAATCCTTCAATAGGCTGCTTTGTCACGGAATCAATTGGTGTAACGACCGCTTTATAAGCAAGTCTGACTGGAATATTTACTTCTTGATCGCCGCCGTCAGCAACTGTATATGTGTAATAAGTACCATCAGCAACATCCTTGTAATCATCTCCGCCAATATAGTGAACCTCAGCATTGTTATTATCGGTAGCACTTGCCCCATCAATGACGTAAATATTACCAGCTGAATCCGTTGGTATAACGGATACTAGATTAGGATCAACGCTCTTATCCGCCACCGCACGTGCAGCAGCCTCTTGAGTTGAGAAAACAGAAATCTTATCACCAATATTGGCAACAGCTGTAACCTTAGTATTGTTCAACAAAGCACCACTATCAGCTGAATCCGTTAATTTAACTGTTAGTGGAATTGTTTTAGGAGTGTAAGTAAAATTATCTATTTTAGCTGAATAATCATTCCAACTACCACCAGTTGAGGCAGCAACAGAAATAGAATATCCATTGGTAACATCCGTAATAGTTCGTGAAAATGAGTTACCTTTATCACCATTAAGTATTAAGCTCAACGTTTTGGTTTCAGCCAGATAATCCATTGTAAAAGTATTCATCGGTGTTTGACCACGAGGGTTTAGAACACTGGCATCCTTACAATCACTAGAATTAGCAACTGACTGTAATTTTCCATCGGCACCCGTTGTACGCCATCCAATATATGGTTCAAAGCTTTTAATACCCCAGTTCCCTGATTTTAGAGCAGGGTCATTATATGAATCCCTATTATCATACTCATCAAAAATAAATCCAAAAGCATTATCCAAGCCTTGAAGCCCAAGCATACCACCTGAACCACCTTGTGTGGCTTTAGCTGGATCTCCAGGCGCAAAAATAAAGCCAACACTATCAGCACCATTGGAAGTTTTACTACCAATTCCTAAAGCTCCGGTCATAGAGAAGTTGTGGCTAAAATCAATTTCGTGTTCAAATGATACGTGAGCAACTTGGTGACCTTGAATATTAGTTGAGTTTCCAGGAGAAGTGTAATACGTATGAGAATCATTACTTGTCAATTGAACCGTTCCATCTGAACTAATCGGTACAACATGAGTATTGTCAGCAGCGTCATCTTGTTGATCTCCGCCACCTTTATCCTCAACTGTAGCCGTAAAATGATTAGCAATTTGATCAGCAGTCAATGTGACCTCTGAGGCATCGGTACCAACACTAACACCTTTACCTGTTAAAACTGGATACTGAGTAGCACTTGTATCCGCTGAAGCAGCCTCCGGTTGAGCTGTTTGTGGAGTCGTTGTGACACTTCCAGACTGTGCAGTTAACGCATCTGAACGCATTAGACTTGCTCTTGAAGCTATTGGCTGTACATTTTCCGCAGATACATCATTCGGAACCTTATCATCTTGGGCATTAGATTCGTCAGCTGGTTTATCCTGTGCGGATGGTGCAGGAGTATCTTCACTATCTGCTGGTTTCGTCTCTTCAGCTGGAGCTTCCGGCTGAGGCTTATCCGTAGATGTATCCGCTTTCTCAACCGTCGAAGTTTCTTCTGGATTTGTTGTAGCCGCATGAACACTGACAATTCCTGTGTTCTCAGCGAATGTGAACGCGGAAAAACTGATAAGTAATGTGCCAAAAATACGTGTCTTTATCTTCCAACCTGTACGAGCTTTATATAAAATAAATCTCTTTTTAATCTCATAGTTACTTACCTTTTGCCTCAAAATTTAAATCCCCTTTGTAAATCGGCTAATAATAATTAACCGATACACCTCTATTTTCCCCATTTGAATAAATCGTAATATTTCAACAAAATTGTATTCATGTGTTGTAGTCCACTCAATTTCTAAGTCGATGATCGTGTAAATGTTACCTTTAATAGGTAATGACATTGATAAAATATTTTTGTTAATTCACTACATTATTGACATTCTGCCTTTTTATAAAAATAATTATGAGAATAGTATAGACCGCCCTGTATAAACAATCAACGCAATATTATGAGCGAAACGTAGGCATAACGCCATACATTAATGGTATATATACTTGTATCCATTGTGGCTGTTGTTATGCGCTATATAGACCAATTTAGATATAACAAAAAAATTTAGTAAACAAATATTTTTATAAATTCTTTGTATGTAAAAAGCAAAAATTCCATAACCAAAAAATGACCCGCAATCTTAGGATTACGAGTCATTTTTTTGAACATATTCAGATTTTATTAATTTTGTTTGATGCCAGCCTGCTTCAATATTTTACTCTCAATACCATGTTCCAGTTCCTTATCATTATGAATGGGAACCGGAAGAGTTACATTAGTGGCTGGATTGTACATTTTTAAATGAGATCCATTTTGTGATTTCTCTATGAATCCATTTTGCTTCAATAATTTAACAATTTTATGTGATTTAAGTGCCATTTTATCTTCCTTTACCATCTTACCTGATACTATCTACATCTAGTATTACATACATTTCGTAATTAGTATCTGATAGTGACTTATGGAAGGGGAAATACCGCTGTGGATTAAATATATGAAATTAATTATCTCCCGGTTATCTCCCGGTTCTACAATATCTCTTTGACTAAGAACATATCTAGTCGACGGTCCAGCTCCTACTTTTTTTAAAATATCGTTATCAACCATATTTTTAAGGAGTTGATTAGCCTGAGTATTTTTTATATATAATATAGATTCAACCGTTACCCGACTAATATAAGTATTTTTCTTCAAATATTCTATAATTTTTAAATTACTACTATTCAAAGTGTCACCTTTTCCCAATTTAAAATTAGTTGTTTTCAACTTCTTATCTATATAATTCAAATTGGGAAGTATCACTTTCACAAAATCCTCTTTAGCATCAAACTGCGGATGAACTTCTTCATCCACATACTTGCTAATAATCCTACGAATACCAGTACCGTAATCCTCAATGTACTTCAGTTTGTTTAATATTTTAATTATCCGTGGATTCCTCGGTAACGTTTTCCCCTCCAAAACAGCCTCAATCTTCATTCCTCCTGGCAATGGGCCCGGCGACATTATCGTCAATCTATCATCAAATATTTCTATTTGGATTGGAGATTTATTAAAGTACGATCGATGTACCACTGCATTAATAACAGCCTCTCTGATAGCCACACTAGGATAACTTTGTTTTTCACTTCTTTGAGCATTTCCAGTTATTTTAGCAACCAATGAATTATTTAAATTAATAAATGTCAAAATATCATCAATCTGTTTTGTCAAGCAACCACCAAATTCACGTCTATCTTTAAATTGATCTACATTGATTCCTTCAAAAATTGCCACTTTTACAGTGAATACATTCTGATTACTAAATAGTAATGCTGTATTAGTATATTTTTCATTACTATTGTAAAACCCCAGTGCATTTGGTTTGAAATCAACGTCCATACCATTGAAGACCATTCCAATATCATTAAAGGTCAAATTCTGATTAAACGATTCTGATGAATCGAAAGAATCCAATTTCTGATTCGAAAGCATCTTCATAACACGTTCAGGAGATGCCTTAACTGATTCTGAACCATTTCTTACATATGCGTTACCATCTAAAAAATATGGTTTAGAATCTCCAGGCTTAATTTCAATATAAGTAATATTCTGTTTTATTTTTATATAAACTAATCCCACTGGGCTTGGATAGTATATAGAACTAGAAATCCAATGCCCCATTTTTTCTTCAATAGTGTGACGCTCAATGTCCGAATATGTATGTATAACGCCTTGATCATTATCATCTATCCCTAAATAAATATATGCAGTTTGAGTTCCATTTAAAAAAGCAGCAATTTCTCTTTTGCATTTTTCATTAAACTCAACTTTATATTCAGTAGTTTCATTTTCAATTGAAGGCAGCCATTTATTTTTTAAATTGAGAGATTGCAAGTTTAATCCGAACACTTTGTTAAATATCCACGAAATGAATCAATGGCAGTATTCCAGCCTAAAAC
>NZ_RHOO01000027.1 GCF_003946555.1 Companilactobacillus hulinensis | reverse complement strand
TCCTCGGCTAGTGATTCCGACTACTACGGCTCACAGTGGACTTGCACCACCAAGTTATCGCCCATGCCGGGCGCACGGTAATAAAAAGCCATCAATTAACTGATGACTTCTTACTAATGATTATTCTTCAATTACCGTAATCTTATCTAATATTTAATCCAATCACTGACCTGTTTATCAGCACGATCAACTTTGTTACCATCTACTACCAAATTTGTATATCTCTCTCAAGCGATGAATATAGTATGGGACCGTTTCAGACATAAAAAATTACTAGATAAACATGCTATTATACGTGAGACGTATAGCACAAAGAACAAAAAAGTCTAGTTAGTTCTACTGCAAATAAATCACAGTCGCGTAACTAGACAATTTTGATTATTCTATTTCAAATATAGCTATTTGGTCTAATATACAGGTCTAGTTTCACCTTGTGTAGCAGCATCGGCGATACCAACAGAATCATTCTTCAAGTACTCTGGATCAGCGATGATCTTAACAATCACATCGGCCATACTTTGACGAGATCCTGAAACACCAACATATTGTTCATCCCTGTGTGTGATGTCATACTTAACTTCATCACGATCATTCAACCATGGGAAGCGTAGTGTTGTGTATGATAATCCTGAATCTGCAAGTACTTTGTCAGCATTGATAGCGGCATCCAAACCACCCTTGACCATGCTGTAATTCCAACGACCATATTCACCGGGAACTTCGTTATATAAACCTAACAAACTAGATTCAATAACACGGCCTACATTGTTTTCTTTCATAGCTTTAATAACATTCTTAGTCATAACGTTGTTGCCATCGTGGTCAACGAATGAGATATAAACTATATCTTGGTCCTTCATAGCTTCATTAACAGCATCAAAGTCATTAATATCTCCATCAACCAAAGTAACATTTTTATCCGATGCCAATTTGGATAATCTGCTGCTATTACGTAAGAACAATGTCAATTCAACATCTGGTTGTTCTTTCAAAATACGATCTTCTGCGATTCTTGCAATTTGGCCATTTGCGCCTAATACTAATACTTTTTTCATTTTTATCTCTCCAATTATTTTTCTGATTTAAAATCTAATTCCACAATCATTTATCCTCGTTAATATTATTTTAGTTTAGCTAAACTTGTTCCGAAAATCTGTTCAATTGTCACAGGATCACGGTGATCGAAGAATTGACTCTCACCCTTATCAAGGCCATTCATAACCTTCATCTCATCATCAGTTAACTCAAAATCAAAGACATTGATATTTTCTTCCATACGATTCTTGTGTACTGACTTAGGAATTACGGTAATTCCTCGTTGGAGTAGCCATCTTAGAATAACTTGACCATTAGATTTGTTGTATTTGTCCGCAATTTCTTTAATGACTTCATTTGTAAAGATGTCATGCTTACCTTCAGCGAATGGTGCCCATGCTTCAACACGGATATCTTCTCCCTGATTGAAGTCAACTTCAGAATTCTGTTGATACCAAGGGTTAACTTCAATTTGATTAAGTACTGGCTTGATTTCATTTGATAATTCTAAGTTCTTCAATTGATCAGCGTAGAAGTTAGAAACACCAATGGCACGAATCTTACCAGCTTTATAAGCCTCTTCCAAAGCACGCCATGCACCAGAAACATCCCCGTATGGTTGATGTAATAAGTACAAATCTAGATAATCAACTCCAAGATTATTTAATGATGTTTCAATAGCCTTTTGCGCTCTATCATAATTAGCATCTGAAACCCAAAGCTTAGATGTAATGAAGAGTTCTTTACGATCAACTCCACTACGCTTGATGGCACGACCAACGGCTGCTTCATTTTGATAAGCCGCGGCTGTATCGATCAAACGATAGCCAGATGCAATTGCATCAACGACTGCTTGTTCACATTGATCCAAGTCTGTTACTTGAAATACTCCGAATCCTAATTGTGGCATTTCAACTCCATTATTTAATTTAACTGTTTCCATATTATTTACCTCTTTATTTAATTACTGTTTGTTTAATTCATGAGTTCATTATATGAACATATTGGACACTTGAAAATTACCAGATAAACATGCTACCATACGTTTGACGTATGGCATTATAATGAGGTGATTTTATGATCGATAACTACTTACTTGAGGAACTAGTTACATTTAATAAATACGGAACGCTGGCAGCCACTGCTGAAAAGCTAATGGTTACTCAGCCGACTGTTACTAGAGGTATGCAGAAACTTGAAGATGAATTAGATGTTAAGCTATTTGACCGTCAACCTAACCACGTAGCTCTGACCAAAACTGGTATTCTGGCGGCTAAAGAAGCACAAAAAGTTCTTGACCAAAATCAAAGCTTCATTGATACTGTTCAAAAATATGAAGCAAGTCATACCACTGTAAAGATTGGTTCAATAGCACCCGGACCCATTATGTTATTGAGGTCTTTGAGTGATATTGATGATAACGTTGTAATAGACGATTCTCTACTACAAACAGATTCAGTTATATCTAGCATAGAGAATCGTAGTTTTGCCATGATTATTACCAATCAAAAGATCATGACGGATTCAATTGAATCTCGATACATTGGTAGTGAGAAATTGTCGGTCAACCTAGACAAGTTCACCTATCTTGCTAACAAGACTTCAGTCACATTTGAAGAATTAAAAGGAATGAGTTTTGTCGTTGTTAACGATATCGGTATTTGGAAAAAAATTGTTCAAGATAATATTCCTGATGCTAGATTCATGTACCAAGAACAATTCGATGCCTTCACTGAAATAACTCAATATTCTAACTTCCCATATTTCAGTACAAATATTTCTGGCAAAGATAGCCATCATCTTCCATATAACGATGATGATCGCATTAGAATCCCTATCAGTGACGATGCCAGCACAGTGGACTTCTATGTTGCTTATTTGAAGAATCAAAAGTCCAAAGTTAATCCGTTAATTAAACCCATGTCACAAGCTTGGAATTAAAATAAGGTGCTGTTTTCAAAATAGAAAACAGCACTTTATTTTTTATTTATGATAAAAAAAGCAGAATCCCTCATAATCAGAGGAACTCTGCTTTTCATGCTATATATATTATTTCAAATACTTATCTTTTTCAGCCAAAGTCTTACGTACATCGTCAGTAGACTTAGCATCCATCATCGCATTTCTCAAATCAGTCGCACCCAATTCTGGTCGAGCATAGATTTTGAAGAAACGCTTGAGTGATGGAAAACGTGGCATATCGTACTTCTTTGAAAAATCATCAAACAGATTTAATTGCATCTGTAACAGATCCAAAAGCTCATCAAGTGAATGTGTTGTTGGATTCTTCTCAAAGGCAAACGGATTAGCGAAGACCCCACGCCCAATCATAATTCCATCTAAACCAGGATGTTCTTGCGCTAATTTCAGGCCAGCTTGATAATCAGGAATATCCCCATTAATTTGAATCAAAGTTTGCGGAGCAATTTCATCCCGCATCTTGATAATATCGTCAATTACTTCCAAGTGAGCTGGAACTTTACTCATTTCCATCTTAGTACGCAAATGAATCGTCAAGACATCAACGTCTTGTTGCAGCAAAAATGGAATCCAATCTTTGAATTCTTCAACCTTGCTATAACCAAGACGTGTCTTAGCACTAACGGCTAATCCTGAAGTTTTTGCCGCCGCAATTACATCTTGAGCCCATTGATGGTTCCTAATCAAATCACTACCACCATGATTCTTAATAACCGTACCATCTGGACATCCCATATTGATATCTATTGCTTCAAATCCTTGTTCTTTCAATGAATAAGCCGCAGATTCAAAGTCTAGCGCTTCATTGCCCCATAGTTGTACGACCGGACGTGTTTTTTCTCTTGGATCAATGTATAGCCGACCATGAATAGGGAACTTAGTATTCGGATTCGTAATTGCTTTCGCATAGACAAATTCACTGAAGAATGTATCTGGAGCACATGCGTGTGTGATTACCTGACGAAAAACCGTATTACTGACTGCTTCCATAGGTGCCATGCTAAAGAATGGACGATGTTCTGACTTGGCTTGAGCTGATATTTTTGACCAAAATGTTGATTCTGTCAAACTGATTTACCTCTTTAATTGTTAAAAGTTTCATATCAATAATATATTACTAGTTTATTAGTTCAGAATCTAATAATTAATCTGATGTTTACTCAATCTTCTCAAAAAAATATTGCCTTAAAGTGAACATCAAGATTTATAGTGGATGTAATCTATCATCTAACCCAATGCTAAGAACATATCGTAATGCGGCTGATATTATTGAAACATCAGACTTGAACTATACCGTTATCCGCCTAGGTTGGTTTGATAACAGTAATAGGTGAACCATTTGGTGGACACGATGTCTCAATCAAGAGTGTCGCCGACCTGGTTGTAAGGCTATCTCATGATTCAAAGCTTGGTTCACGTGATAGTTTGGGAATTAATAGAAAATAAGGTAAATCAAAAATGTACAGGGAAAATGTTAATATTTTCCCTGTACAACTTGTTATTAATTGGAAAAAAATTCAAATTACGCTAAACTCTTTGATAGAAAAACAAAAGAGGTTTTATTTTATGAGTAAATTTTCAGTCCTGATCACACTATTCGCAGCTCTGGCAACTCCGTTAATCATGGCAAGATTCCGAATTACTAGAATTCCCGGAACAGTTGCTGAAATTATTATGGGTATTATTATCGGAAAAACCGGTCTCAACTTGATTCAGCCTAACTCCACATTAACTTATCTAGCCAACCTTGGTGTTATCATGTTGATTTTCTTAGGTGGAATGGAAATCGACTTCTCACTGTTTGAGAAGAAACCAAAAGGTGCCGAGAAATCTCCACTGGGACTGGCATTTGGAAGTTTCATGTCAGTTCTAATAATGTCTGTAGTCTTAAGCGTGGCTCTATACTATACCGGATTGTTCAATAATATTATTCTGGCAACGATCCTTGTCAGCACAATTGCATTGGGTGTTATTATTTCACTACTGACAGAGGTTGGATTATTAGACAATGAATACGGTCAGACACTTCTACTAATATCGGCTATGGGAGAATTCATCCCACTTGTTGCCTTGACCATCTACTCAGCTGTTCAGCAAAAAAATTATTTCTCAGCCTTGTTATTGCCCACGATTTTCTTAGCTGCAATCTTCCTATTAAGAAGATTCAAGCGTGTCTATGTCTTCTTCGACAAAATAGATAAGGCAACGACTCAACTAGATATTCGTCTAGCCTTCTTCCTAATATTCACATTGGTAACCGTTGCGGAACAAATTGGTGCCGAAAGTATCTTAGGTGCCTTCTTAGCCGGTGTCGTTATGAAATTACTCAACCCCAAAAAGGATACCCAAGAGAAGTTGAGTTCAATGGCATACGGATTCTTCGTACCCATCTTCTTCATTGTCACAGGTGTTAATCTCAACCTAAGAACCCTGCTACATGACAAAGGAGCACTGATTCTGATCCCTGTCTTCTTCGTAGCATTCATCTTGGCTAAGTCAATTATCCACCTCATTTTGAGACGAAAATTTGGCAATAAACTCGCCTTCGGTGCTTCAATATTGATGTCAACGACGATCACGTTAGTTCTGCCCATCTTACAAGTTGGTCAAAATTTAAAAATAATCACCGAAGCCCAAAATGGTGCAATAACTTTGGCAGCAATTATCACATGTATCGTCTGCCCAATATTATTCAACAAAATGTTAAGTTCTGAATCAGTTGCACAAAAAAACTAGTTTGCCCTCCCTGACAAACTAGTTAATTATTTCAAAAATTCGTCGATAGTTTTAATTGCTTGATTACGATATTCACCCAAGAATTCGTGACCTGCGCCCTTAAAGACTTTCAATTCAGCATTTGGATATAATTCAAGTGCTTTTTTTGTACTCTCAAGTGGAACAACATGATCCATATCACCTTGTAATACCAGAACTGGGATATTACATTCATTCAGACTATCATATGCAAACTGATCCGTGAAGTTGAATTCTGGATGCATCAATACCATCTTACTTATCTCATTAGGAATATCATTGACAGTAACCACTGAGATAACCGCACCAAAATCTTCACCAAGCAATACGATATTATTCTCGGCCACATAGTCCAACTTCTTAACAAATCTAACTACAAGTTCCAAGTCTCTTCTTTTTGATAATAATTCTGATTGATCTTCACCAAGTTCACGGTAATTAAAAATCACACCGTTATAACCATGTTCAACCGCATTTTCCGCATATGGCATCATATCCTTTGACGTCTGATCACGTCCAGGTGAGAAAATAATTGTCTCTGAATCATCCTTCTTACTGAATGGTCTTAGTAGCCATCCATCAATATCTTTTTGACCGTCATCAATCTTAAACTTTTCTGTTGTATATTTAGCTAACAAAACGCACCTCCTAAAAAGAACCTCACATTCTTTTGTCCTACACTATACGTTGTACACCTTAAATTAAGCTTTAGCACGCTATATTTTCAAAAAAAACGTTAGACTTCATTTGAAGTCTAATTGATGATACTATTCACTTAGAGGTGATAAGCAATGACCGTAACTTCATTAAGATTTAAAGATGATCAATACAAAAAAGTTAAAGACTTGGCAAAATTTTATGGTATCTCTGTTACTGAATTCATGAGACAAACAGTCATGGACAGAATTAATGATGAAAATGATTATAACGATGCCATAAAGAATCTCAAAGAAAGCCATGGGAAAACCGTTAAACGTGATGAAATTATTAAACGGTTAAATATTCAATGATACTTTATCACTGGGAATTCGCAAAAAAGGCCGACAAGGATTTCTCCAAAATGGATAAGCAAATCCAAATTCGTATCATTAAATGGTTAGATGAACATATTGAAAATTCAAACAATCCACGTGCATGGGGAAAAGCACTTGAAGGAAATTTTGGTACTCTTTGGAGATATAGAGTCGGAAAATATCGAATTATAGCAAATATAAATGATGACAAGTTTACTGTAATCATAGTTAAAACATCTATAAGAAATGATATCTATAAAAATTAATCAAAGATATTAAAAAAGCTAAGTTTTGAAGTTCACTTCAAACTTAGCTTTTTTCTATTCAATATGTGCAATCAAAACTTGTACAAATTCAGCAAGTTCCTTCTCATTATCCTCAGTGAATCTATCTAATGATGGTGAATCAATATCTAAGACACCGATCTTCCTATCACCCTTAGTTATAGGAACCACAATTTCAGAATTACTAGCACTATCACATGCAATGTGTCCAGGGAATTCATGGACATTGGCTACACGATGAATTTGTTGGTCATTAAAGGCTGTACCAACAACGCCACTTCCATTCTTAATGTGCATACAAGCAACCTTACCTTGGAATGGTCCAAGGTCTAGTTCACCTGTATCACTATTGTATAAGTAAAATCCTGACCAATTCAAATCTTCGTATGTATCATTGATCAAAGCACTAGCATTAGCCAAATTAGCGACCAGATTTTTTTCTTGATACAACAATGCATCAAGCTGTTTGTTCAATAAAGTAGTTGGTGTTACTGACATGTGAATCCTCCTCAAATATTATAACTGTCTGCCCTTAGGGCTTTCTAATCCCATCTTGCCTAACAAAATACCGGCTAACAACACCACGTATATCAAATTGAGCAACCAAGGTGGCGAAAATAATTAGGCTGCCACCAATTATCAAATGTTGTGTCAATGGTTCAACGTGGAATAGGACCGACACTAAGCTGGCAAAAAGTGACTCTGTCATTAATACTAACCCAGCTGTGACCGTATCGGTATATTTTTGACTCGTAACTTGAATAACTTGTGCCGCAAACGTTGCAACTACCCCTAAATAAATAACTGGTCCAATGGCGGCTGTCCAATTGATCTGTGGTAATTTACCATAATCAATTGTGAATGAATATAATACTCCACAAATTGCTTGAACAAATCCTAATTGAAATGCCAAAATTTGTGGACGAGCATTCTTAGTGGCGTATCCATAATACGTCATCTGTAATGCATAAAATATTGCACTTAATACGGTCAAGAAATCTCCCATATGAAACTTTAACCCCGTTGAAATAATACCTGTTAAAAATATCATCCCAAACACGCACAATATAATAGAAAGATAAATTTTTAATGGTGGAACTCTTTTGAAGAACAACCAAGCTATGAATGGCAATAAAATAACATAAATTGAAGTTATGAATGAACTATTACTTGGCGTTGTATATTTCAATCCAGTGGACTGTAACTGAACGACTACAAAGTTGAATACTGCACAAACAGCGCCAATCTTGAATTCTTTCCATGTCATTGTATTGACGATTTTCCGAAAGAATATGTAAACCAATATTGCTGAAATCAATCCCCGTAACGTATTAATAACTGACGGTGGCATTTGTGCCGCAATCGCCATCTTGATAAATGTGTAACTCGTCCCCCACATGAAGGCAACCAACAAAAGATTTCTATTTGCTCGTGATTGCACCATCAAAAATCACCTGTTCCAATTTGTAATTGTTGATAATATTAGCCTTATTTTTTAATGTGCGCAATGAAAATTTTTATATTTTTTCAGAAATTTTAACTATAGTCCTATTCACATACTGAACTTATTCAATTCGATTAATAACGTTAGGAACTACAGCTCGTCGTTGACTTGAATTCATCCACAATCTACCTCTGAATAACTAATTAAAGAGACAAATAAAAAGATCATTGGTAATGTGACCAATAATCCTAATATGGTTAATACATTTTCAAATTTCAAGCACGTAATTTTTCTCTAAGTCCTTCAGCAAGAGTCTCAGAAAAATCAATATGTCTCTTTTCAGCTTAAATTGCTAAATCACTAGGAATTCTTGTATTTCTAATTACCATTGCCATCAGTAAACCTATGGTGATCCCCTTTAACTCTAATTTCATAAAATCCATGATCCTTTAGAAGTTTGACAATATCTTTGGCAAGATATTCCATAATTTCCTCATTTCTCGACTTAATTATGCATACGACATATAAGTAAGTCAATTTAATAGTTCAAACGAAATTACGTGAACAAATACATTTCCGCACAAAAAAACATCAGCACCCCTCTCCGGATTCTGATGTTTTAATTTGGTTTTATTCTCAAAATAACTAATTATTGAAACGAGTTACAAAATCTACCAGTGTATTAAACTAGATAACTTCTACAGTAGCTGAAGTAACACCGTATGAAGGAATTGATGCGTTTGGCATAGCAACATCCAATTGACGAGGATTACTGTATGCAAATGTACCTGTATCATTAACTGTTCTGTACATTACTGTACCATCAGCCAATGTGATCTTCAATTGTGTACCTTTAGGGAATACTGATAGGTTGGCAGCAACACCACCATAACCCATGCTTGAACCTAGCACAGCTGGATCATAAAAACTGATCTTGAATGTACCGTGTGATGTACCTGTTGTGCTTATTGTTGAAGCTGTACTTTGTGTTTGTGCAACAGCTTGTGTTGTAGCTGTTTGTGTTTGAGCAGTAGTAGCTGGTGTATCAGTTGTACTTGCTTCTTGTGTAGTTGTGTCTGTTGTTGCAGCTACAGCTGATGGTAGGTAAACTGTTTCCCCAGGGAAAATCAAGTCGAATCCACCAACAACACGGCCGTTAGCTTGTTCTAATTCTGCAATTGTAACTCCATTATTAGCAGCGATACTCTTGTAAGTGTCGCCTGCTTCAACTGTCACGCGAGTGCTGTCCACTGTGATCGCAGCTTCAGCAGTCTTTGCAGTTGCTCCCATTGCAGTTAGGGCTGTTGTACTTAATAAAGCAATAGATAATACTTTTCTCATAAATTAAAAACATCCTTATATTTTCTTTAGCTCTCAACGCTATGAGTGATACTATAACAGGCTTTTATTACATAAAAACTTAAATAAGGTTACAAAACGTCTCTTTTTTGTAACCTTGGTAACACAACTGAAACATAAATAAGTAAAAACCTATCGTATCAATAACTACATACCTACCGAAATTTCAGAAAAAAACTTATATTTCACTGATTTATTTTCAATTTTTCTTCAAAAAAACTTGTCAAAAATAAAAAAGCCCATAATTTGGGCTTTTATTTTCGATACTATAAATGTATTTAAGAGAAATACTTCAATAATTCAAAACTCATTCTGACTAATTCAAACGAAGATTGAATTTGTAATTTACTTAAAGAAATATCATTACTATCTATCTTGCTCAACTCAACCAAATCTTGAAATGCTTTTGCGACATTATTATAGGTAGAAAATGGTTCTGAATTATATTCAGTTCTTATCAAGTTATTCTCAAAAGGACGATCATGTGGGATTTCAACAAGTTTGTCGAAGAATTCACTATCGAATTTCTTCCAATCAGTCCCAGGATAATCAAAGACCACATCCTTTAACTTTGCATCATGACTAACCAAAAAGGAAGTCATTAACATCCAACTCATCTTTTGGGAAAGATGCATTTTCTTAGCTAATACTGTCGATAAATAAATTTCGAATGAATACTTTGAATCTTCAATACTGTACTTACATTCCAAATCATCTATTAAAGTAAAGGCATTATCTAGATAGACATCCCCACAGGTCTTTTCGTTCATGAAGTCATCCATCGTTTCCTGATTGTAAACTTTCATATCACCAATATCTATCAGTTGATCCAGCGACACTTTAGAATTACCTGATAACGAAACCAAAGTCCCCTTATTATCGCGTTTCAATATTCTAACTACTTCTTGACTCTGTTTTGTCCAGTTCAATACCAGCGAATCATCCCTCATTACTGAATAATAAGTTGTATTAGACATTTTCCTTTTGATTTTCTAATTCCTTTTCAAATTTTGCTAAATGCTCATCATATGTGTTGATTTTCATTGAGAGCCTGTCATAAGTAGACTGCATATCATCAAGTTTGGCCTTGATAGCTGCCTGTTGTTCCTCAAGTATTTCCTTACGACGCCCAACTGTTGAATCACCTTGACCAAAAAGGGATATGTACTCAGATAATGACTCGACTGACATTCCTGCATTACGCATACACTTTGAAAAATTGATCCAGTTCTCATCTTCTTGTGTAAAATCACGATAACCAACACTATTGCGATGAACTGGTGGAATCAAACCTACTTTCTCGTAGTATCTGATTGTTGCTTCACTAAGTTCGTATTTTTTTGCGACTTCTTTAATATTCATTAATACACCTCTATGCTCGACTAATTCCCAAGCTTTCATTTTCATACAGAGTTGGCTCATGAATTACGCGCGTTACTAAGTCCGCCACACTAGTTCTAGAAACGTTTCTGCCAACAAATGCTTCACCTTTAAAGGTTAATTGATAATTGGTATCTGGAAAATCATCAAACCAGCTAGGACGAATAACGGTTGAATCCAAATCCGACTGTTCAACTATATCAGCCGCCTGACGATAAGGAACTAATACTGAAGGAATGTTGTCACAATTACTATCAGAGTTAACCTCATTATAAATACCCATTGAACTAATCAGAATGACTCGCTCAACACCATTATTATCCATTGACGTTACAACATTCTGGGCAACTTCTGGCAAATCTCCACTGACCCCAATAAAGACAACATCTTGATTCTCCACTGCTGAATCAACATCATCAAATTTGGTTGCATCACCAGCAATAACCGTTTCACGCTCATCATCAATCTCCCCAAGTCGATCCGTATTACGAACAAACAAGGTTAAATGACTATCACTTGATTCAAGTAAATTTTTTCTAACGATAGACCCAATCGAACCGCTAGCCCCAATAATTAATACATTTTCCACCTCAATCACCTCACGCTTTCAATTTTTGATTGCTTCCTCATTCATATCACTAAAATAATGAATTTACTTCATAACTTTTAGCGAGATACTATTAAGCGGAGGATTACAAAATATTTCGTAATCCGGAGTGGCAACCTCTTTATGTTATTAATATAAACCTTAAACCATACTTTAACGCAATATATTTTATTATTTATTTTATTATATTTTGGCACTTGCCTTAAAGTCCACTCTAAGGCGTATGCTTATCGTATATAAAGGGGGAACACGATATGTCATCAATTATTATTTATCTATCAGAATCTGGGAATACTAAAAAGGCGGCGGAATTGATTGCTTCTAAAACCAATTCCGATATCGAAAGATTAGAACCTGTCGAACCATATCCAGATGATTATGACGAGTTGGTTAAAATGTCCGGTAATCAAAGAGATAACAACATCCATCCAGAAATTGCTAACAAATTTAATTTGAACAAATACGACACAATTTATCTAGGCTATCCGACTTGGTATCACCAAGAACCAATGATTATTGATAGTTTCTTTGAAACAGTTGACTTAAAAAACAAAACCGTTGTGCCATTCACGACTACCTACAACAGTGAATTCAGTGAAAGCCAGCCCTTCATAGAAAAATTGGCTGAAGATAATAAAGTACAATTAGGTAATGGCTTCCGTGCTAACTCTGAAGCAGAAATTGAAAGCGGTTTAAAATAATTAACACGAAAATTATTATAAGCGTTAAAATGTAAATACATACAAAATTAAAGGAGCGGGTCGATGACTAACGTTTTAATCATAGGAAACAACATGGATGCATCAAGTTTAATTGATAGCGAATCAAACACTACTATTATAGACAGCAATGAACTGAATCGTATTGATTTGGATAACGCAATGGAGAATATGAACATCGTTGTGACCAAATTAAATAACGAATCAAGTATTGATCTTATTCCTACAATTGTAGAATCGATGAAAGTTTATCGAGTCAAAAAACTGATTGTTTTAAATGAAAGCACTAATTCTGAAGACAAAAATGTTCATGTAGCAACCGAATTTCTGAAATTATCGAATTTGGATTATCAAATCGTAAATTCACCAACGTCAGTCAAGTAGAACCTGTTACTTCATATTAAAGGGAGAAATTGTTATGAAATCTATCGTAATTTATTTTTCAACATCAGGAAATACAAAAAAAGCTGCTGAATCAATTGCTAAAAAAACTGGTTCAGACATCGAGGAATTAAAAGCCGTTCAAGAATGGCCCAAGGTCTTCGACGACTTAGGTGCGCTTGCACAAAAACAACGTGATACCAATGTTCATCCCGAAATCGCCAGTGATCTAGACTTAAGTAAATATGACAAGATTTACTTGGGCTATCCAACATGGTACGAGCAACCACCTATGATCATTAATAGTTTCTTTGATAAATTCAAGCTAGATGGTAAGACAGTTGTTCCATTCTCAACTAGTGGTTCAAGCACCTTTGAAATCACCGCTCCATATGTAAAAACAATGACTAAAGGAACATCAATCAAATTAGAAAAGGGATTCCGTGCTAATTCTGAAGCAGAAATTGTAAAGGGTCTTGAATAAATAAAAATCGTGCAGATTAATTTCTGCACGATTTTTTAATTTAAGCAAATGTTAATTTTATATTCTTACCAAGAGCATTGGCTATTTTTGTTAAGGTTTCTATACTGGTATTACTTCCTCTCTCAATTCTTGCAATTGTAGCTTGTGGAACACTTGATATACTAGCAAGATCACGCTGTGTAAGACCTGCAGACTCTCTGGCCTTTAACACTGCGGCAGCACTTGCTAACTTGTTGTATTCAATTTTATATTCTGATTCAAATTCTGGATCTTTTGATTCCTCAGAAATCAAATCATCAATGCTTTTAGTATACTTGTTTATATTCTTCATGATTAATCATCCCTCGATTCAAATTCAGTTCTAATACTCTTTGCATGATTTATTTCTGACCTTGGGGTTTTTTGAGTTTTCTTTGTAAAGCCATGAGTTATAACATAATTATTATCAACAACATGAAAATAAATTGCTCTCTGAATATTATTATTCATCTTTGATCTCAATTCATATAAATTATCTTCAAGTTTCTTTGTTATTTGTAATTTACTTGCTATTTGTATTCCTTGATCTTCGACTGTTTTTATTGTCGACAACAGTTTCCTTCTGTCACTTTTAGGTAATGACAAATAAAACTCTTCAAATTCATTGTGTCCATTAAGCCGCGTATAGTATCTGAACTGTGGATTTTTCATATCTTTATGATAACATATATAACATCAAAAACATCTATATTGCTCACAAAATAATATGTAAAAAATCGTGCAGATTAATTTCTGCACGATTTTTTCTTCTATATTATACAAACAAACTAAGCAACAGTACGCATAATAACCCAACAATGGAAATCAATGTTTCCAAAACAGTCCACGTATAAAGTGTTTCCTTAATAGTCAGATCAAAGTACTCTCTGAACATCCAGAACCCAGCATCATTAACATGTGACGCTGCCAACGAACCAGCCCCAATTGCAAGGACCATCAATGCTGAGTTGACACCTGCTGATTGCATCAGTGGCAACACTAAACCAGCGGCAGTTAAAGATGCAACCGTTGCCGAACCTAGTGCAATCCGTAGAACGACTGCAATCAGCCAGCCTAGGATCAGTGGTGAAATATTTGCATTACCAAACAGTTTCATCACTGCATCTCCGACACCACCATCAATCAGAACCTGTTTGAAGGCGCCACCGCCACCAATCACTAGCAATAACATGGCAATTGATTTAACAGCTTCTTCCAAACTCTTCATGATTTCTGGAGTAGCGAATCTTCGTGCCCACCCCATAGTATACAAGGCAACTAATAATGAAATAGTCATTGCGATTGCTGGTGTTCCAATGAAGGCAATAATTGAATCTAACATATTAGGGTTCTTAGGTAAGCTCCCACCGTTAAAACTCAATTGATAAATAGTAGTGATTGCCATCAGAATAACTGGAAACAATGAAGTCACTACGCTGACTCCAAAACTTGGCGTGTCCTCTAACTTGAATTTTTTCTGTGGTCCAAGTGCCGACAAATTACCCTTTCGTTCAAAGGCATCTGGTACAAACTTCTGAGCAAACTTAGTAAATACTGGTCCAGCAATAATAACTGCTGGAATGGCAACAAGTATTCCATAAACTAATACATGTCCGGAATTTGCTCCCAAAACTGTACTGATAGCGGTTGGTGCAGGATGTGGTGGCAAAAATCCGTGGGTAACTGACAAAGCAGCTCCCATCGGAATTCCCAAATACAAAATTGAAACTCCGGCTTCCGTCGCAATTGCGAAGACGATTGGAACTAACAATACCATTCCAACTTCAAAGAACAAGGCAATCCCGATAATAAATGATGCCAGAACAATAGCCAACTGTAGACGTTTCTTACCAAACTTCTCAATCAAAGTATGGGCGATTCGATAAGCTCCACCTGCATCAGCGACCAGACGTCCAAGCATAGCTCCAAATCCGAAGACAATTGACAGTTCACCTAATTGTCCACCAATACCTTCTTGAACACTTGTGGCAATTTTGTCCAACGGTATTCCCAAGCCAATTCCAACTGCAATCGAAGTAATAATCAATGAAACAAACGTATTCATTTTTAATTTAATAATTAAAAACAGTAGTAGTGCAATCCCCAAAATCAAAACTAAAAAAGCCATTCCGATCTCCTCCTCATAGGTTGTCGATAAAGCTACTTCTGGTGGTTATGTTTCTTTTGAAATTCAGCGATACTTTTGTACTCAGGCTCAAGTACACTGGAGATTCTTATCCAGATTGGTAGTAGTTCACGATAAACTTCAAAATTATCTTCATTAGGATGATGGACGTCAGTAACGCCGATCATATCTTTTACTTCAGATAGATCATCAATATATCCTAACTTCTTCATAGCAAGAACAGCGGCACCTAAGCAAGAACTTTCAAAACTCTCAGGTATGGTAACGTCCTGTTCAAAAATATCAGCTAACATTTGACGCCACAATGAGGATCTGGCGAATCCTCCGGTGGCCTGGATACTCTTAGGTTTACCAGCAACACCTTCAATGGTAAGCATGACTACGTATAGATTGTAGACGATGCCTTCAAGTGCTGCGCGAACCATATGAGCTCTAGTATGTTGACGAGTTAATCCAAAGAATGAACCACGAGCATATGCATTCCAAATTGGGGCACGTTCTCCACCGAGATATGGATGGAATAACAATCCATCCGATCCCGCAGGAATCTTCTCAGCAATCTGTGTCAAAATATCATAGGTCGAAACTTGCATTTGTTGCGCCGTAATCCGCTCTGGAGCAAATAATTGATCACGAACCCAACGGAAGACGATTCCCCCATTGTTCACCGGTCCACCAACTACCCACTTATCAGTTGTCAGTGCATAACAGAATAACTTACCATTGGGATCAACGACCGGCTTATCAACAACCACACGAACCGCTCCGCTAGTACCAATAGTTACAGCTACGACACCAGGATCAATTGCATTAACTCCGAGATTTGAAAGGACCCCATCACTAGCACCGAATATAAAAGGCACATCTTTTTCAATCTTAAGAATCTGACCATAATTATCATTGATTCCTGTGATTGAATCTGTGGTATTTACTAACTCAGGCAGGCGTGTTTCCTCCATATTAAGTAGTTGTAAAACTTGTGGTTCCCATTTCAAATCGAAGATATTGAACATTCCTGTTGCTGAAGCAATTGAGTAGTCCATCTTGTAAACGCCAAATAATCTGAAGAAAACGTATGTTTTCAAATCAATGAACTTCTTAGCCTTATTGAAAAGATCAGGATGTTCATTTTTTAACCACAACATTTTTGAAAGTGGTGCCATAGGGTGAATTGGTGTACCAGTCTTAGCATAAATCTCAGCACCGAGGCCATTGTTCTTCAATTCTTCACTATATTTAGCGGCACGATTGTCTGCCCAAGTAATTGCACGAGTTAATGGTTCGTCATTCTCGTCCATTAGGATCAAACTGTGCATTGCTGATGAGAACGATACACCTTTCAATTCACCTGGTTTTACCTTGCGCATAACTTGACCCATCACATCAATTACAGCATCGAAGATATCTTCAGGATCTTCTTCTGCCATATCCGGTGTGGTTTGAATCAATTGGTATCCTTTATTGGCATATGCAATAACCTTACCCTTAGTGTCGTACAATACACACTTTGTACTGGTTGTTCCGATATCTGTTCCAATTATGTATTCCATTAATACTTCTCCTCAAAAACTAACTTTGTACTTATGTGAGTTTACAAAGGACAACAACTTCCGCTTACTACGCCTAATAATCGCACCAACTTCGTTGGCACAATCATTAGCCTAGGTAATGCTCAAGTGTTCCCGTCTTTTGACGCACTCTATTTCTTATCCACGTCATGTCCACCAAACTCATTACGTAATGATGCAACAACTTTTCCACTAAATGTATCACTTTCTAGTGATCTGTAACGCATCATTAGTGATGCGGCAATAACTGGTGTTGGTACTTGCAGCTTCAATGCTTCTTCAAGTGTCCACTTGCCTTCTCCAGATGAATGCATAACACCCTTTATTTCATCCAAATTTGGATCTTTTGAGAACGCCGACTGCATCAATTCCATTAGCCATCCACGAATAACTGATCCGTTAGACCATACTTTGGCAACTGCTTCATTATCATAATCAAATGGACTATGTTCCAGAACGTCATATCCTTCAGCAATTGCCTGCATCATTCCGTATTCAATTCCGTTATGAACCATCTTCAAATAGTGACCACTTCCAGCCTTACCTGTATACAAATAACCGTCTTTCATAGCTATATCTTCAAAGATTGGTTCAATAATCTTGAAGGCTTCTTTATCATCGCCACCAATCATGAAGTTACCATCACGATTAGCACCACTCATGCCACCAGAAGTTCCAACATCAAAGAACTTAATTCCATATTTCTTTAAAATTTCATTATGTTTAAGTGAATCTTCATAGAATGAATTTCCACCATCTATTACAATATCATTTTTATCAAGAATACTACTTAAATTATCAATAGTTATATTTGTTGGTTTACCCGCAGGCAACATTACCCAGACAATTCGTGGTGCTGCCATGTTTTTAACATCACTCAAATCATTCATTACTTCTGCACCAAGATTATGTGCCGACTCTTTAGCATCTTCATTCAGATCAAATGCCATTACTTCATTACCATTACGAATCAAATTCTCCGTAAGGTTAATTCCCATTTTGCCTAACCCAATCATTGCTAATTTCATGTTATGCATCTCCTAAAACGTTTTCATAATCATAGTTTACGAAAAACATTTTCATATTGCAACTATAAATGCGAAAAATATTTTCATAAATTAAAAGTTATGCTACTATAACAGTTATAAGAGGTATAACTATGGCACAAAATATTACGATTTTACTGCAATCATATTATGATCATTTAAGTAGTTCAGCGAAAAATATCGCTGATTATTTATTGAGCAATCCTGAAATAGATTCAAATTTAACCATCAATGATTTGGCTAGGCAAACTGGTTCATCCATATCAACGATTTCACGTTTTGCCAAAAGCCTTGGATTTACCAGCTTTCAACAATTGAAATTAAGCTTACTGACTAGCAATCAAACTTCAAACACACCATTCAGGGAGATCAATGCTAATGACTCCAATCTCGATGTAACCAAAAAAATATTTTCTGCCAATATTTCGACCTTGAATTCTACTTTAAAAATAATCACCGAAAAGCAACTAAACGAAGCCGTTGATATTATCAATCATAGTAAAATAGTCGCACTATTTGGCCTCGGTGCATCGTCAGTTGTCGCTCAAGATGGCTATCACAAATTCCTACGCTCAGATAAGACTCCACTCTTTGCTAGTGATTATCACATGCAATTAATGATGGCTACAACTCTCGAATCAAATAACGCTTGTGCTATCCTTATCTCACACAGTGGAGAAAATAAGGATGTGTTAGCAATTGCCGAAAAACTGCAAAAAAATAATATTAAAACTATCGGTATAACCAGCTATGGCAATTCTTCACTAACAAAAATCGTTGATGTAGCATTATTGTCTGTTTCAGAAGAAACTAATTATCAAAATGAAGCATTGCATGCAATCATTGCACAAATTTCATTGCTTGATACCCTGTTTGTTCTAACAGCTGTCAAAGATGGTAAAGAAACCGACGATATCTTCAAAGAAATACGTAAAACAATTGATCGTACTAGAAACAAATTGAATTGATGAAATATATTTATCTACACAAAGAGCCAATGAACAAAAATGTTCATTGGCTCTTTTGCTACCATAATTAAATCACTCAACTTTAATTCCAAATATACCAATCAGAATTGCTGCCTGATACTGATTAACAATTAATCCACGTGATAATTCTGGACTGATCGTTATATTGTCGAATTCAGAATTCTGGAATTCGAATCCCTTCAACTTAGTCTCGCCAAAATCGGCGTCAGTCAATCTACATCCAGGGAACTTAACGGTCTTCTTAACCTTCAAAGCTTGGAAGAATCCACCAGTCAGATCACAATCAACGTAATCAATCTTCTCAAACCTGCTATCGGAGAAGTTAGCATATGCTAATTTGCAATCTCGAAATTCGGTATTATTCAAATAGCAATTATTAAAATCAGTACCTGACAATTGCATACTGCGAACTTTGCAGTTGTACCAATTACTTCTGCTGAAATCACTTCCGGCTAATTGGCTGTGATTCCATTGAATATTCGTAAAACTAACACGACTAAAATCTGTTTGTTCAAAATCACAGTGATCAAATGTTATATCTGAAAAGTTTATCGAGTCACTGATGGATTCAAAATGACAATGCTTGTAGTAATACCCATCCTCAATCTGGTTCATATTTAATGTCTGGTCCTCTATTGTTTCGATAGGCTCGTTCAATTAAGTTCACTCCAATATTATTAACTTATTACCAGAATATCATTTTTAATTTATTTTAGAAGCGACGCTATAACGTTATTTTTTGACGCTATATATACAAAATGAGATACTGTATACGGAGGTGTTTGGAATGCAAACATATCATAAAGACAAAGTACAATTAGATCCATCATTGAATGAAATAATTTATTACAAAAATGGAGTTAAACCCAAGATAAGTGAATTAGCAGATGCCTCACATTTAAACAGAAATACAATACGTGATGCTCTTAATAGACCTGTCAGTAAAACATCATTTGGTGTAGTCTCTAAGATTTTGAATGTAACTAATATCTCTATTGAAAAAATTGCAGAATTACTTACCAATGAAAAATTAACACCTGAAGAAGAAGAAATTAAATTTTTAAACTCCTGTGATTTATCAGATAAAAGTATAATGGGAATTAAGTTTAGTAGCGATGACAATTATTGGAAAACTCGTGATAGCATTCTTAACAATATTTATGAAGGTTTCTCACCTACAAAAGAAAATGTTGTAAACTCTTATATGATTTTGGAAGAACATAAGAATGAAGAAAAAGTTCTATCAAATATCATAGAAAAATATCGTGAAGATTAATGAATTGGATTGAGGAAACACTTCAAAGTAATGGAACATTAAAGAATAAACTTGGTATTAAAAATTCAAAGCGGCTTATGCAAGCTGAAAACGAGATCGTTCAAATAAAATACTTATCTATAGATAAATTCTCAGCAAAAAACATTGATAACTTAAGACAAACAAACTACTACTTATTCTCTGATTTATATGATTGGGCTGGTAAATTCAGGGATGGTAATTTCCACAAAGATAAAACCGAATTTTTTCCTAGAAATCGTTTTAATCTTGCCATTATGGATTTGAACAATCAAATAGAACACATAAATGAAATGTCCTACAAATCAGATTTTGCTTTAGCTACGGATTTAGGCCAGTTATTGCTAGACTTAAATCAATTCCATCCTTTTAGAGAAGGAAACGGCAGGACTCAGAGAATATTCATAAAACTTTTGGCAAGACAAAAAGGAAAAAATCTTTTAATTGACAAGGATTCTGCAATGTATACTGAATACATGAAAGCATCAATAAACGATGATAAACAATTAATGACAAGAATAATATATAACTCTATATCAACGCAAAAAAGATTATGACCACCAAACAGGTGACCATAATCTTTTTAATTTATCAAATTAACCTTTATTAACAGCTGGTTCACGGCTACCAAGTCTTACCTTACCGACTTCGTGAACGTTCTCTTCTAAGTCTTGTTCCTTGAATCCGAACAAGTATGTACATGTGAACGATACGACGATCGCGGCGGCAGATGCAATCAAGTAACCTGTGAAGCTACTATCAATACCTTTTGGATTGATGAATGATGCAAATCCGATCAATGATCCGGCGAAGCCCCACATATCAACATGGAACAATCCTGTAAGTAATCCTCCGACAGCGCCACCGATATTGGCAGTCCAGAAGATTCTTCCGTATTTCAAATTAATACCATACATTGCAGGTTCTGTAATTCCAGAGAATGCTGAAATTGTTGCAGCACCAGCGATTTGTTTCATTCCAATATTCTTCTTTGTCTTAAAGAATACTGCCATAACTGCGGCACCTTGTGCGACCATTGTTGCTGAAACAATGGCATTCAAAGCACTGTGTCCAGTTGTAGCAATCTGGTTGGCAACAACCGGAATAACTGCCCAGTGAAGTCCGAAGATAACCAAGCATTGATAGAATCCACCAATGATCAAGCCAGACAATGCTGGACTGAACTTGAGCAATGCAACGATACCCATAGCAAGATATGAACTCAATAATGTGATAACTGGTCCAACGATTACCAAGATAATGGCACTTACTACGAATACTTCTACTAATGGACTAACAATCATTCTAACTGTAGCTGGAATATGTTTTTTCAGCCATGGTTCGACGATCGATGCCAACCAAGCGGCAGCAATCATTGGGAAAATTGAATATGTATAATTTGCAACATGAATTGGCAAACCGAAGAAGTCGGCATTCATATTCATTTGAACTGAACTAGTCTTTGATGCAAGTTGTACCAAAGTTGGATATGCCAGTACACCACCAATTACTCCAACAATAATCTGATTGGATCCTAATCTCTTAGCAGCAGTGAACCCAACTAGTATAGGAAGGAAATAGAATACTGAATCACCCATAGCATTAATAATCATATATGTAGCACTTGTATCTGATAGCCATTTTGCGGATACGATCAAGGATAATAATCCCTTTAAGATACCTGCGGCAGCTAGTAATCCAATGATAGGCATCATACTGGCAGTAATAACACCGATCAATGAACTGAAATAATATTTTGTCTTAGGCCAGATACCTTTTGGTGCTGGCTCTTTTTGTGCTCTGGTCTCATTATTGTTAGCACCAAATGTTGGTCCTAAGTGATCAACGACTGCATCGAAGACATCTTCAACTGCTGGTCCAATAACAACTTGATATTGTCCACCAGCCTTAGCTACATCTAAGACACCGTTCAAATTCTTAATAACATCGTCGTTAGCTTTGCTTTCGTCCTTCAAATAAAAACGTACACGTGTTATACAGTGAATAACATTATCAACGTTTTCCACTCCACCAACATTCTTAACGATATCCTTTGCTAATGCATCGAAGTCAACTTTGTTCTTAGTCTTTGCTGGTTCTTTCTCTCCCTTAGCAAACAGACTAGCTGTTGCCACTGGATCTCCTGCTTCTACATTACCTTCGTGGACTTTGATTTCTTTCAAGACCATAGCGGTATTAGTTATAGCAACAATAACATCCGTTACCTTGCCAGCGTCCTTAATTTTTGCAACATCCATAGTCGCAATCTGTTGACCGGCTTTAACGGTATCGCCTTCTTTAACATAAACGTCAAATGGCTCCCCGTTCAATTCAACCGTATCAACACCCATGTGGATCAATACTTCTAATCCATCATCAGTATCAAGTCCAATGGCATGTTTGGTACTTGCAACCAAGACTACCTTACCAGAAACAGGAGCAACAATGCTGCTGTCACTAGGTATAACGCCATAGCCTTCGCCCATTGCCTTTTCTGAGAACATCGGGTCATGAACAGATGATATTTTCACGGAATCCCCGCTGACTGGAGCTAGCATATTCACAATGTTCTTCATAGTCGGATACCCTCCTAACACATATTTTAAAAATGGCAGAAGATGATTTGTAATCAAGAAAGGATAATCGTCTTCTGTCATCGCTTACAGTCATAAGATACTACATTATAAATCTGTTTAAACATCAACTTTGAATAATTATTTTTATGAAAACAGTTATATTTGTTTAAACAAATAAGCATATAATGTAAATAAGAACGTATATGTTTAAACATCTTCTTTAAACATAAATAAATGTATCGGAGGGTTATCATGACGCCACTATATTTAACCGTTACTGATAAGCATATTACCTATTCATATGAGGATCAGAACACCACAGCTACAGTGCAGCAGACTTATAATATTAATCCCAGATTGAAATTGACCGAAAACTTTGTCAACTTCAAGTCAAAGCTTCCCGAATATTTTGATGTAATTGTAATTTTGAATCCAATTGATGTTGAACTAAAAGACACGATTGTCAGTTGTCTTGATCAACCAATCGATATTGGACTATATATGGAGAACCTATTTCACATCCCTACAGTTGGTATCCACCAAGTTGCTAAATTAGGCTTGAAACAAGCAGCTTCCATCGAAACAGAATATGCTGGATGGCATCTTGACTACTATGGTATCGAATCTGGTAAAAATCAGTATTCCCAAGAATCTATGCAGACACTAGGAAACGGTTATTTTGGACTGCGTGGAGCCTATGTAGAATCCAAGGCCGATGAGAACAATTACCCAGGAACATATGTAGCTGGCGTGTTCAACCAATTGACAACTAGTATCAACAATAAGGATATCGTCAATGAAGATCTGGTTAACTTGCCAAACGCACAGTACATTACCTTCAGTATCGACGATACCGAACCATTCAAGCTCAACGAAGAAGAACTAGAAAATGTCTTCCGTTCACTAGACATGAGATCTGGATTGCTGACGACAACTATGTTCATTCGCCTAAAGAATGGTAAGCGTCTCAAGGTAATCAGCCGCAAAGTTGCCGACATGAAGAATTACCACAGTTATTCATTGCAATACACCGTTCAACCATTGAACTTCTCTGGCAAAATGAAAATTTACACAGAAATAGATGGACAAGTAGTTAATGCCAACGTTAAACGTTATAGCAACTTGAACAATCACCATTTGATCACTGACAAAACATTAGATGAAGGTAATATCGCCATACTTTTAGCTCACACTCGTAATTCAGATATCAATATCGCCGTTGGTTCAAAAATCGACTCTCCTAATCTCAGTGAATTAAATATTCATACCAACAAAGCTCATGATAAAGTATCCCAATCAATCGAATTTGAAGTTGTTGAGGGAAATACTTATACACTTGAAAAAACTGTCAGCATCTATACATCGCTAGAAACTAAGACTGATTTGGTTGAAGCAGTTAAGTCACATGCCTATCACAAGACATTTGCTGATGCCGTAAGTAACTCGATGGGAAGCTGGCAAGAAATCTGGAGTAATGAATATCTTGAGATCGATGGAGATATTACTTCACAAAAATTGCTTCACTTGAACGCCTTCCACGCCACTGTTTCAGCTCAACAAAACGTCAATAAAGATCTTGATGTTTCAGTTGGGGCTCGTGGATTACACGGTGAGGCTTATCGTGGACACGTCTTCTGGGATGAATTATTCATCCTTCCATATTACAATCTGCACTACCCTGACCTGACTAAGTCATTATTGATGTACCGTTACAATCGACTAGATTCTGCTAAAAAATATGCAAAAGAGAATGGTCTTGAAGGTGCAATGTACCCTTGGCAATCAGGGATGTATGGTGATGAACAATCACAGATAACTCACTTGAACCCAATCACCAATCAATGGGATCCTGACAATTCACGTAAACAAAGACACGTCTCACTTGCCATTGCCTACAATATCTGGAACTACTACAGCATGACCAATGATGAAGAATTCATGCAGAAGTATGGTTTGGAAATGTTACTGAATATTACCAAAATGTGGATAAGCATGTCTGAATACGATGAGAAAACCGGTAAATACACCATTGAAAACGTCATGGGACCAGATGAATTCCACGAAGGATATCCTGACAAAGAAACAAGTGGCTTAAAGAATAATGCTTATACAAATATCATGACCAGCTGGGTATTCAAGAAGGTTGATTACCTATCAAGTCATGAGCCACAAGACGTATTGGATGATAATTACAAGCGTGCTGATTTCTCGGATAAAGACCTCGAATTAACTAAGAAAATCAGACATAATCTCGAACTTGAATTCAATCAAGATGAAATCCTTGCCCAATTCGACGGTTATTTCGATCTAAAACCCATTGATTTCGACTATTATCGGCGTCAATATGGCGATATATCCAGAATGGACCGTATCCTCAAAGCCGAAGGTGACAATCCCGACGACTATCAAGTAGCCAAACAAGCTGATGCATTGATGGCTCTCTATATATTAAGAGTTCCAACTTTCTTCCATCAGTTAAATGACCTTGGATACGAAATTAAAGATAAAAATGAATTCATAAAAAAGAATATTGAATACTATTTGAGTCGAACAACACATGGTTCAACACTTTCAAGAATCGTTTACTCAATGCTCCTACTAAAAGTTGGAAATAAAGATTTGGCTTGGAAATTATTCTACCAAGCATTAACTTCTGACTACTCAGACATCCAAGGTGGAACCACCGCTGAAGGTATTCATCTCGGTGTTATGGGTGCAACACTTAATGTCGTAACTAGCTTCTTTGCCGGAATCGATTATCGTGGTCCAGAACTAGAAATCAACCCTAATTTACCCGATGCATGGCAGAGTATCAAGTTCAATATGATATTCAAAGATATCCACTTCTACTTCACAGTTAGTCACGATCAGGTTAGAGTTATTCCTGATAAAGACATTGTGGTCGTTTTTAAGGGCGATAAAATTAAGTTAGATGCACACAAAGAAAAAATGTTAGATTATTAAAATAATTCTATTTACTCCTCTCTCAAAATGTATCATGATAGAATAATCGTGATTACGTTTGGAGGGGGGATTTTTTATTGATCGATTTAACAAATGGGAAGCCTTTGAAGGTTATCTTTTTATATACGATTCCATTGTTGATGGGGAACTTTTTTCAACAGTTCTATAGTTTCATTGATACTTTGATTGTCGGCCGTACTATCAGCGTTAATGCCCTAGCTAGTGTCGGAGCCACTGGTGGACTGACTGGATTAGTTATCGGATTTGCTCAAGGTATGACTAGTGGTCTAACTATCTTGACCGCGCGAAAACATGGCGCTGGAGACGAACGTGGCGTCACTAAAAGCTTTGCATCAGGTATTATAATTTCATTATTCATCACTGTAATCTTTACAATACTTGCCCTATTAGTCGCATACCCATTGCTAAAGGCAATGCAGACACCGGCAATATTGATACATGATGCATTTGTTTTCCTAGAAATAATCTTCGCTGGTATCTTTGCCTTCGTCGGATTTGACTTCTTAGGTAATACAATGCGGGCCTTGGGAGATTCACGTGTTCCATTGTTCTTCTTGATCGTCAGTACAGTTCTGAATATTCTATTAGAGCTAGTCTTCATCCTCTACCTCCACATGGGAGTTGCTGGTGCGGGATTAGCTACAGTTGTTGCGCAAGCGATTTCAATGGTTATCTTGTATTTCTATATTAGAAGAAAAATACCATATCTGATTCTTAGTAAATCAGACTTCAAAATAGATATGGAAGAAATCAAAGAATTACTCAAGGTAAGTTTGCCAATGGGATTCCAATCATCAATTATTGCCATTGGCTCAATCATTCTGCAATTCATGCTTAATACCTTAGGTGCCGATGCCGTTGCTGCTTACACGGTTGCCGGAAGAGTTGAACAGATTGCCACCCTTCCAGCTTGGAGCTTCGGTATTTCACTTGTTAATTACACTGCACAGAACTTGGGTGCCAAGAAATACTCACGTATCCTCGAAGGTGTTAAAAAAGGTATCGCCATGTCAGTTGGTTCAAGCATTACTATTGGTTTGATCCTGATCATGTTTGGTCGAAATATTTCACATCTATTCATGAACGGCAGTGAAACACATGTCTTGAACTTGATTCAAATCTACTATTACTTCAACGGATCAATGTACTTCATGTTATCGATATTGTTTATCGTTAGATATACATTGCAAGGATTGGGTAATCAAAAAGCTCCCACGATTGCTGGAGTTGCCGAACTTCTCATGAGAGTCTTTGCCAGTGTTGTTATGATTCGCTTCTTTGGATTCTATGGCGCTGCTATGGCAAGTCCCCTTGCTTGGATCGGTTCAGTTCTTGTTCTTGTAAGTACTTGGAGAGTTGAATGGAACAAGTTGAGTAAGATGAAAGATGGGAATGTTGATATTCCTGAGGAAATTATTGAATAGGATTTTCGTCTACAGAACAGAGAACAATCACCTGCTATGCGAAACGAACCGAGCCTTAGGTACGGTCCCGGTTCTCGGTTTGAAGCTTTGCTTCGCAAATCTTCAAACTTGTTCGGTGGTGTAACGGCTAAAGCCGTAACTCCACTTTCATAGCTGGTGATTGTTCTCTGTTCTTCCGACTTGTTTCGTTCATTAGTAAAAATATAGTTTCATACTGGTTACAATTACACCAAAAGAGCTGTATTGCATTTGATAAATCAGATGCGATACAGCTCTTTTGTGTTAATCAGTATCGTTCGGTTGGTTTTAGCATACAAGCTATTATTAAGGACACTAAAAAAATAAGCCGAATCGACTAGGCAAGTCTCGACTTATTCTTTAGTATAAGTATTTGCCACCGCTCCAGCGGTGTTGCTGGCGGTATAACCCATTGTAGGGGTTTGCCGTCTTTTTTATTACACTCACATTCTATCAGGTATATATTAAGACTTCAAACATATAAGCATATGTAGATCAAATTACATGTGCTTTTTTACTACAAACACATTGGTTATTTTAAATAATAAATCTCTAAATATTCCTATAATTGTAATACTTAAGGATTGCGTAAGATAAATCTAGATTAATGTATAACTAAATTTTGCATACTATGATGTAGATACCATATATGGGAGGTTTATATTATGAGAAAGAACAAACTATTAATCGGTACAACTGTAGCGGTTCTGCTTGCTCCAATGATGATTACTAACTCAATTCTAGATGTGCACGCTGATTCCGCCAAAATCGGAATTGTCAGACGCAACGGCGGTACATTAGTTGATGGCAATGGGAAAGTTATTGCCAACAGAAGTCTTGGCAACTTCACTTCATGGCAACTGGGTACCATGAAGACTATTAACGGTGTTAACTATTACAAAGTAGCCACTAACGAATGGATCAATGCTAATTCTGTTGAAATCAAACAAGCTAATAACACAGGATATAGCGTCGACTCTAATTCAGGAAAAATTGGGACCGTTAAACGCGGCATGGGTACACTAGTTAACGATAATGGTAATATCATCGCTAACAGAACTCTTGGTAACTTCACTTCATGGAAGCTTGGTGCTACTAAGGTAATGAATGGCAAACATTATTATCGTGTGGCAACCAATGAATGGATCAGTGCAGATTCAATCGAGATCAAATCTGCTAACGAAACACCTAGCTATATGAAGGGAATTCAAAAAACTCCTGGATATAAAGCTGTTATCCGTCAAGGTGGAGCCGTAGTCTTCAATGACTTCGGTAGTGAAACACAATATTCATTCGGCCACGGTACAGCATGGAAAGTCGATGCCATGAAATACAATGGTGGTCTTCCCTATTATCGTATAGCAACTGGAGAATGGATTGCTGGTCAAAACGCTGACATTTACAATGCTGCTGGGACTTTGATCAATGGAACTGCGCAAAATAACAACGGAATCACCGCAACTCCTGGATACATAGGAACAATATTCCATGCTGGTTCCATGTCTTATACCGACAATGGTCAAATAACACCTAATGCATTCGGCCATTTTACATCTTGGAAGTTAAATGGAAAGAAAACGATGAATGGTCAAACGTATTATCGTGTTGCTCCAAACCAATGGATCTCTGAAGATTCCATGGCAGTTACAGATGCAAACGGACACACCGTAAATCAACAAGATGTTGATAGAGAAAACAACAATGCAACTAACTGGGGCGGAACATTCCAAGCTCAAACCACTGCCCTACGTGATTTTTATGATAATAGTACTAATACATATGTTAAAAATCCGTTCGGTGCCGGATCAAACTTTACTATCTACAAAGCCGTTAAGAATAATCAAGGTAAATATTTCTTTGAAGTAGATAAAAACAGATGGTTGCCTGCGGATGCATTCAGCATTACGCACAATACCGTATTCGAAAATGCAGACTATGAACCATATTTTGCCACATCAGTTAAATAGTACTTAAGCCACTAGAAAGCAATTTTCTAGTGGCTTTTTTATTATAATTATTATTATATTTATGAAGTAATGTGCTGAATATTAGCCGTTCTTGGTTTAATCTCATTCAGTCGCCAAATGATCATTCTTAGGAACTGAAAAGTTGGCCATCCCCAATAAAGTAAAAGTTACTCAAATAATAAAATACAATCAATCTTAAAAATACCTAAAATGTGGCAAAATGCCAATATTACGCCGTATACATAATAACGTATATATACAAGTTCAAATTATAAAAAATCATATTTGAATTTTTCGGTCTTAGAAAGCTGGAAAAACCCTTATAAAAAGGCTTTTTCAATCATTCGCTAGCGGTTACATTTAATAGATCCTCTAATTAATAAGTCATGAAAGACTAGACGCATTTCCATTTTTATTAAATAATTCTTACCGTAAATGAAATATATATAAATATATAATAACTATACTTTTTAACTGTAATGTTAGGTTTTTTCTAACAATTTAGAGGATAGAGGGCAAAATTATGAGATTTCAACAATTAAATCGTGACCCAAATACTGTCATGAGAAAAAAATTAGTCAAATCTAAAAAGAATTGGGTTGTTATTAGCAGCCTATCACTAGCTGGAGGATTGTTCCTGCTTGGAGCACCAACTAACATCGCAAAGGCTGATGTTACTGCGGATACACAAGCTCCATTAACAATGGTACAAAGTGGTACCACTTCCGGTACGGAGGATCCTGCTACAGTTAAAAAATCTGATTCAGATGCCGCACCTCTAGATAAAACTCAAGATACACCAAATACTGGTGACAAAGATACAACACCTGCACCAACAACTGATCCTGTTGATACAACAGTTAAAACTGGGACTGAAGCCACTGCTACAAGTAGTGATGCAGATAAAACTGCCGCAACTGCTGCTGACGCCACAACTGGTTCAACTACAGAAACACTTGATACAGCTGCATTGGAACCAGCTAAAGGTACTAGTTCTAAAGCTTTATTAGCTAGTTCATTGATGAAAGTTGCAGCCGCTCCTGCTGCTGGAACTCTTGCTGGTGCTGATACTCCTACAGATGGCGCCACAGCTGATGGTACAACTCCTGTAGATGGTACTGCTACAGATGCTGACGCAACTAAAGCTGTTGCTGAAGATACTGTTGTTCCTACTACTGACACAGGTAATGGTTGGCATGTTGTTGCTAACAACGATGGTGTTAACACAAAAACATTAAATATTGGAAATACCTATGGTAATAAAGTTTTAGATAATGGTACAGGAGTAGACCACGAACGCTGGGGTGGTAATACAGCAAATATCACTCAGATTAATGTTGAAACGCCAATGGTTGCACCTACAGACTCATCATATCTATTTGCTAACATGACAAACCTAACCAAAGTTAACGGACTTGATAAAATAACCACTGGTAATGTTGACAATGAAATTCCTAACAATACAGGAAATACAGAAGGCATGTTCAAAAATGATGAAAAATTGACATATCTGGATTTGTCATCTTGGTATTTACGTAACGTAACTAATTTGAGCCATATGTTCGAAAACGACCATTCTCTTGAGAAAATTCAATTTGGAGATGAAACTTTTAAAAACATAAGGAATGCAAGTTATGCATTTGCTAACGACGAGAAATTAACTGATATACTTGGAACAACGGCAAATATCTCTGGTACTAATGCTTGGTTTGGAGACACTAGAAATCCCGGAGATTTACAGGGCATGTTCAAAAATGATATAAGCCTTACAAGCATATATATAACAACTTGGAATTGGGGCGTAGGAACTAACACCGGTGACTCAACAAAGGGTGAAGGAATGTTTGATGGTACAGATCTTAAAGAAATAAAGCTAAGCCATTCACTGATATTTGATGCTAATACTGCATTAACGTCTAATTCAGGAACTACATGGACAAATGCAGATACTGGTAAAAGTTTCTCAGGTATCCCAACTTATACATCTGGTCAACTTACAGATGGTATCGCATATCTTTACAACGGTAATGGTCCTATTAATGGTACTGCTACCAGTCTTCTTTATGTTGCCAGTGGTGCTGCAAAAGCAGGTGATACTGTTGCCAATATGGTCACTATCCACACCACACTTAATGGAGATGACGGAAGTGATATTGTAAATAACATAAGCGGTACATTTAATACAACTGTAGATGCAGAGGCACCCGCCACAATAACGGTCAATGGTATTACATATACCTTGACAAATGACCCAACTGTATTTCTTGAACAAACTCAAGCAACAGCTAGTCCTGCAGCTACGTACAGCTCAGCAGAGGCATCTGATGGAAGTGTAACCGTAAGCACAGATAAAGGTGGAACAGTTACAATTCCTATCTCAGGTACTGGACATTTTGTAGGTCAAAGTTCTGATGTAGATGTATCAGATATCACGGGTGTTATTGGTCTTCCGAAAGGTTATCATATTGCAAGTGGTACTACTGTTAACGTCAATTTTACAGCAGACACAACTACTCCTAATACATCAACATCTACTGTTACTTTAGTTGGTGATCCTGTGGATGGTAAATCACTTTCTGTCGCTACTAGTGAAGGTTCGACCATTCCTCTTGATGTTCAACCTGGTAAAGTTGGGGATACTCAAACTTTTACTATTACTCAAGATGTGTTACCTGCTGGATATCACTTAGCTGATAATCAATCAAAAGATGTTACCGTAACTCTTACTGGTGACCCTGATAATCCTTATTCTAT
>NZ_RHOO01000026.1 GCF_003946555.1 Companilactobacillus hulinensis | reverse complement strand
TGGCACCACGGTGATACTGTGTTAAAGTAGATATGCTCATAGTAAATGTCTTCTTTCATGGTCTGTTTAGTCACTACAATTGTAAAACATTTACTATGGGTATTTTTTTTTGATTAGGTGTTCGGATTAATTTTACAATTCACGAATTAAAAAAAACTAAATTAATTGCCGAATAGGGCTGCTGAAAAATAAAAACTGGATCTCGTTGAGGTCCAGTTTTTCGTATGATTTTAAAATTTATCTTCATGCAATGCGTGTTGAGCAGCAAGATTTAATAAGCTCCATTGTCGATCAAATCCTGGTTGGAAGAAAAAGTCAGCTTCAGCTAGGTCTTCAAGGCTTAACTTGTTCTCAATTGCTAATGCCAGTACATTTCCTTGTGCGGTAATATCGTACTTTGAAAGGACAGCTCCACCAAGAATTTGGTGATTATCTGGATTATAGGCTAAGTAAACATGAACCTTGGTATTCCCCTTATCTGCTGGCACGTATATTGGACGAAGGGTATCGCTGTAAAATGAAGTCTTGATTTTGACATTTGCCCGTTTAGCAGTAAATGAATTTAAGCCGCTTTCAGCAAAGTGATAATCAAAAACACTAAGAGCGGATGAACCAACGACACCTTTAAATGGAGCAGACGGCGTGTCTTCAAAGAGATGTTTTACCAAATACCTTGCTTCACGACGGGCAACAGTTGCTAAAGCAATTGGAACATGGTTGTTAGCTGGGATAGAATATGCCAAAGTGGCGTCACCGATTGCGTAAATATCAGGAATATTTGTTTGTAGGTATGCATTTGTCTTGATCCATCCACGGTCGTCCAATTCAATTGTGCCACGGAGCCAGTCGGTATTAGGTTTGACACCGGCAGCTTGAATTACTAGATCAGTTGGATATTCGTTAGATTCTGTCTTTACAGAAGTAACTTGTTTGTCACCAACGTATGCTTCAATTTTAGCGTTCATTTCAACATCCACGCCGTTTTTGATTAGATGTTTCTCCAGAATAGAGGTCATATCCTCATCAAGGTAAGTTCCAAGTGGGCGGTCGATGACATCTAGTAACGTGACTTCTTTACCAGCTTTAACACTGGCTTCTGCCGCCTCGATACCTATATAACCGGCACCAATAATTGTGATTTTTTTGGTATTTGGATCATTGAGCTTTGATTTGATTTTTGTTGCCCAATCATAACCCCTCATCAAGAAGACATTCTCCAAATCATTTCCTGGAACCGGAAGTGACTTAGGTGTTACCCCGGAGCTGAGAATTAATCGGTCATATTCATAATCTTTGGTTTTACCGGTTTTGGAATCTAGAACGGAAACTGTCTTTTGATCCGCATTAATTGTTTGAACCAAATGATTGTTCAAAATATGGACATTTGATTGTGGAAAACTCTTTTCACTAAAATTCCTAACATCATTAACATTTGTAACACTGTCTTCTAAGAATAGTTCCATACCGCATGACATGAAGGAGATGAAGTCACCTGCTTCAAACAATGTGATATCTATGTCATTATATCTGTTCAGTAATTCAATGATAGATTGGTGTCCACCGTGTGATGCACCAACTATAATAACTTTCTTTTTTGACATCCCAATACCTCCTGATAATTGATGATATTTCTAATACATATTACAACTATAGGGTAGGATATATTGAAAACGTTATCAATATATTTGTTGTATATCATGAGTATTACTGTTTTGCTGAGAGTGTATTCCACAAACTTAATGAACCTTATAGTTGTGCTACAGTTTTCCATTTCTATTGGTTGTAATTGTCACGAGGAGCCATTTGTTCAATTGTTTCACCTTGATAGAGCTGTCTTCCCAGATGGTTATTAGCAGTTTCATCGTATAAATAAACGGTCGTTATACCGTTATCAGTATTGTCGACTCTAATATATATTGCGTCAGAAGTCTTCCAAGTATATGTCATGCCCAATCCATCAACAAAAGCTGATTGATAAATACTTCCGACATATTTTTGAATAGTCTGGGAATCTTTTTGACCGAATGCTTGTCCCACACCATCCACAAATCGTTCTTCTTCAGCAGGAGTACGCTTATTAACATCTTTTGCAGTTTCTTTTTTAGTGGTTGTCTTTGATTTTTTTTGTATTTTAGTCGTTTTTACATTGTTATCCTTAGAAGTTTTACCGGCATTATTTTGACCAACTAGCGAAAAGCCAATGGCAATAATTATTACTACAATAATTAAATATATAATTCCCTTTTTTAAGGATGGTTGTTTGTTATTCCCCATGTTTTTTACCTCTCATAACATGATCAGCATGTTCAAGAGTTTCATTAATGACATCTAAAATATGCGGATCGCTTAGTTTGTAGTAGTTTGATTTGCCTTTTCTCTCAGTACTTACCAACTGGTATTTACGTAGTAATGCCAGCTGATGGGAAACAACTGATTGTTCAATCCCAAGCAGTGATACTAATTCACTAACGTTCAGTTCTCGTTGTTCAAGGATATCAAGCATCTGAAATCGTACAGGGTTGTTTAATATTTTTAAAATTTTTTGGGATTCATCCAAAAGCTTCTCATTGATTAGTTTAATGTCATCCAAAGTTAGTCTCCTGTTAATTAATATGTTGCAGATAACATATGTTAATGATAACATATGAAATATCTTAAAGAAATTATGAGGCAACATTATGTTTAATTCTATTCTAACAGGAGTCACTGCTTATATTTCAACAAGTATAGATTATTTAATAATCCTGATGGTTATTTTTGGAACTACACAAAAGAAACAACGGTGGTCGGTATATTTGGGGGATGTCTTGGGGACATCAGTTTTGGTAGCAACCAGTTTGATCTTAGCATTTGTATTAGGTCTCATTCCGTCAGATTGGATGTTGGGTTTATTAGGAATAATTCCGATTCTTATGGGATTAAAGCTATTGTTCTTTGGTGAAAAGGATGATGATGATGAAGTTGAAAAGGGGATGAAGAAGCGCTCAAGTGTAATATTGAACGTTGCCTTGATCACTATAGCAACCTGTGGAGCTGATAATATTGGAATATATGTACCAATATTTGTTCAGTCCAATTTTCAACAAATAATTACAATATTGATTACTTTTTTCGTTATGCTGACATTATTTTGCTATATTGGATTTGTTTTGGGGAAAATACCGCAAGTTGCCAATGTCCTTGAACACTGGGGAAAGTATATTACTGCCATAGTGTATATTGTCATTGGTATTGTCGTCTTGATTGAGAGTGGAACCATTGCACATTTTATATGAAATAGTAAACAAAAAAGCCAGTAGAGAAAAGGTATAAACCTTATCTTTACTGACTTTTTCTGATCTTGGAATATGTAAATGGAGATGAGGGGAATCGAACCCCTGTCCAAGCATAATGCAATGTAAACTTCTACACTCATAGTTGTACTATTTAAAATTTCGCCACTATGAACGCCGCACAACCTGGCTAGCCACAGCGGCTAACCCCGATTAATCTCTTTTTAACTTGTTCAGGCTGGACAAATCAAACGTAGCTCAATTAATTTGAGACCCGGCTCTGACCCTTGAGCAAAGTCAGACGGATCACGACTAGACTGTTTTTAGGCAGCTAGTGCGTAAGAATTATTATTTTTTGCAGTTATAATAAACTGTGTGTTTTTCCGGGACACGAAAACCGAAGTGCAGCCTACACGCTATTACACATGTCGAATCCAGAACATCCCCAAGATGTTCCTTACTATAATAACTAATTTCTTAACATTTAGCAAATAGATACGCTTAATGTCATGTTATCATTATATTATAGAAGAAACACAGTGGGAAAATGGACAGTAGAGGGTAAAATTATGAGATTTATTGGGAGTAAAGCAAGATTATTAACACAGATAGATGAATTGCTAACTAAGCACTTGAATGGATCAGAAAAAACATTCGCAGATATTTTTTCTGGGTCAAATGTTGTTAGTGAATATTTCAAGTCAAGATATGCAATCACAACTAATGATTTGCTTTATTTCTCTTATGCACTCGCCAAAGGTGAAATAGACTTGAATAGCCAGCCTAATTTTACTGGATTGTTCAAATTAAACATTCATAATCCGTTTGATTACTTCAACCAATATGATATATCTAACTACAGTGGAGATTTCATCACGAAGAATTATTCCACGGCAGGTAAAGATAAAAGAATGTATTTTACTGTAGCCAATGCCAAAAGAATTGACTTCATTAGAACTACTATTCAAAAATGGTTTGATAGTAATGATATAACAAGTAACGAATTCTTTTATTTGCTGGCAAGTTTGATCGAGGCTGTTCCATTTGTTTCCAATACAACGGGAACCTATGGAGCTTATCTCAAAAACTTTAGTGATAAACGTGCTACTAAGCCACTAAAACTGGAGCCACCTAAGATTAATAATAATCAACAACAGAATAGGGCGTTCAATGAAGATGCCAATGAATTGGTAAAAAGAATTCATGGTGATATCGTCTACATTGACACTCCATATAACATCAGACAGTACGGTTCTAACTATCATTTGCTAGAAACTATTGCTAGATTCGATGATCCAAAAATTCATGGGGTCAGCGGTGTCAGAGACTATAAGGACTTGAAATCTGACTATTCTGCTAAAAACAAAGCTAAAGATACTATGCAGGATCTGTTGGACAATTTAAAATTCACCCATGTACTATTGAGTTATTCCACTGATGGTATTATTCCAGAAGATGAATTAACTGAGATGATCAACAAGGTAGCTGTGAGTGGAAGCGTAGAAGTTATTCGGATACCGTTTAAAAAATATAATTCAAAGGTCTCTACAAATACTAAGCAACTCAGTGAACTATTGTATTACTTCAGAACTAGTCATCAAGAGGATAACGACTTGTTACAGATTCAATCAGTTGAAATGCCAAAGGATGAACCAAATTACATCAAGAGCCCATTGAATTATACTGGTGGCAAGTTCAAGCTTCTGTCACAATTGATTCCAGAATTTCCAGGTAATATTGATATTATGGTCGATCTGTTCAGTGGTGGTGCTAATGTTGGAATAAATGTTAAAGCACAAAAGTATTACTTCAATGACGTTAATAATCGTATTATCGATATGTTCCAGTATTTTCAGGATCATGAGTTCAATGAAATCCTGGAAAGAATCAATTCTCAAATTGAGAAGTATCACTTAAGTAAGGAAAATGAAGAAGGATTCTTGAAGCTAAGGGATGATTACAACAAAGATCCTGACCCGTTGGATTTGTATATTCTTTCATCGTTTAGTTTTAATTATCAAATAAGATTCAATCAGGATATGAAGTATAATAATCCGTTTGGTCGTAATCGTAGCCGCTTCTCCAATAATATGAGAGAGAACCTGCGTAAGTTCGTTGCACAGTTACATCAAATCAATGCGACATTCACTTCAGATTATTTCAGCGATTTTGATACGTCAGGTTTAACCGAAGATTCATTAGTTTACGTTGATCCACCATATTTGATTAGTGATGGTTCGTATAATGATGGTGATCGAGGATTTGGAAGCTGGACACAGCAGCAAGAAAATGATCTCTATGATTTCTTGGACTCATTGAATGACCGTAATATCAAATTTGCAATGTCGAATGTCTTCAAGCATAAGGGTCATGTCAATCGAGCTGTAATTGACTGGGCAATCAAGTATAATATTCGTCATTTGAACGCAAACTATTCAAGATCTTCCTATCATACTAATTTGTTGGGTACAGATGAAGTTTTGATAACCAACTATTAGTCAGAGTCAATATAAGTTGAAAACAATGCGAAATACCTCCATAGTTGTTAGAATTAGGTAAACAACTGTGGAGGTATTTTTAGATGAAAAAATCATTTTATAAAAAAAGATGGTTTTGGCTGGTTGCCATTTCAGCTCTGGTGATAATATCTGCGACGGCATTTGTAATTGAAAATACTTATGATGACAAGGCAGATGAGGAATCTTACAATCAAGAGAATCTGTTCAAGAAGACAAGGGATTCGGATACCTCTATAATTGACAAATTTAATTTGGTCAAAATCGGCGCTGGAGGCAATAGCTTGAAGAATGTCGAGAGCAAGTTTGGACAAGCCACTATGACTAGCAATACTGAGGACTCTAAGAATGCGACATTAACTTGGCAGAATCTTAAAGGGATGGACGATGACGTTGTAATTGATATTACCTTTCAGGATGGTATAGCTGTTTCCAAGTCAATCAAGGGGTTGGATATTGATCGTAAGAATGATCTGACGTTAGCTGATTATAATAAGGTCAAAACTAATGATAGCTATGACCACGTAATTGAGCTGTTGGGTAATCCTGATAATTATGTTGAATCTAACGGTATCGTAACTATGACCTATACTTCAGATGTTGAAGAAAAAATTGATGACGCTACTACTTATATTAAGATAGCGCTGAATAATGATGAAGTTACAAGCAAGACTCAGGTAAATGTAAAGTAAAAAAAAGAGGCCTAGTGGCCTATACTCTAAAAACAGTGCTTTGGAGCATAGGTCATCGGACCTCTTTTTGTGTTCAACTAACTTGTTACGTACTTGTCTTCTATAATAGTACAAAGCTTGATCGCTGCGCTTGAGATTGCTACGGACATGACAGCCAAGAAGAAAGATAGTAGGCCGGTCATTGCAATATTTCCTAAACAGACAATGCCATCGATAATGAATAAGCTAATGTATTTATCAATTCCAAAATTCTTATGGATAATCATCGGTGGTACAGTTGTTCCACCACTAGACATATCTAATGTGTACAGAACTGCTAATCCAATACCGAAGATGATACTACCAACTACAATGGCAAGAATTTTATTACCGGGGAGTAGATTGTAGACCGGGGTAATGAATAACAACACTGGGAGAAGAAAACTACCGAATGCTAACTTAATTGTAGTTTTTTTATCTAAGTGGAAGTAAGAGAAGATCAACATGATGATATTGATTAAGAAAACTGATAACGATGTTGGAATGGACCACCCTTCGTATAGTAAGATTGCTATACCGGTGGCACCGCCTGCAGCAACTTTGTTTGGTTCGAAGAACATGTTCAAACTAAACGCTATAAGCTCTAAAGCTAGTACCATTACTAGTAGTTTTAGATAAATCTTATATTTTTTATTCTGCATATCTTATATACTAGCATATAATAGGAAGTTTTTCAATTATTTATTGTTAATTTTCAAAAATTAGAATGCCGTTGCATCAGCGTTTATAGCATTCTTTGTTGCAAAAGTGTTACCTAAATTACAAAAAGGGTAAAACTGTAACTCTGAGGTGGTGGCTATGTAACATTAGCCTGTTAGTATAGCACCATAGCAATGAGAGCTAAGCAAATAAAAAATAAGGATGTAATTAAATTTATGAAAAAAGTATTATCTATCGCATTAGTAAGCGCAATGGCATTAACAGTATTAGGAGCAACAACAGCTAACACAGTCGACGCTGCCACAACAATTGACAGTACACACGTTTCAGTTGTGAAAGGTGATTCATACAAGACTATTGCTGAAGCAAACAACACAACAGTTGCAGAACTTGAACAAGCAAATGGCCGTGAAATTGGTGGATTCGATTTGATCTACCCAGGTGAAACAATTACATTACCATCTGCATCATCAACCACAGCAAATAATACATCATCAAATACAACAGTAGCACAAGATACAACTACACAAGCTACACCAGCTGCTACTTCAACACCAGCCGCATCTACAGCAACAACAACACAAGCAGCAACTACAAGTACAGCATCAACAACTGGTACTTCAAAAGGTACATTTAAGATCAGTTTCTATGATCCAGCAGTATTAGGTTCAAACATGGGTTACAGCGGTGTTGCTGCTAATCTATCAGTATTCCCTAAGGGTACACAATTGAAGATTACATTATCTGACGGTACAGTATTGTACAGAACAGTTAATGATACAGGAACATTTGCCAACAGCAATTCACAACAATTAGATGTTGCAATGCCTAGTTCATCAATTCCTTCATATGGTGTAACTACAGCTTCAGTTGAAGTATTGTCATAATTTAAAGCAAATTTTAGACTAGATCACCCATTTGGATGGTCTTTTTTATTAGAAAATAATACATATCTTCTAATAATTATATTAATACCAGCGAAACTGGCATGAAATTTGAACACGTTTAGTAAATTTTTTGAATGATTTAACGTTGATACAACAGCATTTGTAATCCGTTATAACGATGAAATACAAAAAAATACTTTAAATTTTGAAAATTATGTCTATACTAAGGTCATAGATTACGAAATGAGAATATTAAAAAACAGCTAAAGAAATTTAATTTTAAATGTTGACATTTCTTTTCCGTAATTGTATTATCATTTCAACGATTAATAACAAATAACTATTTCAAACAATTTGATCAGGGGAAGTAATTCAACCTCCAAAGTACAGAAAGCCTCGATAGCTGAGAAGGGGACGCGGACTTGAATGAAAATGACCTGTGATTGGTGCGCTGAGTCCTTTTTGGATAAAGATGCAATGGTTGGTACCCTTTACAGTACACGCGTATAGAATTAGGTTCCGTACGTTGTAGAGGGGATAAGTGTAAGTTTATCCTAAATTAGAATGGTACAGCGATAAGTCGCTTCTAAAAATGAACAGTTGATGTTCGTCTTTGGAAGCGACTTTTTTTATATAATTTTTTGGAATAGTTATTTGTTATTAATCAGGAGAAAATATTAAGGTGGGGAAACATATGAAAAGATTTAAAAAAGTAACAAAGGTTATCTTATTAGCCTTCACAGCATTATTCATCTTCGTTTTGGCAGGATGTGGAAGTCAAACAAAGGAAACAACAGTTAAAGTTGGTATTAATCCAACTGATGCACCGATCTGGAAAATCGTTAAGTCGAATGTTAAAAAAGAAGGAATCAATCTTAAAATCACTGAATTCAGCGATTACAATCAACCAAACACAGCCTTATCACAGGGAGAATTAGACATCAACGCTTACCAACACAAGTACTTCTTGGATTCATGGAACAAAGCACATCATACAGATATCGTTCCTATTGGTAATACGGTTATTCAACCAATGTCAGTTTATTCAAACAGTATTAAAAGTTTAAGTGCATTTAAAGATGGTGATAAGATTGCCATTCCAAACGATGCTTCAAATGAAAGTAGAGCACTTGTTTTATTAGAAAATGCCGGACTTATCAAACTTGATAATAAGACAAAGCTAGCAACAGTTAAGAATATTTCAGAGAACAAGTTGAACTTGAAGTTCACATTACTAGATGCAGCACAAACAGCACGTTCACTAGATGATGTAACAGCAGCAGTTGTTAATGGAAATTATGCATCAGATGCTAAGTTGAAACCATCATCAGCACTGTACACAGAAAAAATCAACAAGAGTACAAAACCATGGATCAACTTCATTGCAGCTAACAAGAAAGACAAAGATAACAAGACTTACAAGAAAGTTGTTAAAGCCTTCCAAACAAAAGCCGTTGCTAAGGAAATTAAGAAAGTTTACGGTGGCGCAGCAGTACCAGCTTGGAATACTAAGTTATAGAGAGTGAAACAAGCCGGTAACTTCTGAGTACTACCTAGGATAATTGAGTGACACAAACTAAGAACTTAATATAGTAGAAAGTTAACATTTTAGGAGGAATTTATATGTCAAAATTAACAGATCCACTTATTCAAGAATCAATCGAAGAATTAAAACAGTATATTGGATTACCATCTGTTTCTGCTAAGCAGCAATCAATAGATGAAACGGCAGAATTCCTCAGAAAATTATTAACTGACTTCGGAGCAAATGTAGAAGTTTGGAATGATTTCAAACATCCAGTAGTCTTCGCTGAAGCAAAGCCTGAGAAGCCAAGTGATACAACAATTCTTATTTACAATCACTATGATGTACAGCCTGAAGAGCCAATCGAATTGTGGAATTCAGATCCATTTGAACTGAAAGTCACAGACGATAAGTTCATCGGACGTGGGGCCTCAGATTGTAAGTCAGACTTGATTAGTCGTATTACAGCTCTTAAGAAGTATCGTCAAGAAAATGGTGATCTTCCTTGTAACATCAAGTTCTTAGTTGAAGGTGAAGAAGAAGTTGCCAGTGAGCATCTTGTTAATTGCCTTGAAAAATATGGTGATAAATTATCAGCCGACCTAGTTATCTGGGAATCTGGTGCTAAGAATGAACAAGAACAGTTCACATTCACCGGTGGTAACAAAGGAATTCTTTGTTATGAACTTGAGGCTACATCAAGTGACATTGACCTTCATTCATCATTTGCCGCAGTTGTTGACAGTGCCGCTTGGAGATTGACTGAAGCTATCAATGCGCTGCGTGATGAAGATGGAACTATCAAAGTTCCGGGATTCTATGATGATGTTGTCAAACCAAGTGCTCGTGAAAAAGAATTGGTTGAAAAGGCTATCGCACCTGACTTGAAAGAAAAATGGGGCTTAAAAGTTCCATTATTGAAGAATGAATCTGTTAATTATAATCTGACATTTGAGCCTACTATTAATATAGAAGGAATCAGTAGTGGTTGGGAAGGTGAAGGTGTTAAAACCGTTACTCCTAAGGCCGCCACAGCAAAACTAGAATTCAGATTAGTACCTAACCAAGATCCAAAAGATATTTTTGATAAGTTAACAAAGTATCTTGAGAGCCAAGGATTCAAAGATGTAAAAGTTAAGTATCTACTTGGTGAAAAAGGTTATCGTTGGGATCTTGATAGTCCCATTGTTGATAAACTTATCTCAACTGCTGAGGATTACTATGGTGGTCCAGACAAGGTTTCGGCATTACCATCAAGTGCTGGTACCGGTCCAATGTATGTTGTAAATAAATATACAAAGGCACCAATTGTTTCATGTGGTGTAAGTTACGCCAAGGGTGGCGCACATGCACCTAATGAGAATATTCGTATCAAAGATTACCTGGAATTCATTGATTTCTTCGATGAATTCTTATCTAAGTTAAATTAAGGAGCAATTATGGTAGAGAAGAACGGGATAGTACAACTAAAAGACATAGACGTTACCTTCCAAAATGAAGGTAAGACCATTGAAGCCGTTAAAGATGTTTCAATCAACGTTCAAAAGGGTGACGTTTTCGGAGTTATTGGATATTCCGGAGCCGGTAAAAGTACGTTGGTTCGTGTAATTAATCTTTTGCAAAAGCCTACTTCTGGTCAGGTTATTGTTAATAATCAGAATCTGACAGAATTGAGCGCCAAGGATTTGCGTAAAGCACGTAAGAACATAGGTATGATTTTCCAGCACTTTAATTTAATGAGATCTCTAACAGTTTTTGGAAACGTGGCCTTTCCGTTGCGTGATTCAAAACTTTCTAAGCAAGAGCGTAAGGACAAAGTTGATAAACTACTTGATTTGGTCGGCTTGACGGATCGTGCAAATAACTATCCATCACAACTATCAGGTGGTCAAAAACAACGTGTTGCCATTGCTCGTGCCTTGGCAAGTGATCCAGAAATCCTAATTTCTGATGAAGCAACTAGTGCTTTGGATCCAAAAACTACTACTGAAATCTTGAGTTTGTTAGGTAGATTGAACAAAGAATTAGGTATTACAATCGTTATCATTACCCACGAGATGGATGCCATTAAGCAAATTTGTAACAGAGTCGCAGTTATGGAGAATGGTGAATTGATTGAAGAGGGCGACCTACTTACAATCTTCGCCAATCCCAAGAAGAAGTTAACTAAGGACTTCGTTAACACATCTACTCAAATCAGTAATGTATTGGATGAAGTTAAAGAAAGTGGAATTATTGATTCTATATCAGGCCACTTGGTTGAACTCAATTTCATGGGGGATGTTACTAACGAGCCGATCATCATCGAGTTGTACAAGAAGTTCAATATTGAAGCTAATATCTTATTCAGTAACATTGAACGATTACAAGGAACAACGGTGGGTATTATGTTATTCGACCTTGAAGGTGAGCAAAATAAGATCGACAAGGCAATTCAATATCTAACAGATTTGAAGATCAACGTTAAAGAAATTGATTTAGATGAAAGAGAGGGTAAATAATTTATGTCACATTTTGCAAATACATACTTACCCAATGTTGTTGAAAATTGGAACGGTGACAATGGTTTCGTCGTTGCTATTCAGCAGACATTGTATATGACATTTGTCAGTGCAATCTTTGCCGGAGTTATCGGTATTATATTAGGGATTTTGTTGGTTGTTACAACTGAGGATGGTATTACACCGCACAAAGCCTTTTACACTACCTTAGATAAATTAGTTAACTTATTCCGTTCCATACCATTTATCATCTTACTAGCGGTCATTGGACCATTTACTAAGTTGATCGTTGGTCAGACTATCGGACCTACAGGTGCATTAGTTCCTCTAGTTGTCGGTACTGCACCATTCTTTGCTAGACAAGTTCAGCTAGCCTTGGTAGAAGTCGACAAAGGTGTCATCGAAGCTGCTGAAGCAATGGGCCTTTCACCAATTCAAATCATCTTCAGAGTATATCTGAAGGAAGGTCTTCCTGAACTTATCCGTTCTGGAACTCTAACAACAATCAGTTTGATCGGATTGACAGCCATGGCTGGTGCCGTTGGTGGTGGTGGCCTTGGTAACATGGCCATATCTGTTGGTTACCAACGTTTCCAAAATGACGTTACTATTGTATCCATGTTATTGATTTTGGTACTGGTTTTCGTTATTCAAGGTCTTGGCGATTTCGCAGTTAGAAAACTTGAGCATTAATGAAATAAGCACATATTGAAAATTTATTGAGATATCGTGCGACTCTAAAAAAGTCGCTTATAACTAGGCGGCTTTTTGTGTACTCAAAAATAGGGTGTTTTCACGAAAAATAGGAGGATTTAAAGTTATGAATAAAAAAATTAAAGGAATTTTTGCTTTATTATTAACGGCATTATCAGTATTTATTTTGGCAGGATGTGGTAACAGTGCATCTGCCGATAAGGGTAAAGTGACAACAGTAAAAATTGGTATTACAGGATCAGATAATAGAATTTGGAAGGCAGTAGACAAGAAACTTGCTAAAGATAATATCAAAATCAAATTAGTTGAATTCTCAGATTATAGTCAACCAAATGCCGCACTTGATCAAGGACAAGTTGATTTGAATGCCTTCCAAACAGTTTACTTCATGGATAACTGGAACAAGACCCATCACACAAATATTGTTGGTATTGGTGATACAGCCATTGCCCCAATGGCCCTATATTCAAAGAAGATCACTAAGTTGAGTGAATTAAAAGAAGGCGATGAAATCGCCGTACCGAATGATGCAACTAACGAAGGTCGTGCTTTGGACTTACTTCAAAGTGCTGGATTGATCAAGTTGAATAGTGATAAATTACCAACTAAGAAGTCAATTATTGAAAATAAGCGTAACTTGAAGATTTCTGAATTGGATGCAGCGCAAACAGCTCGTTCATTAAATGATGTAACTGCTTCTGTAGTCAACAGTGGTGTCGCAAGTGATGCCAAGTTGAATCCAAAGAAAGCAGTCTATGTTGAAAAAGTTACTAAAGCATCTAAACCATATGTAAATGTTATCTCAGCCAACAAGAAGGACAAGGATAACAAAGTTTACAAGAAGATCGTTAAAGCATATCAATCAAAAGATATCGCAGCTTTGTACAAGAAATACTATGGTGATTCAGAGAAACCAGCTTGGAATTACAAGATTCTTCAATAGTATTATAAGAGGAAGCCAAAAGGCTTCTTTTTTTATTTGACAAAATGAATGAATTAATATAATATTCATTCAGTAGTGAAAATGAGGTATTAGTATGGAAGATAAAGAACAGAGATTATTTGATGCCGGGCATGATTTGTTCTTGGAACAAGGATTCAAGGAAACCAATATTGCTAGTATTGCTAAACGTGCAGGAGTAGCAGTGGGAACTTTTTATAGATATTATGATTCTAAAGAGGATATTTTCGTCAAAATTTATAATTATGAGAACGAAAATGTTAAGAGACAGATAATGAATCATGTTGATATGGATGCAGCACCTGAAAAACTAGTTGGCAATATTTTGCAGCAAATATTTAAATATACAAATGATAACGAAATTCTGAAAGAATGGTTCGCTAATTCCAAGATCAATTCAATAATTGTTCAGGCTAATGTTGATGCTGTGCAGGAGAGTGCAGTATATTCAACACTTAATGAATTAATCGATAAGTGGATTGATTCAGGATTAATCAGGGATGGAATGGATAAGTCTCGAATTATTAGTCTATTCAATGCATTGTCAGTCGTCGATATTCATCAAAAAGAAATTCAAACTTCTGATTATTTTCAATTGTTAAATGATTTGATCGATGGGATTTTAAAGGTAATTCTTAAATAACTCGCTGGAGTTATTTTTTTAAAAATAAAAATGAATGAATTAAATTAATATTCATTCATAACTGGAGAAATAATAATATGAAAAGATTTTTGATAATAATTGTAACATTGGTCATCGTTATAACGGCAATTGGAGTGGGCCTGCATAGCTGGTCGCATTCTAATAATCGAAGAATTAATATTAGTAGATTGAACGTAAGTGTATTGGGCAATAAGAAGTTGGATATGAAGCATGTTAAAGACTTTAATGTCAAAGTGAGGACTGCAAAAGTTGTATTTGAAAACGCAGAAAAGTCGTCAATCGTACTCAAGAATATTGCATCAAAACAATACATAATTAATCAGGATGATGATTCTGTGGAAATAGTTGAAAAGAATAGTGATAAGCATCAGATAGAAATTGGTGAGTCTCCAATTATAATTATTAAAACCAATCATGATTTGAATAATATTAAAGTAAATCAATTGAATGGTACGTTGAAATTTATAAACATCACTGTTGATAAAATAGATATTAATCATTCTAATGGAACGACATTGTCAGATGGATTGGCACTTATAGATGGTGGAACATTGACTAAAAGGAACGGTAAAACTGAGCTGAATGGCTTAGAGGATATTGGATTAAAAGTCGCTTTAAAAAATGGAAACTTCAAATTAAATGGAGTTAAGAAAGATAATCATTATGATGATCATAAAGAAGATCAGCTGGTTATAAAAAGTAATAACGGGCAAGTTATTGTTAACGAAAAATAGAGTGACAAAATTGTAAGTTTAATGTAAGCACTTTAGATGTACTTAGACCGCTATTTATCTTATTATATTGTTAAAGATAAGAGGGGGAAAATAAATTATGCATATTCCAATTAAAAGATCATATAGCAACAGAGTTTTTGCCGGTGTAATCGGTGGTATTGCGGAGCATTATGGCTGGAACACAGCCATTGCCAGAGTATTGTATGTTTTACTTAGTATGACTCCACTTCCAGGTATTCTCGTGTACCTTGTGTTATGGATGTTAATGGAAGATCCAGATTAGGGGGAGATTATTGTGCATATTCCAGTTAAACGTTCTAAAAAAAATCAAATTTTTGGTGGCGTAATTGCCGGTTTTTGTGAAAAATATGATTGGGATCCAGCAATTGGACGTGTATTGTATGTGATTCTATCATTAACACCAGGTTTTCCTGGTGTAATTGTTTATTTAGTATTGTGGTTACTTATGGAACAACCAGACGCGTAATATAGAGAGTGGAGGAGACTGGGAGATTCTGAGTACTGCCTAGTATAACTAAGGTGCCACGAAGTGGTGTATTAGTTATACGTAGCAGGCGCAGGAATCTAGTCTCCGTAACTCGTTTTAGAAGATTGCTTCCGGTTTCGAGCAATTTAGTCTTCCATGATTTATCAATATTGATGTTAAGTAAATAAAACATTAGTCGAAGGCACGGTAACTTTCTACCGAAGACAAAAACGCAAAAAAGTTCCTCAATCCAAACGAGATTGAGGAACTTTTTTATGCAGTAAAACCGCCATTAAGTAGACTTGTTAAATACTTATCAGCTGTTTCTTTATCGATATTTGGTTGTTCGAACAAGCACCATTCCAGCACAGCAATTATTAAGTCACTATAGAATCTAGCTAGTAGCTTAACTGGGACTCTAACTTGTTCATTCTCAGCTGAATATTCATAAACAAGAATATTAGCTTCATGACGCAAATATCCTGACATGCTGTGCCAAAGGTGCGAGTCGACACCGTTATTTTTTGTTACATTCTTAAGTAAATCTTGATGATCATTGAAGAAGTTTAGTAGCAAATTGAAAATTTTAATAATTCCTTCTTCTTCAGCAATATTTTTTGGGATTTTGGATAAAATATCTTTTCCAATGTATGACCAAAGATACTGTAATAAATCATATTTATCGTCGAAATAATTATAAAAAGTTGCACGTGGATATTCACTCTTTTTGCAAATATCGTTAACTGTGATTTTATCGAATTCTTTTTCGCCAAGTGTTTGAAACATGGCTTCTCTGAACGCTTTGAGAGTTCTCGTTGCACCAAGCGTTAAGTGCTGTGTAACGTCGATTTTCATATTAGTCCCACCCTTTAAAACTTGTATAAACTGATTAACCCAACTATTCAGACTTTAACATAAGTACAAATTTTTACAAGTGCAAAAGTTACAAATTGCCTTTTGGAATGAAAACGTTTCCTAATTTTCAAATGAACACTGTGCTTTCATAGAATATTACTTATTTTCATTGCAAAGTTGGACAATTAATGCAAAAGTGTCTAAATATTAACACTAATAAAAAGATTGTCTCTTGCCTAATTTTGACATTAATTTTATGATGTACCTTGTATTTTGACATGTGTCAATAATTTTACACAAAGTAAGATTATGGGTATTAGAATTTAAGGGAGATGTGAGTATGAAGCGGATAACTCAAAAGTATACGCTCGCACTTGTTGGATGGATAATCGTTGTACTTGTCGCAATCTTTGCGATGCCAAACGTATCTCAACTAGTAAGGGATAAGGGTAATATCACTTTACCTAGCTATGTAGAAAGCCAACAGGCTACTAGGATTGAAAAAAAGGCGAACGGTAATAAGGCGGTTCGTACTTATACTGCTGTTTTTCATAACAACGGAAGTAATAAATTTACAAAATTTCAATCTGAAGAAATAACTCGTAAGTTAAATGATCTAGAAGATACTGGATCACTTGCAGTTACAAAGGTTATGGGCCCTAGTGAAAATGCCCAGACAAAGAAGCAACTTATCGCTAAAGATAAGTCTACTCAATTAGCTCAAATTACTGTTAAAAGTAATAAGGGTACAGTAAGTAATCAAGTCAAAGCTCTTCAAAAGCAATTGAAGATGTCTGGCGTTAAAACTTACGTTACTGGTTCGGATGCATTGAACGATGAGTTCTCAACTGTTATTCAGAAGGGAATTCAAAAGACTGAGGTCATTGCGATCATCTTCATCTTTATCGTTTTGATCATTGTCTTCCGCTCTCCAATCGTTCCACTGATTTCATTGTTAAACGTTGGTGTGGCATTCATTACATCATTAAGTATTGTAATGAATCTTGCGCAAAAGTTTAATTTCCCACTTTCCAACTTCACACAAGTATTTATGGTGGTTGTTCTATTCGGTATTGGTACTGACTACAACATCTTACTGTATAACTACTTCAAAGGAGCGCTCGCTCGGGGAATGTCGGCAGTTGAAGCTGCACACGATGCACAAAAGCATGGTGGTAGAACTATCCTATATAGTGGAGTCTCAGTTCTAATTGGATTCTCTGTATTAGGTCTAGCTAAGTTCTCTGTATATCGTAGTGCCGTCGGTGTTGCTGTCGGAGTTCTTATTCTTCTAGTCGTTCTATTAACTCTGAATATGTTCTTCATGGAGACACTTGGAGCTAAGATGTTCTGGCCAAGCAAGGTTAGTGGCGGACGTAGTAAGAGCCGTATGTGGTATGGATTATCAAGAACTGCTCTTGCATATCCAGTTGTTATCGTAGCAATTATTGCCATTGTCGGAGTTCCATTCTTGCTTAACTCTAATCAAAAATTAAACTTCAATAACGCTGATGAGGTTCCTAGCTCATATGAAGCTAAGAAGGGTTATGAAGTAATTCAAGACCACTTCAGCAAGGGTATGTCAGCTCCCGTTACAATTTATATTCAAAATGGCAAGAAGATGAATACTCAATCAAGACTTGCTGCTATTGATGATTTAACTCAATACCTCAAGAAGGAACCTGGTGTAAAGACAGTTGCATCTGCAACTCAACCAGGTGGCGACAAGATCAAGAGTATGTATCTAAAGAGTCAATTAACAACTATTACAGATGGATTGAAGACTTCATCTAAAGGTATTCAAGAAATCAAATCTGGTTTGAACTCAGCTAGTTCACAACTTGCTAGTGCTAACATTTCTGGAAGCACAGCTCAAGTTCAACAATTAGCCAATGGTACAAGCCAACTACAAACTGGTGCACAAACACTATCAAGTGGTATTAATCAATATACTAGTGGTGTTTCACAAGTTAATTCCGGTCTACAAAGTGCAAGCAGTCAAATGCCTGCATTAACAAGCGGTGTCTCAACTTTGACAAGCAGCTCACAACAATTGTCTTCAGGATTGTCACAACTACAAAGTCAAATGACAGCATTGTCAGGTCAAGCAACACAAATCATGACAATGTTAGCTGCTAGTGGGCAAGATACTTCAGCTATGGCTGGAGAAATGACACAATTGCAAAGTGCTATTAGTCAATTGAGTGCTGGTTCTACTGCTGTTTCAGGTGGTATGACACAATTACAAGGTCAGATTCCAGCATTGACTTCAGGTATGTCACAATTATCTAGTGGTACAGGTACCTTAGTCGCTTCAAGTGGTACATTGACAAGTGGTGGTCAAAGCGTTGCTAGTGGTGCTTCACAAGTCAATTCTGGTGTTCAACAGATGAATACTCAATTACAATCAATGGCTTCAAAAGTCACTGAACTAGAAACAGGATTAGGTTCAGCTAGTGATGGACTTGATGCCTTAGCATCAGGTAACACTACTATGAAGACATATCTAACAGGATTACGTGATTCATATGTAGGTGATACATTCTACCTACCTAAAGACACTATTAAGAGTAGTGAATTCAAACCAGCTCTTAATGCTTACATGAGTGATAACCGTAAGGTTGCTACTATTACACTTGTCTTCAAGGGTGATCCAAATAGTGACAAGACTTCTAAGCAATTGAAGACTATTCAATCAGATACAAATGCTAGATTGAAACACGGTGTCTTGAAGAATGCTACAGTTGCCTTTGGTGGTCAAACTTCTGAGAACAACGATACAAGAAAACTTGCTAATAGTGACTTCGGTCGTACAGCTATGATCATGACAATTGGTATCGGTATTGCTTTGATCGTTGTTACAGAATCAATTCTTCAACCTATGACAATTATTGGTACTTTGTTGTTAGCCTATGAAATGTCAATGGGTATTACTCGCATGGTTTCTAAGCTAGTTCTTGGAAAGACTATGTTGAGTTGGAATACACCATTCTTCACATTTATTATGTTGATGGCCTTAGGTGTTGATTACAGTATCTTCTTAATGATCAGATTTAAAGATGAACTTGATCCTGATTTGAAGGATAGAATGCTGAATGCTGCTACTGCTATTGGTTCGGTTGTTATCTCAGCCGCAATCATCTTGAGTGGTACATTTGCAGCCTTGATGCCATCAGGTGTTACAACCTTGATTCAAGTTGCTTTAGGTGTTATCTTCGGATTAATTATCTTAGTAATATTCCTTCCATTGACACTTTCGTCATTAATCAGTATGACGATGTGGCATGAGGAAAGAATGCACAGAACTAAGAAACCAGATAAAAATATTGAACAAGCTACTTCAACAGATGATGATTCTGCTGACCCAGCTAAATAAAACTGAATAAAGTTAAATCCTCCATCTTTTGATGGGGGATTTTTTTGTGGATACAAATTATTTTTTCTTATTGGCTCTATTCATTAGATAAAAGCTGTATGCCAGTGATAAAAATCCAATTATGAAGAGGTAGATTGAAATTTTGGGTAATGGTTAAACTGACATATACATTAGGAAGATACCAGAAATAATTAATGAAATTGGAATCAACTTTTTTTTCATAAATTTCTCCCTTATTTACCAATGTGATTTAATTCACATTGGTATCCTCAATATACATGCTGTCAGTATTATAAGCAAATAAACTTAGGAGTTAGGTTATTTTTCTGATAAGTGGTATTGTAAGAAATATTTTAGTTGATGCTAAATAATATGTTACTAGACATACAATAGCGATTTTTGGTTTAGAAATAGGCATGTAATTCATGAATTATGTTATTCTATAAGTAGTTCACCAATAATTTCAATAAGCATGATAAAACCGACCTAATTATTGATAACTATTTTTTACTTTTTGGTAAATATGATTATCATTTCATTATGATGTCCATACAACAATATTCAAATAAGAAGGAATCTTTAAATGTTCAATCAAGAAAGAAAAATTAAAAATGACGATATATTAAATATAATCTATGACTTTATACTTGATCCTAATATCACTGAACGTGAACGTAAGGTTGGTCTTATGGCAAAGGCTGATTTGGAAAATGGAAAATACCCGGTTGCAGTGCTTAATCGAATTGTTGCTAGTTTCAACTTAGAAGCAGTTAAGCAAAAAAGTTTATCACATGATGCTGAAGAGTTTTACACTAAGATGCATTCTATCTTGGTAAAAATTATGCCGATCGGTACTAACTTGGGTGTGATAACAGCACAAAGAGGTTACTTGGATTAATGAATATGATATAAACAGAAAAGCCCACCAATTCGAAATTGGTGGGTTTTATTTTACTTAATTCTAATTTCTTTCAAATCGTATTGTTTATGTCCGAAGATAAATATCAATGTGACACCGATAAGTGTCGTTAATATCATTAACCATGTGGCGTTTTGCATGTGTGTGCCACCTAGATACAGGTCACCGACGATTGTTGCAAGTAATGAACTAGAGATACCGATCCACTGTTTGGAAGTGAATGCAGAACCTTTATTGCTACGTGCTTCACGTTTAGCAAGATAAGGTAGGATTGCTCCTAGTCCAACTAATACTATGATGGCAATGATGTTGATAATCAATTCATACCACCATGTACTTGAACCTTGTGCCACATCTTTTGGTCCAATACCAAAGATTGTTGCAGCAAGAGTAATTATCAGGCACCACCAGCCGACCATTTGAGCTACAAAATCGTTCTTGATAAAGACATAGTCAGATGGGAACTCACTGCTTCGTCTTCTAACTTGAATGAAGGCGAAGAATACCCAGCAAGTAACTCCTGGTGAAATTATTCCATTAAGATTCAATAACCAGTCAAACACATCCAACATGCTAGGCAAAAAGATTCCTAATCCCATGATGAAAGCGCTTAGTCCACATGTCAAAATGTAACCATTGATCGGTAGTCCCGATGCAGTGGTTTTTTGAAGTACTTTTGGTATGTATTTACTGCCGGTATCTGAAATAAGCATGCGTGTCATGGCATCCAATAGCACAGCTAATAAGGCCGACAAATAGAATATCTCAGTTAGTGCAAAGATATACATAAATGTATTGCCAAGGTGGAAATGTGCTCCTAAAGCTTGGAATGCATAGTACGAGCCATTCATTTTGAGATCAGCAGGTAGGTGGTAAGCATTGAAGAAAACACTTAAAGAAAATGATCCGAAAATCGTCAAGAAACCTGTCATGGCGGCCAACATGATCATAGCCTTTGGAAAATCTTTTTGTGGCTTGCGCATTTTAGTTATGAATGGTGCAATTGATTCAGCACCGTTGATCCCATATATCAACAGACCGATAGTTGTTAGATAATGAAAGTCAAATTTGGGCATCAAAGCTTGTGCAGTAATAGGTTGCGTCTTGATGTGTCCACCCATTGATAGTGCGGCAAAAGTCATGATAACAAATAGTACCGTCATGCTGAACATGGCGATACCGCCGACTTTGCTCAGAAATTCCATTGAGTTCGCAAACTTGGATTGGATATAGATAAAGACCACAAATACGACCAGTGTTAATAGTGCAAAACCGCTGTTGGATAGCTGATCTTGTAGATTAGCATTACCCTTTATCAGCCAGCCAATACCTATGACAATAGTATTAGCGGTATCAACAATATATGGTATCGATGCAGCCCAATGTGTCCACGCTGTTAAATATCCCAGGAAGTCGCCGTTAGTTCCCCGCACCCACGACGAGAGTCCTCCTTCTTCGTGGTCAAAGGCTGAGCCTAAGTGTCCTACCATCATCGAGTAGGGGATGACGTAGAGAACAATCATCAACATCCACGAGACGATGACGCTCAGTCCTTGATTTTGAAAGTTGTAGATCAAGTCATCGAATCCGACGACCGTCACAAAGCCCATCAACGCTAGAGTAGGCCAACTTATATATTTCTTATTATTAAGTTCTTCCATCGCAGAAGCCCCCAATCAATTAAACAGATTTTGTTTAACTCAATTGTGGTTTCAATTTTGTTATAACATTAAATTTATACCAGATAGTTAGGTATAAAACAATCCTTTTTTGAGAAATAAAGCAGACAATTTGTATTCGCTTACAAATGTCTATTGAAATATTGCTCAATGGGGGAGTAAACAAAATATTCACTTGTGTTATAGTATTCTAAAATGGAATGGGAAGTATTAGTCGAATGAATATTCGCCGTCTAGAAATTTTCGTAGATTTGTCCAAAACACTTAATTATACTGATACGGCTGAGAATCTCTACACAACACAAGGAAATATTTCTAAGCAGATTCAGGCATTGGAAAAAGAATTGTCAGTTTCATTGTTCAAACGTGAACATCGCAAAATTGAATTAACAGATGAAGGTATGATTGTGTTGCCTCATGCTCAAAAGATAATTGATGATTACGTAAAATTGCAACGTGATTTGAATGATTTCCAAGATGCAAAGAACCTGACGATCGAGATGTATACTATCCCAACTATGCCTAATTATCAGAGTTTCAATCTAATAACCAGCTTTTTACGGCAGCATCCAGAAGTTCACATGCAGTTGAAAGAAGAGGAGAGCAACCATCTATTTGCGGCTTTGAAGTCGGATAAATGTGAAATAATTTTTGCTAGAACGTTTAATTTTGATGACAAAAGTTTGGAACAGATTCCAATGGAGTCTGATAACTTTGTGGCAGTTCTGCCAAAGCATCATAAGCTTGCTAAAGTGAAAAAAATAGATTTGGCAAGTTTGAAAGATGATAATTTCCTGATATTGGGTAAGTCAACGAACTTGTATCAGCCTGTCATGGACTTGTGTCACAATGCAGGATTCAATCCCAAGATAACTTATGAGGGTTCACGAGTGGATCTAGTTATTCAGATGGTTGAGAACAATATGGGTGTCTCGCTTATGATGGATAAAACTGCTAAAGGGTTCACTAATGATAATTTTGTTACCATTCCGTTATCAAACAATGTTAGTAATGAACTTAGTTTTTTCAGGAAAAAAGGTAATCATTCAGAAGCTAATGATATCTTTTGGAATTACGTTAAAAATAATATTAAATAAAGCATTCCATTATGGAATGCTTTTTGCTTTATCTTGAATTGTTCCCGTCCAAGAATGAATTTACAATTAACTTATAAATTCAGAGGAGGTAATTTGATGACTGATCAACCATATGATTTGAGAAAAATTATTGATGAATTAAAGAAACAACCTGGACAATACCACGAAACAAACGTGGCAGTGGATCCCAATGCAGAGTTATCTGGTGTATATCGTTACATTGGTGCCGGTGGTACAGTGCAAAGACCTACTAAAGAAGGTCCAGCTATGATGTTCAATAATGTCAAAGGATTCCCCAAAACACGTGTACTTATTGGTGCGATGGCTAGTCGTAAGCGTGACGGAATGATTTTGCATCATGACTACAAGACGCTCGGCCGCTTGTTGAAAGATTCAGTTGAAAATCCAGTTAAACCGATCAAAGTTTCAAAAGCGAATGCTCCTGTACAAGAAGTTGTTCACTTAGCAACTGATAAAAACTTTGATATTAGAAAAATTTTGCCAGCTCCCACAAACACAGAATATGATGCTGGTCCTTATATCACAATGGGTGTCGTCTTCGGATCAGACCCTGACAAGACAATGAGTGATGTTACGATTCATCGTATGGTATTGGAAGACAAAGATACCATCGGAATGTATATCATGCCAGGTGGTCGCCACATTGGACACTTCCAGAAACAATTTGAGAAGTTGAATAAGCCAATGCCTATTACAATCAATATAGGACTTGATCCTGCAATCACCATCGGTGCGACATTTGAGCCACCTACAACTCCGCTTGGATACAATGAATTGTGGGTTGCCGGTGCGTTGCGAAATCAACCTGTTCAAATTGTGGACGGTGTGGCTGTGGACGAGAACGCAATTGCTCGTGCTGAATATGTGGTTGAAGCGGAAATAATGCCAAATGAGACTATGCAAGAGGATATTAACACTAACACCGGTAAAGCGATGCCTGAATTCCCTGGATATGATGGTGATGCGAATCCTAGTGTTAATGTCGTTAAGGTCAAAGCCATTACTCATCGAAAAGATAATCCAATCATGCAGACAACAATTGGACCTAGTGAAGAACACGTATCAATGGCTGGTATTCCTACAGAAGCAAGCATTCTAGAACTCGTTGACCGTGCTATTCCTGGAAAAGTCGTTAACGTATATAATCCACCAGCTGGTGGCGGTAAATTGATGACTATCATGCAGATACATAAGGAGACTGAAGCGGATGAAGGCATTCAAAAGCAAGCTGCAATCTTAGCTTTGTCAGCTTTTAAAGAATTGAAGACAGTTATCTTGGTTGATGATGATGTGGATATCTTCGACATGAATGATGTTGTCTGGACTTTGAATACAAGATTCCAAGGTGATAAGGATATTATGGTATTGCCAGGGATGAGAAATCACCCATTGGATCCATCAGAAAGACCAGAGTATGATCCTAAATCAATTCGTTTCCGTGGAATGAGTTCTAAAACTATCTTCGATGGCACTGTTCCATTCGATATGAAAGAGCAGTTCAAACGTGCTAGCTTCAAAAAGGTTGACGACTGGAAAAAATATTTGAAATAAAAGGAGTGACATTAATGCCTGAACGTAAGAAAAAAATTGTCATCGGAGTTACTGGTGCCTCAGGTACTATCTATGCGATAGATTTGATCAAGAAATTACAGAGGATTCCTAACGTTGAAACACATGGAGTCTTTAGTGCTTGGGCCAAGAAGAATCTTCAGTTAGAAACTGATTATTCATTGGAAGATATTCGTAATATGCTTGATTTCTATTACAATGATGGTGATCTTGGAGCTACGATTGCCAGTGGATCGTTTCTGACAGATGGAATGGTCATTGTACCAGCTAGTATGAAGACAGTTGCTAGTATTTCAGTCGGTATCGGTGATAATTTGATCTCACGTGCAGCAGATGTCACTTTGAAAGAACAACGAAAACTCATCATGATTCCACGCGAAACTCCTTTGAATACAATTCACTTGGAAAATATGACGAAGTTATCAAGAATGGGCGTGCAGATGATTCCACCAATTCCAGCCTTCTATAATCATCCTCAGACCATTCAAGATTTAGTCGATCATCAAACTATGAAAATACTCGATGCGTTGAGAATTGATAATGATTCAGATGGACGTTGGGAGGGGATTTGATGTCACAATTTCAAGTAACCAAAGAAAATTACACCATGATTGCAAATGTGTCAGTTATTGGTAAAGATATTATGATTGAAATAACTGGTGGAGATAATCCACATATTGGGACTGTTACAACTTTAAGCGCAAGTAGTGATATGGAGACGACAAGGTTCCCAAGTCATGACGGAAGGTTCCATAAGGATGATGTTCTAGCGCAGCAAGTTGGCAAAATCATTCAATCCAAGTTGCCCGGAAGTTGCACTATCACTGCCGGTGTTCATGTAAATCATATTTCTAAGAAGCAAATAATGGTGTCGGGAAGTATGGCAAATGATATGGGTAAACAAATCTTAAATTGGATTGAGGAGTATGATTTCGATGCTCCAGTTCCGGTTTATTATAGTGACACTGAAAATCCAGAATAGTTTAATGGAGGCAGTTCGAGTTTAGCTGTCTTTTTGTTGTTTCCGACTTGCTTCTGTTATGGATCAATGGGTAATGGAGCTGTCATAACATTATTCAATGTATATAATTAATTTCATAAGCACTTCACTGGTATCTAACCATAAATGGAACTACTATCATGGCAAAAATATAAAGAGGATGAGCGAAATGTTCATACTATTACTGGGATTAACTGCTATTGCGATAGGTGTTTATCAATTAATAGGATCACATACTTTCTTTGAACTTGAGAAAAAAGAAGGCAATATGAAATCGTCAACAGTGCCATTTGTAATGTGGTCATCTGTATTGATTTCGATGATTATTATTATTTTTGGGATTTGTATACTTGCTTATATTGGTGTTACTGCATATTAAACGGTAGGGAGAAAAGATAATTCAGGATTTACAAATGTTAAAGATATAAATTGGAATAAAATAAAGACATTGCCGATTGCGGCAATGTCTTTATTTATTTGATATTCTTTTCATAATATTCCCAGAACTTCGCAGCAATGTCACTCTTAGACATTAATGGCCAAGTTTCAGGTTCTTTATCACGACGTATCAAAGTTATTTCATTAGTATCGACGTTAAAGCCTGAACCAGCTTTAGATACGTCATTAGCTAGGATCATATCGACGTTTTTATCGTACAATTTCTTTTTGGCATAAGGGATAAGATTCTCAGTTTCAGCTGCGAAGCCTACCACGAATTGATGATTTTTCTTTTTGGATATTTCTTTCAAAATATCGGGATTCTTTTGTAATTGGATTGTGTATAAGTCTTTATCATCATTTTTCTTGATTTTTTGATCAGCTTTATGCACAGGCCTGAAGTCAGATACAGCCGCTGCCATGATTAAGACGTTACTGCTTTCAAAATGATTTTCGAGTTCTTTTTGCATTTCTAGTGCTGTTGAAACTTTGATTTCATTCAGATTTGGAGAACTTAATCTGTTGTGAACTGTTGTGATCAATGTGACATGGGCACCCATATCGGCTGCAACATTGGCCATCGCAATTCCCATTTTGCCAGATGAATTATTTCCGATGAATCGGACTGGATCGATGGCTTCTTTTGTTCCGCCAGCTGTGACGACGACGTTAGTTCCGGCAAGTAATGGTTTGGTAAACATTTTGAATATTTCAATCATAATTGTATTTAATTCAGGTAATCTACCTTTACCGACCTCACCTTCGGCTAAGAATCCGGAGTCGGGGTCGACGATTTTAATATCCATTAGATTAAGTTTGTTGATATTATTTTGAACTGCGGGATTTTCCCACATAGTTGTATTCATTGTTGGAAAAATCAGCTTTGGTGCATTTGTTGCCATCAATGTAGTTGATGTTAAATCGTCTGCGATACCATTGGCTAGTTTACCGATGATGTTGGCTGTAGCAGGAACAACTACTGCCAAGTCAGTCCAACGGGCCAGTTTGATATGGGGGATGAAGTCGTCTTGTGTAGATTGAGCTACAAAGTTATCAGTCAGAACAGGACGCTTGCTCAGTGTTGCAAATGTTAGTGGAGTAACAAATTTCTGTGCCGCTTGTGTCATAACAACTTGAACCTCTGCTTGATTCTTGATCAATTCACGAACGACATTCAATGATTTGTAAACGGCGATACCGCCAGTAACGTAAATAGTAATATGTTTCCCTTTTAACATATAGTCACCTCAAATTACTTTCTTACTATATTATACAGGTTTTTGTTGGATTATAATTAATCTAATGCGGAGGATAATATGAATACTTTTACGTTAGACATTATAGTTGCGATGATTTTAATTGTTTTGGTAAATAATCCAATTTTAAAATTTTTGCAGAGTACATTCGGAATGAACTTCATTTTGAGTGAAATTTTAATTGCATTGTTAATAATTATAGTTATTTATTTATTGAACAAGTTTGTTATTAAAAAATTTAAAAAATAGCGTGTGGAAATTGAATCATTTGTTTCACACGCTCTTATTTTGTTATAAGAAAGTGTAAAATCAATAGTAGAAAATGTTTCCACCTAGTGGTAGAGGATAAATGAAATACGATAATTTGTTTCATGTAACTCGTTTAAGGAGTGATTAATGATGGAACAGAATATGTCACAAAGAGAAATTAATAATTTAAACTTATCTAAAAAAGCAGCTCAAGAAGGTATGGTTTTACTACAAAACGAGAATAAGACTTTGCCCTTACGCAATAAAACAGTTGCACTGTATGGAAGTGGTGCTTTTGCTACTGTCAAAGGAGGTACAGGCTCTGGAGATGTGAATCAGCGTCATGTTTCTTCTATTATAGAGGGACTTGAAACGCACAATTTTGAAATCACGACTAAATCTTGGTTAATGAGATTTCAAAGATATTATGATTCCAAGAAAAAAGAATATTATGACAAATTGGGTGACTCGTTGATGGCACTTTTATCACCCGCCTTCTCAATGGACGATATGGAAATTGGTGAGTTTGAGGACGCTCCTACAGGCATCTATGTCATTTCGAGAAGCTCTGGTGAGGGGCATGATCGAAAGAATGAAAAGGGCGATTATCAGCTGACCGATAATGAATTGTCGAACATTAAACGTTTGAGTGAGTATTATCAAAAGAGTATTTTGATACTTAACGTTGGTGGAGTAATCGATACTAGTTTTGTCGAACAATGTCCGTTACTAGACAGTATTTTACTCGTATCACAACCTGGTATGGATGCAGGTGATGCAATTGCTGAAGTTTTGGACGGCACTGTGACTCCTTCTGGTAAATTAACTGATACGTGGGCATTTAATTACGAAGATTATCCTTCATCGAAGTATTTTGGTGAGAAGAATCCCCGTTATAACGAAGGAATATACGTTGGATATAGATATTTCGATAGTTTTAATATTAAGCCTAGGTATGAATTTGGTTTCGGATTAAGTTACGCCAAGTTCTTGTTGGATACAGTCAAGGTTTCCGCAAATGAAGAATATGTAAATGTTAAAGTAAATGTACAAAACATCAGTGGAACGTTCTCAGGTAAAGAAACCGTTCAATTATATGTTTCAACTCCTAAGTCTGATATATCAACGCCTTATCAAAGTTTGCAGGCATATGCCAAAACTGAATTATTGAAACCAAATGATGATCAAACAGTCACAATGAAATTTGATACAAAGAATCTATCCGTGTATGATCAAAAAAATGCACAATACGTGATGATTCCTGGAATTTATTTAGTTAGGATCGGAAATGGTTCAAGAAACACTCAAGTTGTAGCTGAGTTGAAGCTAGATCAAAAAGTTGTTTTGAAACAAGTTGAACAAAAACTAATGCCAACGGACGATCCGACTGAATTAGTTAATAACAAAGTTGGATTCGAGCAAGTCGGCGGTGTTCCATTCTTATTACTTAAGGCTAAGAATTTTCCGGCCACAGAAGTTATTAAATATTCTGATGTGGGCAAAGTTGAAACATTTAATAATGATGCAGACACTGAATTGCCGGGTAAAAATTACGATGAGACACTAACAATGGTCACAAAACGTTCTTCTGTGGATCTATTAGACGTGTTTAATAATAAGATGTCATTACCAGACTTTGTTGGTAATTTAACCAAAAAAGAATTAATTGATCTCGTGGAGGGTTCATGGAAACCTGATACAGCGGGAAGTGTCGTTGGTAATGCCTCAGCTTTGGTTCCTGGTGCTGCTGGTGAAACCACGGCCAATAAACGTGCCGGAATACCTGCGACTGTTAATGCCGATGGACCAGCTGGATTACGTTTGATGAATCAATACAAGAAAGATAATGAAACTAAGTATCAATATGCGACCGCTTGGCCAATCGGAACTATGCTAGCTCAAACTTGGAATCGTGATTTGGTCAAACAAGTTGGATTTGCTGTTGGTACTGAGATGAAAGAATTCGGAGTAACAATGTGGTTGGCACCAGGAATGAATATTCATCGTAATCCACTTGGTGGACGTAACTTTGAATATTTCTCTGAAGATCCAGTATTATCTGGAACAATTTCTGCAGCAGAAACAGCTGGTGTACAAGATCATCCCGGTATTGGGACTGTCATCAAGCATTTCTTAGGTAATAATCAAGAAACTGATCGTAATACTGGTAATAGTATTATCGGCGAACAGGCTTTGAGAGAAATCTACTTGAAGAACTTTGAAATCACTGTTAAATCAGCACAACCGATGGCAATCATGTCTTCGTATAATGAAGTAAACGGAACATTCTCTGGTGAGAATTATGAGCTGTTGACTAATATATTGAGGGATGAATGGGACTTCCAAGGATTAGTTATGACTGATTGGTTCAGCCTTGCTGATCCAAGGCACAGTATGCATTCTGGAAATGATTTAATCATGCCCGGTGGCTCGCAAGATAAGCTATTTGCAGCGGTGGACGATTTGAAGCCGGAATTCGATAGTGACGGCAGTATTGCCATTCGCAAGTCGTTTGATGTCGCAACGTTAAAACCTAAATATGAGAATTTGTGGAATGATTTTGAACCTGATGCTGATGGTGAAAATTATATTCGTGTTAAGGTTTCGGATAAGATAAATGAGAGCATGAAGAAGTCGATATTAGATGGAGCTGTTCAGATTATCGACAATGATACTTTGCTGTTGAAGGGTAATTGGAAAGATAACAATGATTTGTACATCGGAGATTTACAGAATTCGGCTATGAGTATTTTGAGTGTAGTCATGAGAACAGATCGATTTGCACAATTGAATGGATTAAAAGAAATTAAATATAATCAAGGTATGGAATTGTTGCCGTATTTTGAGTAAACAAAAATAGAGCGTGGCAAAACACGTTTAACTTCTGAGTATAACTTAAAAAAATCCCGTATTTACTAAGTAAATACGGGATTTTTTATGGTTAAAGAGAAGAAGTTGTGTTTTGCTGCGCGTTTACGCTGCAAGTTTAGTGATTTATGTAGCTATGTCACAGCTTCCTCTTGTTCTATTTTCGACTACTGGTTGTATAAATATTAATATCTATTAAGTAATTCAACATAAGCATCGATGATACTTTGCAAGAACCCGACTGACTTCTCAGAAACCTTACCATTTTCATCAAGCATATTTGTAACATTACCAAGATATGCTTCTGGTTGTTGAAGTGTTGGCATATTTAAGAATACCAATGATTGACGTAAGTGATGGTTTGAACCGAAACCACTAATTGCACCAGGTGATACAGAAACAACAGCAGCTGGCTTCTTATCCCAGATACTTTCACCATAAGGACGTGAACCAACATCAATAGCATTCTTCAGTCCACCAGGTACTGAACGGTTGTATTCAGGTGTTACGAATAATACACCGCTAACTTCCTTCATTTGATCTCTAAACTTAGTCCAAGCAGCTGGAACGTTTCCTGGTGTATCTAAGTCTTCGTTATATAGAGGTAAGTCACCAATTTCAACGAATTCTGGTTTGTATTCACTTGGGAACATTCCCACTAAATTATTAGCAATTTGACGTGAGTATGAACCCTTACGCAAACTACCTACAAGTACAGCAATTTTTTTTGACATATTTCTTCCTCCAATTCCTTATATATTCAAACTATCATGATGAGATTTTTTTGACAAATAATTGTTCTCGTAAACGGTAACATTTTTTCCGCAAAGGTGATTTCAAATTTGTGACGAATTCACAATCTGTCCTGTTTTGAAAATAAATTCATATTATTCAAAATAATAATCAATGATTTGAACTTCATTACAGGGATATTACAAAAATGACTTCCTCAGCGATTTTTTTATTCTCAGCGTAATACAACTGAAACATTTATCTTGTATAGTTCTCTCTTGTGATTAAGAAAACCGGGGGGATTAGTTGATAAAGCAATTTAGATTAGACGCATTATTTTTCGCAGGATTAATGCTAGTTGGTTTGGTAGGTTATACTACCGTTCAAGCTGACGCTCAAAACAGTAATCAAAATGTAAGTAATGCAGGAGACTTTGTAAATCTTTCAAACTTGTCAGAATCATCAAAGGACAAACAAGAAAGTTTTAATAAAAAGGTCTCTTTACCAGGAAGTAAGGAATTCATTCCTGGAATTGAAAATAGCGAAAGAGACTATGAAATGGGAGATGTTACTGCAATACAATCTGAAGAATCAAAACAATCAGAACAAGTAGACGCAGTAGCATTAGAAGATCAAGCTATTGAAGCTGAACGCCAACAGGCAGCAGCTGCACAACAAGCACAACAAGCACAACAGGCTCAGCAAACACAGGGGGCAGTTACACAAGCTGCAGCTGAACCACCAGTACAAACAACATCAAGAACTGTTGGTACTTTTAAAATCAGTTTTTATGATCCAGCGGTACTTGGATCAAACATGGGTTACAGTGGTGTCGCAACAAATCTAGGCGTTATTCCACGTGGATCACGCTTGAAAATTACAACTGCACAAGGTGACGTTTGGTATCGAACAGTCAATGATACGGGAACATTTGCTTATAGCAATCCTTATCAGATTGACGTCGCAATGCCTAACAGCATGATTCCTTCATATGGAATTACAAGTGCAACCGTCGAAATCGTCGGTTAATACAAGATAAGTCTTGGGGGCTTATCAGATAGGGGGAGTATGACTATTAGGTCATACTCCTCTTTTGTTGTAAAATGAAGTTTACGAGGTGATCACATGAAATCGTATGGTGTAACGAATAATAAGATAAGTAGTTTAGAAGAATTTGAAAAAGATATTCCTACTCCAACTGGTAAAGATATCTTGGTTAAGATAGAAGGAATATCAATTAATCCAGTTGATATCGCTACGAGAAAAGGGTTTGAAGGTGGCAATAAGCCATTGATCTTAGGATTCGATGGGTATGGTGAAGTCACAGCTACAGGTGATCAAGCTGACAAATTCAACATCGGAAACAAAGTGTTCTTCGCCGGTGATCATACAAGAGATGGCAGCTATCAAGAATATGAGTTAATAGATGAACGTATTGTTGCCTTAGCTCCGGTTAAGGCTCCTATTGAACAAAGTGTTGCCATGCCATTGGTAACTCTCACGGCCAGTGAATTGCTGTACGAGAAGTTACATATTGATCCTAAAGCTGATAATAGTAGTAAAACTATCCTTATCATCAATGGTGCTGGAGGTGTTGGTTCAATTGCCACACAATTGGCTCACAGAGCTGGGTTGAAAGTTATTGCTACTGCCTCGACTACAGAAAAAGTTGATTGGGTCAAAAATCTTGGTGCTGACTTAGTTGTCAATCATCATGAAGACCTGATCAAGCAAGTTCGTGATCTTGGAATTGAAAATGTTGATTACATTATTGGTCTAAGCGACAATGACCCGCATTGGAAAGAAATTGTTGAATTGATCAAACCATTTGGAACTTTTGCAACAATTACTAATTTACGTAATTCTCAAATTGGTGATTTAAAGCAAAAATCCGTTGATTTTGCTTGGGAGTGGATGTTTACCAAGGCATTCTATAATCTTGATTCAATGTCTACACAAGGAGATTATTTATCAGAATTGGCTGCAGGTTTGGATGATGGTTCAATTAAGTCCACAACCACTAAGGTACTTCATGGACTAAACGTGGAAACCTTGACTAAGGCTACTGAGTTGGTTGAAGCTGGTCATATGATGGGTAAGGTTGTTGTTATAAAGTAAATTAGAGTATGAGTCACCTACGGTTGAAAGTAATGAAACCTCCGGGTTTTTGTCTGTGTAATCATTTTTTGTTGATATCTCGTAACCGTAAGCGGCAAAAAAGCAAACAAAAAAGCCAGGGAAAATCCCCAGCTTTAAATAAAAACTAAATTAAATTATAATGCTTTAATCCGTTGATAATACCATTGTCGATATTGGCAGTTGTTACATATTCAGCAGCTTCTTTAACTGAATCAATACCGTTACCCATGGCAACACTGTGCTTGATTTCTTTGATCATAGATAAATCATTTGGACCATCACCAAAAGCATAAACTGGCTTTTGGTCAAGTTCTAATCCACTCAACAGATGTTTGATACCATTCATCTTGCTGACACCTTTTGAAATCGTGTCGATCGCATATGGGCCAGTTTTGTAGAATGTTAAATTGTCGAAGGCTTCAGAGTATCGTTCTGGACCGTCAGGAGTAACGACCAAAATCATTGGTAGTTCTTCTTTTTCGTAGAACTTAGGATCAACAGTTGGCACAGGAATTTTGACTAAATTATAGAATTCAGTCATAAATGGGTCACTACGTGTTGTCCTAGTTTTATCAATTGAATGCATTGTGATAATATCATTGTATTCTTTTGCTTTTTCGATGACTTTAGCAACGGTTTCAGGAGCAATTGTTTTCTTATAAATCGTACGACCGGCTGATTTTACCAATGCACCGTTAAAGGTAACGTAAGAATCAATACCGGTAGGTTCAGTTGCTTGAAGAATTTCACTAGGAGCACGTCCTGTGCTGATAACGGGTAGATAACCATTGTCACGAAGCCTGTGAATGGCTTGAGAAACATCATCGTCCATTTTAGAATGAGCGTTGAGAAGCGTACCATCCAAGTCGAAGAATACGGTACCTTTGTAATTATTATTCAAGAAATCACCAACTTAATTTATATTTTTATACTAAATATATAGTATCAAGTTTATCATGATAGTAATAGTCTTAATTTGAAAGTAGATGGAGTGAACGTAAATGAAAATTTTAATGATTGAAGATAATAAGTCAGTATCTGAAATGATGAGTATGTTTTTTCAAAAAGAAAATTGGGATGCTCACTTTGCTTATGATGGCAATGAAGCTGTCGATATGTTCAATGAATCACCTGATGACTGGGATATGATCACATTGGATCTTAATCTTCCCGGTAAAGACGGTATGGAAGTCGCCAAGGAGATCCGTAAAGTTTCAAAGACTGTTCCAATAATCATGCTTACAGCTCGTGACACTGAGAGTGACCAAGTATTGGGACTTGAATTTGGTGCTGACGATTACGTTACTAAACCATTCAGCCCAATTACTTTGATTGCTAGAATGAAGGCTATCCATCGCAGAAACGAGAACGTTGCTGAAGAAGCATCTAAAAATACAAGCTCAACTGCAGCAGAAAAAGCACCAGTTGATGACGGATTTGACGTTAATACTGGTTACTTCAAGTTGAATTCAAATACACGTGAAGCCTTTTTAGGCGATAAAGAAATTCCAGATTTGACTCCTAAGGAATTCGATTTATTGAAGACTCTAGCAAGCAAGCCTAAGCAGGTGTTCTCTCGTGAACAATTGCTAGAGCAAGTTTGGGATTATGACTACTTTGGTGAAGAAAGAACTGTTGATGCACATATTAAGAAGTTGCGTCAAAAAATCGAAAAGGTTGGTCCACAGGTTATCGAAACCGTTTGGGGTGTGGGTTACAAGTTTGATGATTCTGGACGTAAGGTTGACTAGATTATGAAATTAATTTATCAAAATATGTTTAGCTTTTTGATCGTGATCCTGACGACACTAGGTATTATTTTGTATTCAGTCACAAGTACGTCTACTACTTCTGAATACAATCGTACTTATAAAGATCTTGAGAGTTATGCGGGGAATATGGAAAAAATAGCGCTCAAAACTGATTCAAAAACAGGACAGATCCATAATATTACTGGGGATAATATTAAGACTGTCGAAGAAGTATTGTCTGATAGAAATGTTCAGTTTGCTATTTTTGATTATCAAAACGATCAGGTTTATCCAACACCACCTTCAAATGTCAAACTTCATCTGAAGCAATCTTATTGGAAGAAGCTCAAACAAGGTAAGACAATCAGAAATATTCAGAAGCCTGAAAGCTCAGAAGGTAATCCGCGACTAAGTAATAAGAAGGATAACTTGAGTTATGTTTATGTGCTAACACCATGGTTCCAAAATGGTAAGTTGGTTGCCGCTGTTTGGGCTGGTTCTGATGTTAGCCAATTGCAGTCCAATATTGGAGAAATTAACAAGCGCTTGTATTTTGCGTTACTTATATCTCTATTAGCAGCGATTATTCTTAGCTTCTTATTGTCACGTTATCAAGTTAATCGAATCAATCGACTGCGTGGAGCCACTAGAAAGGTTGCCAATAATGACTTCTCTGTTCATATTGAAAGTAAGAATAGGGATGAATTGGATGACTTAGCTGATGATTTCAATACCATGGTTAAGTCACTAGAAGCCTCAGATAAGGAAATTAAGCGACAAGAGCAACGTAGAAAAGAGTTCATGGCAGATGCCTCTCACGAGATGAGAACGCCGTTGACGACAATTAATGGCTTATTGGAAGGATTAGCTTATGATGCTATTCCGGAAGAGTCTAAGGGGCAGAGTATTCAGTTGATGCGTAATGAAACCAATCGTCTGATCAGATTAGTTAATGAGAATCTTGATTACGAAAAGATTCGGACTAATCAAATTACTTTGGCAAAACGTGTCTTCGATGCGAATGCACCATTGAAGGATATTGTTTCTCAGCTTCAAAAGAAGGCTGAAGAATCCAATGATAAATTGATTCTGGAGACTCCAGAAGATGAATTAGAAACATACGCTGACTACGATAGATTCGTCCAAGTTATGTTCAATATCATGCAGAACTCAATTCAATTCACTGATAACGGTGAAATCACCGTTACTGGATATCGTGCTGATGATCGACGTGCCTCGATATTCAAGATTCAGGATACTGGTATTGGTATGTCTGAAGATCAAGTTAAGAATATCTGGGATAGATATTACAAGGCTGATCCATCACGTAAGAATAGGAAATATGGTGAGTCAGGTTTGGGATTGTCTATTGTTCATCAATTGATTGAGAATCATGGTGGAGAGATCCACGTTAAGAGTAAGCTGAATGAAGGTACTACCTTTACCGTGACCTTATTTGATGAAGGTTATGAACATAAGATTGATAAGGATAAGGTACCTGATTAGGTGATAAGAGAACTGATTGAGATTTCTTCAATTGGTTCTTTTTTTATTTTGTATAGGAAATTGGTTGGTTGTCTCCATATGACAAGAGTGATTCTGAGATTCAAAATAAATTTTATTGGTTATGGAATTATTGCAACTCCACTGATTTTCTTTTAAAAGTCGAAAAATAAGACAGGGAAAATATTAATATTTTTAAAGTGCAACACAAAAGTTAGACAAAATTAAATATTATTAAGCTGCTAAGGCATGCTCTCTGTATTCACGGGGAGT
>NZ_RHOO01000025.1 GCF_003946555.1 Companilactobacillus hulinensis | reverse complement strand
ATTGGGCAAGTAGGGACTATTTACGATACTACCTGAACTACTGGTACAAGTGTATTTTGAAGCACAAATGCTTTGGAGTGGTCCGATAGGTGGTCCGACTAAATATTGACGTATTTTGCGAATTTATTAGCCGTTTCTCTACTCTGTTTCTTAGTAACTTCGACATAAATATTGGCCGTCGTTTTGTAATTTGCATGCCCTAATTGTGCTTGTACCTCTTTGATAGTTGCACCGGACTCAAAAGCCAATGTTGCATAAGTTCGACGAAATCCGTGAACTGTGATTTGTTTTAGGTCAAACCTAGTGATTACGAGTTGTAACCAATTTCTAGGTTTGATTGGATTATGCATTTTATTCTTGATACTTGCGAATACAAGTTGATCAGGCTTGATAGAATTGAAGCCAAGCATTAGAAGCTGCTTGTGTTGTTCTATACGCCATGCCTTTAACATCTGCATAGTCTTAGCATCAACATCCACAGTTCTATTACTGGTATCAGTTTTTGGCGTTGTAATTAATAATCTGCCATGTTCACCTTGGCTTTGTGTTTTCGTGATACTGATTTGGCTAGTTTCGAAATTTACATCATTCCAAGTTAATGCCAAAGATTCACCTTTGCGCATACCTGTAAATGCTAATAGGCGGAAATACATATCAGCTTGTGGATTATCGATATCATGCAGACATTTGAAAAATTGTGTTAACTCTTCTAAATCGTAGTAATTCTTCTTAGTAGTTTTTATTTGTTCTTTATTAACTGGAACGATAACACGACTGGCCACATTGTCATCTATTATTTGCATCTTGTAAGCCCAATCTAAGACTCTGTAGACATAATTGAGGAATCGCTTATATCTAGTTAGCTTTTCATTAAACCACTTTGTGACGGCTTCCTGTACATGAATGGTTTTAAGTCTATCAATTCTAATGTTACCGATTTCTGGTAAAATATGAAGTGTGAAATGTTCTTCAGTTTTAGAATATGTAGATTCTTTAACTGTAGTTTTGTACGTTTCAAACCATTTTTTATACACTTCTTCAAATGTGGAAGTGCTTAATTGATTGAAGCCACGCTTACTGAATTCTAATTCTAGTTTGGATAACATAAGTTTGGCTTCTCTTTTTGTCTTGATACCAGCTCTTCTAACCTTTACTTCTTTACCAGTTCTTTCATCAATACCTAAATATGCTCTAAATTTATAAGCAGTTGTACCATTATCTGTAATATATTTTTTAATTTCGGTCATTTTATTTTCTCCTAAGGGCCGTGGGGGCGTGTTTAAGAGTAGTAAGGCATCACTTCCTTTCATGATTTTGGTAAAAATAAATAAGCCTTATGTCAGACTCATTTAAATTTTTAGAATTTCATTATTAATTCCAGTTAAATTCTCTATTATTTGAAAATTTTGCACTGCCTAGTTTTGTATCTGCTTGATAAACATTTGAATGAATCTTGTCAGTGCCATCCTCGTTTTTACCAATGATGATCAATTGTGCTTCTGCTAGACCGACAGCTTTGCCCGCAAAAGTATTCTTGTCAGATTCACTTAGATTTACAAAATCAGGTGTAACACTGATTCTTAGTCCTCGGTTGCTGTCATAACTTAAGGTATCAATATATTTAGCATATGAATATCCATCATCCCCAGAATCAGCATAGGATTTATCTTCATTGAGTCCATCTATCAAGCTTTGATTGAATTCTTCCACATCTGACTTTGTTAAATCTAGTTGATCTTTATTGGTAGCAGTCTTTTTAATTGTTTTCTTAGTGGTCTTTTTGCTAGTTTTTGTAGTATCATCGCTAGTTTTCTTACTAGAAGAATTGTCGCTGCTACTGGAACATCCAACAAGCGTGGAAGCTAAAAGAATAGTTAGTCCGTATAAAGCCAGTCTTTTGGTTTTCATAGTAAAGTCTCCTAAATTACTTAAATTGTATTTTTGAAATTAAGAATTTACTGAATGTGTGTACATGTTTCTAATATGATGTGATTAACTTATCGGATTTTGAACGATTGCATTTCCAACATAGAGTTTGCAAATTATCCGGAGTTGTCATACCACCTTTTGATACTGGAATAATATGATCTACTTCGAGTAATAGTAGACTTTGCTGAGCCACGGATGCGTGACACATTTGACAAGTATAATTATCTCTTTCTTTAATTGCATTTCTAAGAGTATTTGTCATTAATGATCGCTGTGCTTTAGCCGATTTATTGTATTTGATTTTATTAGATATATATTCAGATACTGCTTCAACAGTCTTACCATCAAAAGTTATTGTAGATTTCTGAGAACTATTACCGCCCGCACTGACATATTCAAAAGTATATGTTGCATAATCAACGTTTATCTCTGGAACTTTCATACCAGTCTTTTCTAGAAGTTCTTTTTTGTAGTATTTTAAAATAAACTTTGGTGGGTTAAAGCTGCTTTGAATCTCGTCTTTTCTTTGTTCAAGGTTATGAACAGTATTTTCCATCCTTGAAATATTTGTACCGATGTCTTCAAGTTGATTAAGGCTTTCCTCTGTTGAATCAATGCCAAAGTACTTACAAAGATATTTCACTGGTTGTTCAGAAGCCTTCCTTACAACTTGAAGAGAAGTTGAATATACGTTGTCCTTATTTAAATGTTTCTGATTTTTGTCACGTTTATATTGTTGTCTGCTGGTATTTTCAAAAGTTGCTAAGTCTGAATGTGCTGTAGCACTATTATTTGGAATAAATTGATTATCATTAGGAATACTTTTAACATAATCAGATATTTCGTTGTAATCATTGATTGTTGAATCTATTTTTGCCTTATGATCTAAGAACTCAGGGCTCTGAAAATATTTTTCCTTCATTCTGTATCTAATAAATCTATATAATCCGTATCCTAGTGCTGCAAGAAGTATTGCTGGCCAAACTTGAATAAGAACCCCCAATATAACTAGTGCTATAACTATGATTATAATATATTGCATATTTCCCCCCGTTATGTATTAGTTAAGATTTTCCTGTAAAGATGCAGCTTTTAATGTCATCGGTTTTTGGACAAAAAATTAATTGTAATAATCTTTGATTTCGCTTGTAACAACGCTTTCCATATAAGGTGGGATACCAAACGCGTCCATAAATCTAACAGTATTTGCGTGCATGTATTCAGTATCTCCAAAAAATAATGGAACTAGTAGATGTATTGCAGTTTTGTTTGCATGTCCTTCAATACCGAATTTTGATGGTGAGAAATAAAGACATGCTTTCGCCCCGTCGTTGTTTAATATATGTCCCAGTTCATGTGCTAGTTGAAATGGTATTTGATTTGGACGATACCATTTGCTATTCAATACAATTATTTTGGTGTTTGTATTAACGGCTGCAGGAGTATATTCTGAAAACTTATCTTCTATTATCACAGTGGTTTTATTGTCGTATGCTAAGTTCATTAAGTATGTCGTAACGTCATTTATCATTGCGACTACCTCTTAATAATCGTTTCATTAATTCAATATCCTCAGGAGGGATGGGGCGACCCTCAAAAGTCATGATCACATCGTCATCTGCTAAATCAGCCTCTGGTTTTTTGTCAGCGACGTTTTTTACATTTGTTCTTCCAAGTAAGTAGTCGGTTGAAACGTTAAAATAGTTTGCTACTTGAGTTAATTTATCAGAAGATGGATTTTGCTTATTCCATTTATTAATTGTTCCGTTTGAAAAATCTAATTTTCTTTCTAGTTCGGCAATCGTAATTTGTCTTTGATTGGATAGTGCTTTGATTCTGTCTTTTGCATTCATAATAATTTTCCTTCAATAGAAAACTATCTCATTACGTGTTGACAAATAGATTTAAATCTATTATAGTATGTTTGTGCTTAAGTAGAGCGCAACAAACTAACTAGTCACATAAGGAATAGTATATTTTGTGTATCAATTGCGGGTTGATACGTTTATTTCTTATACCCATATAATAGATAATAATCTATTATATGTCAATACTATTAGATATGATAAATAGATAATTTTCTATTAGAAAGGAGAATTGAATGTCAATATTTTCTACTATAAAGGTAATTGCTATGCAAAAAAATATCAGCATATACAGAATTGAGCATGATTTGGAATTACCAAATGGAATTATAAGGCGTTGGAATGTGAGTGATCCTTCTGCAACTAATTTACAAAAGGTTGCTGATTATCTTGGGGTCACTTCCACATACATATTAAACAAATCAAAGGAAGGAGAATAAATGGATAAATTAAAAGTCATTGGAAAAGAGAAACTTGGATCAATTGAATTTACTGGTATTGAAGGCGGATTTGGAAAAAATAAGAAAGCGATGTTGGTTAAGGATATTGCTTTGATTCATGGACAAACAGTTGGAAATATCAATCTATTAATTAATAGAAATCGCAATCGTTTTAAAGATGGAATTGACGTCATTGATTTAAAATCTGGAAATTTCGCTCTTGTTCTGAACAATAGCGGATTTAGTCAAAATCAAATTAATGCAACTAAGAATATTTATCTACTGTCTGAGCGTGGGTATAGCAAGTTGTTGAAGTTGCTCGAAGACGATAAAGCATGGGAAGTGTATGACCAACTAGTTGATAGTTATTTCAATATGAGAACAGCTATTAAAACTAGTAACCCAGAGATTGTTAAAAACAAACGTTTAGAAATCATGGAAAAGAATGCAGCAACTCGTAGAGGAGCATTAATGTATCGGATTGCAATGGCTACTGATTCTAATTCTTCTAAACAAACATTATTAGCAGATGCTGCTAAAGAGCTAATTGGTGAAATGACTATTCCAGTTATGAGTAAGAGAGAATACTCAGCAGGTCAAGTTGGAGATAAATTGAATATTTCGGCTAACAAGGTTGGAAGAATTGCCAACAAATTTGGAATTAAATCTGATCAACCTGGTCAAAATGAGTTTGGCCGTTGGGCTAATAGTAAGTCACAGCACTCTGATAAGGAAGTTCCACAATGGTTGTACTTCGAAGAGGGATTGAAATTCATTAAGGAGCATGTGGAGGTGAAATAAATGAATAGTAACAAAACATTTATAAAACATTCGAGTTCTGATTTGTTGCAATCAGTAGTCAATCAAATGAATCCTGAATCAAAGGAGATGTTTATATCTGTTGTCGGGTTGCTTGCAAATAGTGGATTGAGTATGTCTGAGATAAATGAAGTCTTATATTATTCAAACAAATATTTGTATGCAAAAACTTTGGAATTAAAAAAGCCCTTTGCAGTTAGTTCTACAAAGGGAGAGAGATTTAATCATCTCTTTCATTGATGAAATCGGCAAGGCTTGGCTTCCTTATTTGAGTCTTCGCCATCAAACTGAAGAGTATAAACAATATTTTCCATCATTATAATCACCTCTAATATTATGGATTATCTAAATTACATTAGCAGAGGAAGGTGGCGAGCTTGACAGAAATCGAAGTTAAAGAGCTCAGAAAATTATTTAAAGAATACTATCCACATGAGTGGATGAACAAAAAACAGACAATTGCATATATCGGCATTGCAAATAACACATTTGATTCAAAGTTTAGTGATCTGCCGTTTCATGATGTAAATGGAACTATTAGGTATAGCAAATCAGAAATTGATGCATTCATGAAACAACATTAAAAATTAAATTAGCCGTGGGGGCAAAATATGAAAATCAATTTTGAAATGTTCTACTTTTACACAATATTTATTTCGGTAGCAGTATATCTGTTAACCAAGCACCATGGAATTAAGGGAGTAATTAAAGACTGTTTCGACTTCGGAGGTGTTAGATGAAAACAAGAGAATTTGTCTAGTGGGTGTTGCTCATACTATCTACCATTCTTTCAGTGCTTGTTTTAATTCTATAGAGCCTGATTTTAAGTTTATTTCAAATGATGAATTCTTCCTATTAGTTTCAATGTGAACAACTGCGTCTTTGACTAATAAATCTTTTATATGATGTTTATCATCTTTATTTACAAATTCTATAAGAATTTCTCGTTGTTCCCAGGGGTTTATGTTAATCGGGAAAGCCGATGTCCATACGTTCGTATCTTTGTCTGTGTTAGTTCTTGAGAAATTGTGATAGTGCTTATTTAATCTAAAGGCATTTAAGGTCAGATTATAAATCCCAAGTGTTCTTGATGATTTGTTAGTTATGTAAAAATGAATAAAAAAACTGATATCAGATAACTGAACAATTTGAACTTGCTTAATATCTATTTTTGTCCGATATGAAAACCATTTTTCGAGCGCAAGGGAAAAACTTATTAGCAATGAAAGTAATGATACATAGGTTGCAGGTGGTACGTCTTTAAGAAAGGTTATAAAATCATTCAATTTAAATTTCACTCCTATTTATTTAGATTATATCAAAGGAAGTGTTCCGATGAACAAAGTATTGAAAGTGTTAATTAGCATTTCACTTACACAGTTTCAAGATTCATGTATTGAATACGGCAGACAACAAGCAATGTGTGAATTCTGCAAAGATTATCCTGTCAAAGAATTGCTTGAATCTGCCAATGAAATGAACCAAATAAAAAAGTCACTTACCACGGCATTGGTAGGCGACTAGATTCAAAAATATTTAACAAACAAATTATAACACGAAAGGTAGCTCAAATATGGCTAATGATTTAGCAACTATTGATTTCGGAGTTTCGTATACTCCAACTGAAATCAAGATTAACAATCAAGAATTATTCAAAGAACAAGTGAAGAAATATGCAGAGAAATATAAAGGTTGGTCAATTATAACTGCTGATTCAGTTGATGGGGATAAGTTGGTTCGTGCTGATCTGAATCGAATGAAAAAAGGATTCGATGACAAACGTAAAGAAATCAAGGGTGAGTATAACAAGCCACTTAAAGAATTTGAAGCACAGGTTAAAGATATGACATCCATTATTGATGCTGTGTTAGATCCATTAGATGACGGCATTAAAAAGGTTGAAGAGAATCAACGACAGGAACGTAAAGACAGCGTATTAGCATTGATAGCTGAAATTGCATCTGAATATAACATTAATCGTAATGAAGTGCCATTTGACCCTAAATGGACTAATAAAAGTATTACTCGTAAGAAACTAATTGAACAAATTACTGATGGTGTGAAGTTGTTGCAACGTCAACACAAGGCATATGAAATCAATAAACGGTTGATTGAAGAACATTGTAAATTGAAAGATATTGATCCAGCAGGCTGGGTTGCTCAATTGAGTAATGAACGTGATGCGGCAGAAGTCATTGATTCGATTGATCAGTTTTTAATTGACCAAGAGAACGAAAAAATTGCTGCACAGAAACATGCTGAAGCTGAAAAAGCTACACGAGAAGCATTACAACAAAAGGTTGGTGATAAAGTCATCGATACTGAGACTGGCGAAGTAATTGAGAACAAGCCTTCTGAGTTCACTGTATCCATTAAGTTGACTGGTACACAAGCCGGAATCATTCAAGCGATGCAACAAGTCAACCAGTTCAAGAACTCCTTTGAAGTAGTATCTGAAGTTATTAATAAAATGAGTGAGGTGTAATAAATGGTTGAAAAAAATGATGAAGTCAGTTCAATTTCTGTAGACAGTAAGCCAGATAACTCAAATCTTATTTCTAAAATATCCATTGTTCAAAAAGGTTTAGAAAAAATTGAAAAGGATGGACATAATAAAAACCAAAATTATGACTACGTGACTGAAGCAGCGGTTAAAGCCAACTTACAAAATAAGCTAGCTGAACAGGGTATTAGTATCATTCCTAATTATGAAATTTTAAATATTTGGAGTGCGAAGACTGGTAAAGGTACAAATTTAAATTTTGTATCTGTAATGGGCAGTTTTGAAATCACGGATGGCATCGATAGTATTCACGGTTCAATGCCTGGTGTTGGTATGGATTCAGGGGATAAAGCAATTTACAAAGCTGAGACAGGTGCACAGAAGAACTTCTTGATGCAGACGTTTCTAATGACAACTGGCGATGACCCCGAACAAGATTGGAATAACAATCAGCAATCACAACCTCAGAACTTTAATCAACAACAGAATAATTATCCACCAGTGGAGCCATTCAATATCTTTGATAATTTCAATAATCAAATGCAGTCGAGACAACAAGTTAGTTATGCAAATACAGCAAAGATGAATCAGATCAAAACACAAATGCAAAATCTTGCGGATTTAATGAAGACTGATCCAAATGCCATCTTTGAGACGGTTATGAAGAATTTTCCTAATGCTGACTATGGTCATTTGGAAGATAAAACGGCTGATGAAATCCTTATTTATCTCAATCAACAAAAGATTTCAGTTGAAGAAACATTAAAGCAGCTTAATGGATAATGGAATTCTTTGGAAAGTTGTTATCCATAAATGGTAACAGGATTAGTGCTGAACTTGATGATGATATTGATGCTTTTAAATTGAGCAAACTTTCCAGTGGTAAGCAACCAATGATTGAAGTGAGTATCTCAGATGGTAGAACAATTTCAGTTGAGCAGAGGGGCAAAATATACGCTCTGATTGGAGATATCAGTGATTGGTCTGGCTATATGGTCGAGAAAGAGACACCACAAATTATGAAATGGAAGTATCTAACTGAGACCGGTAAGGATGAGTTTAGTTTGTCTAATTGTTCAATGACACAGGCAAAAGAGTATATCAGTTGGTTGTTAGATTTTTGCTTTGAATATGATGTACCGTTTAAGACCAGAACATGGGACCTATTGCCAAATGATTACTCAATGCAGTACAGATGCTTGAAGCATAGGCGTTGTTGTATTTGTGGTAGACATGCAGATATAGCTCACTTACAAACAGTCGGCATGGGTCGAAATAGGCGACAAATTAATCATAGTGGATTCTTCTTTATGGCACTTTGTAGAATACATCATACTGAACAGCACAAAATCGGAGTTATGACGTTCCTACAACGTTATCACATCAAACCTATAAAACTGGATGCTGATGATCGTAAACAATTAAGAATAGGAGGTTAGTCATGGCTATTGTAAGAGCAAAAAGAAAAACGAATTTCACAATTATTGGGAATACCGGTTTGAAGGACAAGAGATTGTCACTTAAAGCTAAAGGGCTACTTGCTTACATGCTGAGTTTACCTGATGACTGGACTTTTTATGAAACGGAATTAATGGAACATAGTAAGGATGGCAGAGATTCTGTTAGAAAAGGACTCCAAGAATTGGAGAAGTCGGGATACCTTGTTAGACTTCAAAAAAGAGAAGGCAGAGGTAAGTTTGGTCAGAAGGATTGGAAAATTTACGATGAGCCTGATATATCAATGATTTCACCGCAGACGGAAAACCCGTCGACGGATAATCCGTTGTCGGGAAACCCGCTGTCGGATAATCCAACACTACTAAGTACTAAAGAACCAAGTACTAAAGAACCAAGTACTAATAAAAATAGTCACAAGTCTAGGACTTATGACGAGAGTGATGAAAACTATAAGCTAGCTGATTATATGTACAAAAAAATATTGGAGAGTAGTCCTGATTTTAAGAAACCTAATTTACAAAAATGGGCTGATTCTATCAGATTGATGCATGAAAGGGACAATCGTAGTTATAAGAAAATTAGAAACATGATTGACTGGTCTCGGAAGAATGAATTCTGGACCCGAGTAGTCATATCACCATCTAAACTTCGTAAACAATATGATCAGATGGCGATACAAGCAATTCAAGAATTTAATAAGAAAAATCAAACAATAGCTGATTTAACTTATGATCCATTGTTTTAGGAGGTTATATATTTGGAATCTTTTGGAGATGCAATGCAGAAGACTATGACTAGGATTCAAAAGGAACATGGAATTACGCCCATTAATGTTGATGAGGTAATTAAGCAGCGTGATGAACGTGAGCGATTAAAGTCTGCAGAGTTCACACAAGTATTTATCAACCAAGAACGTAAGAGAATGTTTAATAGTTCATTAATCAGTGATTGGGATGACTTGAAACAAAATTTCGATGAATTTAAGGTGAATGATCAACTGCAGTTTAATGAATTACAGAAGGCTCAAAACATTGCTCAAAGAATTGCTACCGGAGAACTTGGAAATTTTACATTTTCTGGAATCGCCGGAGCTGGTAAGACAATGTTAGCAATCAGCATTTTGAACTATATCAATAATCGAAATGTTAAATTGAAATGCTTATTTGTAAGTGTTGCTATGCTGATGGATTTAGAAACTGCTTCATTTAATGGTTCAGATGGTGGGGATGCCAGAAAAATGGAGAAATGTATTCGTAATTGTGACGTGCTAGTCCTAGATGATTTAGGAAGCGAGTCAACTTTACAGAGTTCTGATCCTGGTAAACTGGTTCCTCAGTCAAAAGATTACGTACAAAGGGCATTATTCAGAATATGTGATTCAAGAAAAAGCAAAACAAATATTGTGACGACTAATAACACTAGCTCCGAAATTCAAAGAATTTATAATTCTAAAATTTATAGTCGTCTGATTGCTAAGAAAAAAGAAAACGTAATTGTATTTAATTCTAAGGATATGAGAAATATTTAGGAGGATAACCATGCTTACACAAGAAGAATATGGATTCAGTGAAACTGGACCGCTAATGGCAAAACGTGAACTGACGACAATTGATAATCTAGTTAAGAGCACACAATTTGAGACTTCTAAATCACTAGATTTGATGAAAAACCTTAGAAAGTTTAGTGATGTCTATCGTGGCAATCAGGAAGTCATTAATGGCCTACTGATTATGAATGCTTGTGCTACTGATATTAGAAAAGAGCTCGAGGATGATTTGAAATTATTTGGTGGAGGTAATACCGATGCTGAATAGAAGTATTCTAGTAGGTCGATTAACCAAAGATGTTGATTTGAGATATACAAGCAACGGTACAGCGGCAGGAAGTTTCACATTGGCTGTTAACCGTAACTATACTAATGCTCAAGGTGAGCGAGAGGCGGACTTTATTAACTGCGTTATTTGGAGGAAAGCTGCCGAAACATTTAGCCAGTGGACTCATAAAGGTTCATTAGTTGCTATAGATGGCAGATTACAAACACGTAATTATGAGAATAACCAAGGTATTACTGTCTATGTTACAGAATTAGTCGTTGATGAATTTTCATTTATTAATACTAATAATGGAAACAACAATAGTGGCTCTGGTCAAAGTAATCAGCAGTCATATAACAAGAACAATAATCAGAATCGCAATAACTATCAGAATAACAATAGTCAACGTCCGCAATTTGGGAATACAAGTCCGTTTGGGTCAGGACAGCAAAATAGTAATCGTAGTGGCAATAACAATATGTCAGATCCATTTAAATCGGGTGGCGTAAATGTAAGTGATGATGACTTACCATTTTAAATTTATGAGGTGAAATAATGAGTGAAATTGATAAGGTAATTAACTTCAAACTATCAGAAATTGCTGAAGGTGGATTGCAAGAAAAATTTACCAAAGAGTTAAAGAAGCTAAGTGAAAATATTTTGGATCCAAATACTGATGCTAAAGCCAAACGAAAAATAACCATCGGTTTAACATACAAACCAAATGACAACAGGGATGCTATTGATGTAGTTGCTGAAATTAAATCTAATTTAGCTCCTCAAGTCGGTTTAAGCACAACAATGCTTGTTGGTCGAGATGAGAATACAGGGATGATTGCTGCTAATGAATTGAAGTCAGGAACCCCTGGACAAACATACTTTGATTCAAAGGATAGTACATTGAAAACTGATACGGGAAAACCTGTAGATGAAGTTGAAGAAGAGGATTCGGATATTAAGGAACCAAAATCGGAAAAAGTAATTGATTTGCAAAATAAGAAAGCATAGGTGAATACGATGGATTTAACAATAGAATTAATTGATAAAATTGGTGAACTAACTTTAGAAGCACATAACAATAAGACTTTTGAGGTTGGAGATAAAACATATAGCGTTGATGGTCGTGGGAATATCCATCTGGTGATTCCTCCTGATATTGCAGATAGGTCAGTGAATATTAGTACATTGACCGGATTGGTTGATTTGATTCAAAATATGGATGAGCGTAAAGATAGAAAATTGTTTGTTCAAATTAAGTCACCATCGTCAATCGATGTATATGGTGCAATTGATAGTTATGGACAACGTGAAAAATTAATTGAAGTTAACGCATCGTTGCCAGAAATTTATTTTGAACAATTTCTTGATCAAGAAAGCATGAATATTATGTTGCAGTCTCAGTTTGTTGATAGTGATGATCAAGAATTGTTATTGAAAGTTATTGGCAATTTGAAAGAAGAGGAAGTGACTTCATCAAGTGATGATGGTACATCCCAAGCTGTGACGATTAAATCAGGTGTTGCTTCAGTATCAAAGGTTAAGGTGCCTAATCCTGTTACCCTTGCACCATATCGTACTTTTATTGAGGTTGCACAACCTGAGAGTAAGTTTGTATTCAGGATGCGTGAAGGTATGTGTGCAGCTATTTTTGAAGCAGATGGTGGTGCGTGGAAGAACAAAGCTATGCAGAATATTTCTGAGTATCTTAAATTAAATTTGGGTAGAGAAATTAAAGCTGATCATGTAGTTGTCATCTCTTAGGAGGTGACTTAAATGGAAATTTTTGATGTACATACTTCAAGAAGATTAATTCGAAGTAGGTGATTGTATGAATAATGAAGATATTTATCGTGCAACTGTTGAAAGAGTATTTGATGATCAGTGCCAGAGTTTGGAAAAAACTATTACGTATTTATCAAATCATCCAATGACCTCAGATTTTAGGCAGGCACGTAAGAATCTTGATGAGAGAACCAAGAATGACATTTTGAGGGATGTATCTTATCCCTTTTAGGAGGAATACAAATGAGCAAAAGAGTGATCTACGACTGGACGACTGGTGCTATAAAAGAATTAATGGACGCACAAGACCGTGGCGAAACAGCATTAACAATTGTTCAAAGTATGGATATGGATGAATATAGATATCCAGAAATGTTAGATGTACTTTTAAATTGCGCTGATGAAAATTTGTTTGTGAAAGATATTGCTGATTACTTTTGCTACAGTGCAGATTTTGAGGTGAAAGATGATGAGTAAACTTATCGTGTTGTCCGCTGGATTGATAATTGTATTTATATTAGTAATGATTGTATCTATTCCAGTTAAGGATAGGCATGAGCGAAGGGAACAGTCAGATGAATAAACTGATATTAGACGTTTGTTGTGGTTCAAGGATGTTTTGGTATGACAAAAACAATTCAAATGTCGTTTTTATGGATAATAGAGAACTGAACACAGAATTGAGTGATGGTCGCAAATTATCAATTAGTCCAGATATAGTTGCAGATTTTAGGGAGATACCTTTTCCTGATAACACATTTTATACTGTGGTGTTCGATCCACCTAATTTAATTAATGCTGGAAAAAATTCATGGTTAGCAAAAAAGTATGGAACTTTAAATCCGAATACATGGGAACATGATTTATCAATTGGATTTAGAGAATGTATGAGAGTTCTGAAGCCCAAAGGAACCTTGATTTTTAAATGGAATACTGAACAAATTTCAATGAACAAGGTACTGAATTTATTTAATATAGCACCATTATTTGGAGATAAACGTTCAAAAACTAGATGGTTGGTATTCATGAAGGAGTGAAGCGATGAAGGTAGATTTGTCTGATGAAACTATTAATAAACTTGCAAGTGAATTAGTAAAAAAATCTGATTCATTTCAAAAGCTTGAATCTGAAAAGAAATTACGTAATGTAAAAGTATTACTCGTTAATTATAAATACTTGGAAAACCATCTGAATGTTGAATTACCGCAATTGGAAGATGATGTTAAACTTTCGAAATATGAATTGAGTTTATACTCATTATTGGGCTATAGAGCTCGTTCCAAGGAACTTATGACCTTTGTTAATACTATTTTGTCGAAGTATAAGAGTATTTGTGAAAACTCGGTTGGAGAAGGAAACAGACGATATGATGTGATTTATAGATTGTATATTGCCCCTAAACAGATGACTTATACAACGTTATCTGAAAAATATTCTGTTGATGATAATACGATTAGGCGTGATGAGCGTAAAGCTTTGAAACAGTTGTCAGTCATGATGTTTGGGGCAGATAGTCTAAATGACATGTCAAAATGATGTCAAAAAGTGGTACACAAATGTCAGAATCAAAGATTTATACTGGTAATATAGATAAATTACATTGAAGTTTGTCTGTATTACTTTTGAAATAATACGTAAGTGATCCTAATGCAGGGTCACTTTTTTTGTGGATTGAGAAGGGCTCAACAATTGCTAATTTCTTATTAAGTTAATACTAATAAATAGAGAATCTCTCCCCTATAATAGATACCCGGAGCAATTAATCAGGTTCAAATCCTGGAATCCACATTGTCATTTAGATAATAATCCAAATAAAGTGGTTGTAATACCGCCTGATAAGGTAACGACCATTGTTTTGAATTCAGAAGTTAGGGAAATAGTTAATAGGCTGTTATCATGTCAGTAATGGTGTGCCATTAATGAATGAATAACCAAATGGTCAAATGTGGCAGTTTCATTTTAGTCTGGTAGTTCAAATCCATCAGCGTTCACTTTTTGCTCTTTTAGATTGTTTGTTTTAGTATTAACTAAAAAAATCAGTATGATAGAAAGAAGCTTATATAATAATGCCTAAATATTTTACACTAAACAATATTTTTACTGTTGTTATTCCTGTAATTATTACCATCCTGGGATTTTATTTAAATTCTCGAAACACAGGTAAACAGATAGAAAAATATAAAAGAAAACTGGATTCAAGAAGTGAATCTTTAAAAAAAGTTAATGTTGTTTATGAAAGGCTAAATGTTCTTGTTGATTATATTTCGGAAGGATATCTCAATGAAAATCACATTATTGATAGCTTAGAGGATATTAGAGACTCTTATAAAATGAATAATTTATTTATTCCTGAAGATATTAATAAGGACATTAGCCATTTGATTGATTTGATTGATGATTATTACGAAAATATAGTGTATGTTATTGAACTAAAAAAATTATCCAGTGGTATTGAAAATGTAACGGCGGATAATCAAAGGAAAAAAATAGGTGATTTATATAAGAAAAGAGATAATATGCCTTCGTCTATTGCAAAATCATTTATTGAATTGAGAGATTTGATTAGAAAGAAGTACGATCTGTTTTATTAATGTGAACGAGTAAACGATTGGGTGTGGTGATATGTAATGGATAAATGGAAAGAGGCAGAGAAGGATTACTTACTTGGAATGAAATACAAGGATATCGCTAGTAAGTATGAAGTATCAATCAATACAGTTAAGTCGTGGAAGAGTAGACATGGTTGGCAAAGGGGTACACCTAATAACAAAAATATGCATACAAAGCCAAAAAAGGGTGCACACAAAGAAAAAAAGGTTGCACCCGAAATAATAGATGAATTAGAGGCAAACGGTGAGCTTAATGAAAAGCAAAAACTGTTCTGCCTTTTTTATTTGCAACGATTTAACGCCACCTGGGCGTATCAACAGGCTTATGGTGCTAGTTATGCGAACGCTTTAAGTGCTGGGCCCAGATTGTTGGGAAATGTAGGAATAAAAAAACAACTTGCTGAGCTAAAAAAGAAGCAATCAACAGACTTGTATTTTGATATCAATGATGTGGTGCGTGAGTTCCTTCAGCAATCTAAATCAGATATTCGTGATGTAGTTGATTTCAAGACTGTGAAGCGATTCAAGTGGTATAAGATCCGTGATAAGAATGGTCAATATGTTGATAGCAGTGGTAATTTTCGGTGGGAACCAAAGATTGATCCTGATACTGGTCAACAGGAATACTACTACGAGAATATTGTTAACCTTCATGATAGTGATGAGATTGATACTTCCAGTGTTAAATCCATTCGGATTGATAAGGGTGAGGCAGTTGTTGAAATGTACGATAAGCAGAAGGCTCTGGATAGCCTGATGAAGTATGCTGACATATTCACATCTAAGAATGATAATTCCGACGGGGTACAGATTCTAGACAATATTGAGGGAGATGATGACGATGACGACACAGATTGAGTTAGCAAGTAAGGTAGCTTCATCGTTTTATCAACTACATATTGATATCAAGCACCGTCGACACAGTAATTATTGGTTAAGAGGTGGACGTGGTTCCACTAAGTCCAGTTTTGTATCGATTGAAATCGTTCTGGGGATGATGAAAGACCCTGAGGCAAATGCCGTTGTTATTCGTAAGGTTGCTGCAACTTTGAGAGATTCCGTTTATGATCAGTATCTTTGGGCAATTGATGTACTAGGCGTTGAAAGTTATTGGAAGGATTCAGTTAGCCCAATGACGTTGACTTACATCCCTACAGGTCAACAAATTAGATTCAAGGGTGCAGATAAGCCACGCAAGATTAAATCTCAAAAGTTCAGACATGGATATATCAAGTTCAAGCATTATGAAGAAGTTGACGAATTCTTGAGCTTTGCTGAAATACGTTCGGTCAATCAATCATTAAATCGTGGCGGAAGTAACATCATTACTTTCTACACGTACAATCCTCCTGCCAGTGTCAATAGCTGGGTCAATCAAACAACTGAGCATGAGAAGCTACGTGATGATACATTAGTGCATTCATCTGATTACTTATCAGTTCCAAGAGAATGGCTAGGTAATGAGTTCATCGCTGATGCTGAACAGTTAAAGATAGACAATCCCAAAGCCTATGCACACGAATACATGGGAGAAGTGACAGGTACTGGTGCAGAAGTATTTGATAACATTGTGCAACGAAGAATTACTGATGAAGAAATACAATTATTCGACAATATTAAACGTGGATTAGACTTTGGTTTTGCTAGCGACCCGTTAGCATATATCGAAGTCTATTTTGATTTAACGAGACATAGACTGTATATCTTCAATGAGATTTATCAAGTTGGATTGAAGAATAGGAATGCTGTGGAGCTTATTAAGAAGCTTAATCCGGAAAACAAACAGTTCCCTGGAGATTCAGCATCCCCAGGTACAATCGCCGAGTATCGAGATATGGGAGTGAATATAGTTGGTGCTCGTAAAGGTCCAGGCAGTCGTGATCAAGGGTACAAATGGTTGCAAGATTTGCGTGAGATTGTCATTGATCCAGTTCGTTGTCCTAATGCTGCAAGAGAGTTCAGTAGTTATGAACTTGAAAGGGATGCAAACGGTAATTTAAAGGCGGAATACCCTGATGGGAACGACCATGCAATGGATGCAACGAGATATGCACTCGAATCAATTATTAGGAAGGGAGGTTTCAAGCCTTGGAAATAAAAGCAATGAAGAAGCTGTTGCAGAATACTGATACACGAAGAATAGAATTTAACAATAGGTTTGATAAGTCATTACACTATTATTTCAACAAGAATGACATCACTAATCGAAATGGCGGTGAATCAAAGGTTAATGAACATGGTAAAGATGAACCATTGCGAAGTGCCGACAATCGTGTAAGTAGTAACTATCATCAACTACTTGTTGATCAAGAAGCAGGTTATGTTGCCACCATTCCACCATCAGTTGATGTGGAGGATGATTCACTAAATGACAAAATCAAGAATACTTTGGGCGACAACTTCAACTTGAGAATGAATCAATTAGTTGTTGATGCTGCTAATGCCGGAGTTTCATGGGTGCATTATTGGATTGATGATAATGGACAATTCAGATATGGAATCGTGCCACCTGATCAAGTAACTCCAATCTATTCCAACGATTTGGATAAGAAGCTGTTAGCGGTCAGGAGAACATACACACAACTTAATCCTGATGATGGAAAATACTATAAGATTCATGAGTACTGGACTGATAAGGATTGTACAGTATTCAAGTCATTGAGTCCTGATTATTCTGATTTAACAAAATTGCTTGATAGATTTATGACCTATGATGTGGCAACAGGAATGGAGATTGGAACAGGTAACGTGCTTAATCATGAGTTCGGACGTATTCCGTTCATACCTTTTCCTAAGAATAAATATGAACGTCCTGACTTACTGAAGTACAAGGGACTAATTGATGTATATGACAATGTTTATAACGGGTTCGTGAATGATGTTGATGATGTGCAGCAAGTTATCCTTGTCCTGACTAATTACGGTGGCGAATCTTTAGATGAGTTCAAGAGGGCTTTGAATGAAGACAAGGCTATCAAGATTGATTCTGTTGGTACAGGCGATAAATCTGGTGTTGATACATTGACAATTGACATCCCTGTTGAAGCTAGAAATTCATTACTGGATATTACTAAGTCAGATATATTTGTTCATGGTCAGGGAATAGATCCATCCGATTTTGAGACTAATAATGCTACTGGTGTCGCAATCAAGATGTTATATAGTCATTTGGAATTGAAAGCATCGGTCACTGAATCATATTTCAGGGATGGTGTTAATCAATTGGTTAGAGCAATCATGAACTGGTTGAAAGTACCAGACGCTGATGGTCGAACAATCACTCAAACGTGGACCCGCACAGCCATTCAAAATGATGTTGAACAAGCGCAAGTCGTTTCACAGGTAGCTAACGTCACATCTGATGAAGCAATTGCTAAAGGTAATCCGTTGGTTACAGATTGGCAGCAAGAACTTCAGGACCGACAGGATAATATCGTTAAAGGCGATGGGTACAGTAATGGACAATCACTTGAAGATATAGATGGTAATGAAGATGAGTGATCTGACTTATTGGGAGAAAAGGTTTCTTCAGACCAAAGCCAGTCAGCTCAAATCAACCGAGGAATATGAACGTGCATTACAGCCACAATTGAAAGGATTACTTAATCAAATTGATGCTGAAGCAAATCAATATTATCGTAGGTACTCACAGAACAACGACATCCCTGAAGAAGAAGTTCGTAAGATATTAAATAATATTGGTAATTCTAATTGGAATATGACGTTAGATCAGTTCAAACAAAAGGCCATCGAAGGTGGTCATGAGAAAGAATTGGATAATGAGTATTTCAAGAGCCGCATTGCTAGATTACAGAACCTTGAAGCACAGATTAAAGATAGGACTGGTCATTTTGCCGAAGGTGAAGAATCTAGTATGGGGGATGCGTTAGCAGCTCAATACAAAGATTCTTACATGAAAACTGTATATAAATCACAGTCAGCTCAATCTAAGTATTCTGCTAATTTTGCTCATTTCAATGATGATCAGTTAAAAGCAATCGCCAGTAAACCATGGGTAGGAAAGAACTTCTCAAAACGCATTTGGAAAAATTATCGTGATGTATTACCTGATAAATTAATGGATACGATGTTAAGAGGCACTTTATTAGGATATGCACCCTCAAAAATTTCCAATATGCTACATGCTAGGTTTCAGGATATCAGTAAAAAAGATATTCATCGATTGGTGTTCTCTGAAATGGGACACATTAGCGAAGAAGCCACTGCCAAGGGCTATGAAGAATCAGGTATTGATAAATATGAGTACATGGCTACCCTTGAATCACATACTTGTGATGTTTGTGCTAAGTTGGATGGTCAAGTATTTAAATTGTCTGAGCGTAAAGATGGGGTCAATTATCCAATAGTACATGCTCACTGTAGGTGCACCACTGTTCCTAGTATTGACGATTTGCCAGATGTTGGAGAGCGATGGATGCGAGATTCGTACTCTAAGAATGGGGAATTAACAGATAATTTATCATTTAACGAATGGAATAATAAATATGGTTTGGGAAAATCTGCTGATGAGATAAAGAATATTGGTATTAATCCATATGATAAATCTAGATGGCCGAAAGGAATTGATGTTGTTGAGACCGTTGATGGTGACATAGTTAATTTTAGTGCTGATAGTGGGATGCAGGTAAGTAGAGAATGGTTGAATAAATTATTAAAATATAAAGATGATTCTGATTTAACTGAGTATATCGAATATCAATTTGGAGATGGAAGATATGCTGATGTTTTAAAGATCAAAAATGTAGTAAACTGGGTTAAAGAAGTAAAGAGTTTTAAAGATAATGAACAGAAACCAGTTGCTAATGTCAGGAATAAGAAAATAACAATTGAAAACATTCGTCCAAAGATAGTTACTGATTTTAACTTTGAAAATGCTTCAAGAAAACAATTGGTCACGTACGTTGAGAATGAATTCGGTATGAGAATTTCTGAATCCAAGAATGCTAAGCTATCTGATTTAGCAATATTAGAAACTGCTAAAACCATAAGCAAGTTTAAGGGTATTTATCAGGTATTGCCGGAAAAAATTCCGATTCTACGTGCAATGAATCCCAAAGAAGCTGGTAGCGCAATCGCCTGGTATGCAAGAGATGCTTCAACAAACAGTCCGTCAGAATTTGCTTTAAATACACATTATTTTCATGATAAAGCAATATTAACTAATACTGTAAAACAAAATGTTCAGGTGGGCTGGTTTTCCAATAATGATGAAATGAATCATGTTTTGATGCATGAGTTTTCTCATCATATTGATAAACAACTGTCTAAACTTATAAATGATAAAAGTTTTTCTACAAAATTATTTAGAACAATAGAAAATGATTACATTGATTTTAATGTGAAAGATATTGGTAGGTATGCTTATGATTCGTATAAAGAAAAATTGGATTATACAGAACCATTTGCGGAGTTATTTACAGAGGCTTATGGCCCTACACCTGGTAAACAGGCATTAATATTTAAAAAATATTTTGAAGAAATGTCATTAGAGGTATTGAACAATGCTTGATGCGCCTAAAGGATTAAAATATTGGACACAAACCGATTCAGGTTCTGGTATAGCTGCTGATGCTCCTGAATGGGCTAAAAAAGAGTTTGAAGAGTATCAAAAAGAAATGAAAAGAACTACTGATAAAAATGGAAATATTATCCTAAAATAGGGCACCCAACAATTAAGTTGAGTGCTATTTTTGTACCTATTTGTCCTAAGTAAGACGTAAAAAGGCTTATTTTTTATACCTTGATTGTGGTCGCCCCACGTAAAATATTGCGAGAGAGGAACGAATTATGAAACGTGAACAACTAAAAGAATTGAAGTTAACAGATGAGCAAATTGACAAAATCATGGGATTGAATGGTGCTGATATCGAAAGTACTAAGAAGTCACTTGGGGATGTTGATTCTATTAAGCAAGAGAATGAATCACTTAAGAATCAATTATCTGAACGTGACAAAGATATGAAGTCTTTGAAGAAGCAAGCTGGAGATAATGAAGAGCTATCTAGTAAATATGCTGAACTTCAGAGCAAGTACAAGGACGATACAGAGAAGCTTAATGCCCAACTATCCGAAACAAAGCTGAACGGAGCGTTAGACAACGCCTTAAATTCAGCAAAGGTCCGTAATACTAAGGCAGTTCGTGGTCTTTTAAATATGGATAGTATCAAACTCAACGATAAGGGGGAACTTGAAGGCGTTAATGATCAACTTGATTCACTCAAGAAGTCTGATAGCTATTTATTTGATGAAGGCAGCAAGCAGGGATATAAACCTGGTGGCGGTCAAGGTTCAGATGATAAGAGCACAGTTCAAGATTTGGTCAATGTGTTCAAACAATAGAAAGAAGGAATAACAATGGCAACAATTAATTATGCAGATTCGTATCAACAAGCAATTCAAGAAGCCTTTTATGATGGTCATCTATTTTCAGCTGACCTATGGAATTCACCATCAAATGGAGTGGTTAAATTTGATGGAGCAAAACATATTAAGGTACCACGTTTGACAATTGATGAAGGTCGTCGTGATCGTACAAGACGTACAATTACTCAACCTACAGGTAATTATTCAACAGATTGGGATCCATATGAATTGAACAATGAACGTTACTGGTCTACATTAGTCGACCCATCAGATGTAGATGAGTCAAATATGGTAGTCTCAATGGCCAACATTACAAAACAATTCAACTTAGATGAGAAGATGCCTGAAAAAGACCGTTTCATGTTTAGTAGATTGTATGAACGTAAAGTCGATGCCGCTGATGGTGGTATTAGTACAGACACATTGGATGAGAAGAATATTCTCACAGCATTTGATCAGATGATGGTTAACTTTGATGAAGCTCGCATCCCTCAAAAAGGACGTATTCTTTATTTAACTCCAAAAGTTAATGCCATACTCAAAAGAGCTGAGGCTTTGAATCGTCAATTATCATTGAAAGATGCTAACAACATTCAACGTACTGTATACAGCATTGACGATGTAACTATCAAAGTTGTTCCATCTGATTTGATGCAAACATCCTTTGATTTTACAGTTGGTTCTAAGATTCAGGATGATTCTAAGCAAATTGAAATGTTCCTTATTTACAATGGTGTACAAATTGCTCCTGAGAAATATTCATTTGCTGGATTTGATGCTCCGAGCGCTCAAACGAGTGGTAATTATTTGTACTACGAACAATCATATGACGATGTTTGGTTGTTAAAGACTAAGACAAAGGGTATTGAGTTCGTTACATCAGATAAGGCCCCAAAAGCTTAGAGGCTCCCTCTCAAGTAAAGGTAGAGCCAAGTGATGGCGGAGCCAATTTCACAGCAATTTTATAGGAGGAAGAGTATGACTACATTAAATGTGTATAAAGGTACAGAGATGGTTGGAATTGGTGAAAGCCCAGTTCATATCAACCTTGAACCAGCCACTTATCCTGAAGGAACGTTTCAAGGTGAGTTAGTTGATGATGCAGGTAAAAAAACTGAAAAGTTCGATTTTCCTGCTGTCACGGTAAAACAAATTGTCATCCCTGTTACTAATGTGACGATGAATCAAGCAACCGCCACTGGTGAAGTTGGTAAGAAGGTTGTGCTATCAGTAACCATTGAGCCAGAGAATTCTACTGAAAAAGAAGTTACCTGGACAAGTACTGATAATAAAATTGCAACCGTTGATAATGGCAACGTAACATTTGTCTCTGCTGGTACAGCTACAATCACAGCAACGGTTGGTGATAAATCTGCAACTACTAAGTTGACTATTAAAGAACCGATAGTGGCGGTCACTAAAGTAACGCTTGATCCTGCTACTGCATCTGTAGAGATTGGGAAAACTGCAGTCATCGAGGCTACCATCGAACCATCTAATGCAACAGATAAGTCAGTCACATGGGCAAGTAAAGATACATCAATTGCTACTGTAGCTGATGGAACTGTGACTGGAGTAAAAGCTGGTGATGTTGATGTAACAGCTACATCGGCAGATGGTAAGGTCACTGGTACTACTAAAGTGATTGTAACCGCACCAGCAGATACAGAAGGCTAGGTGATCTAAATGGAGGAACATCCCCGAATTATAGATATTACTGCAGCATTAAAATTACTAATGCCGAATGTGAATAAGTTGGATAGTTATGAATCAATCATTGATTTTGTTATCTCAAAAGTGATTGATGATGTAGCAAGTTATACCCATATTCCAATTCAAGAGTTACCAGAATCGTTGGATAAGACCATTATTAGTATTTGTGTTCAAATCATTAAAACTCATCAGTTTTTAACGCCGATTGAAGATAAGAATGACGATGTTCAATCTTTGTCTGAGGGTGATACTTCTGTAACCTTCAAGTCTCCAGCAACCATCTACACTGAACTTCAGTCAATTAATCCTTTATCAGATAACTATCTGGTTATTCTGAATAGTTATAGGAAGATATTGCGATGATTGGAGCATTCAAACACATGGGTAGAATACTACCTAAGCTGTGGAATGACAGAGTTACTATTAAAGGTGTAATTGGAGTAAAGAAAGGCGTTTTTTCAGATAGTAAGGATGCAACGATAGTTGAAAATTATCCTGCAAAGGTTGTTCTTGGAGGTCAAAAGACTTCTGAACAATCTTTTTTTGGTACTGATCAGTACGATGCCAAGTTGTTGATTGATAATAGTGTATTTATACCTGCTGGAGCTGATGTTTATGTTACAGACGTGAATGGTCACAAGACTAAATACAAACGTGCCAGCAAAGGATATCAAGGTTATGCAAGTCATCAAGAAGTAGCAATGGTCAGGGATGAAAAAGCTAAGGATGTGGTTAATGATGGCATGGGGAACAATTGACGATGCAGAATTTCAAAAGTTTGCTGAAAAAGTTGAGAGCAAGGTAAAATCTCAAGAAATAAGGCAAGCTGTTGAAGCTAGTTCTAGGAGAGTTGGTACTCAGTCGCTGAAAGGTGTCAAATCAAGAACTCCGGTTGGTCAATATACTGACGGCCGGACTGGTGGAACTTTGAGAAGAGGCTGGCATTTGAATGGTCCAACGTATAATGGTGCCTTATTCTTGATCGAAGTTGAGAACAATGTTGAATATGCAGGATACGTTGAAGACGGTCACCGTACTCGTGGAGGCGGTGGTTGGGTTCCAGGTCAACATATGCTTATGACAACTTTATTCGAGATTGAAGATATGATGCCTATGTTGTTAACTCCAGTAATGAAGAAGTTTGGAGGTCTATTTGATTGAAAATTAGTATTGTAGATCTAATTGGGCATGAGTTATCAGAAATATTTCCAAATATTCCAGTATATAAAGAGAATCAGAAGGGTGGCTTTGAAGAGCCATCTTTTTTTGTTGAAAAGATTCTTACAAAGGTGGATCCAGAACTATTCGATGTCCAGATGCGAACTTATAACTACCAATTAGTTTATTTTCCTAAGCTGGACGAGCCGAATGATGATATGGAAATAGTTGCAGAGATTTTAGCAGATAACTTCACTCAATTGTCTGACTATGCGGTGATTCGTAATCGTGTACTAAAACAGTCAGCTGGTAGAACACTGTTGTTAACGTTTAGTATTCAAATTAGAGCACGTAGGGTTGATAAGACTATTAAGCAACAAAATATGAAATTTAAAGGTGGGATTGCTTATGGAAGATAAATTTACCAAAGATTCATTAGTAAAGAGTGATGGATTCAGTGCCATTGATCGTGACATTCTACAAATTGTCCTTTCAGATGGTGTTCAGTATTCACTTGCTGAAGCAAAAAGATTAATTAAGAAGTTTAAAGGAGGAATCAATTAATGGGTGGAACATGGAAAACTCAAAATAAGCGCCGTCCTGGTGCATATATCAATACTGTTGGTGCGGCTCAACCTAAGCAAGATACTTCATTAGGTAGAACTATGCTGATTGGTAATACTCAATTGGATTGGGGAGCAAAAGGAATTATTGAATTGAACTCCAATTCTGACTTCAAAGCATTATTAGGTGCACCACTTTCAACCCCTGAATTTGGAGCATTGAGAGAGACACTTAAGGGTGCATTGACTGTGTTATTGCTTAATAACAATGACGGAACTAAGGCAGAAATTACCGATGATGCATTGCCATGGAAGTTTATTGCTAAATATCCAGGGACAAAGGGAAATGACTTGCATGTCTCGGTGGTGAAGGACCCTAATGATATAACACGCATTACGGTTTCAACCATTTATGGAACTGAGGTCGTAGATCAACAAGTTATTCGTACAACAACGGCTCAAGGGTTAGTTTCAAATGACTATATTGATGTTGAATTTGTTGATGATACATCAGAACCGGTTGCAAGCGTTGAACCTGAAGAAGGTGGAGCCGAATTTGCTGCTACTCCTGGCCAAAACAAGCTTGAATCCTTATCATCATCAACTACTTACAATCTTGTTGGTGGTATTACTGATCCAGTTGAGGTAACTGAGTTAATGAATGATGCACTTGAAACGGAACAATTCAATGTAGTTACTGCAGCAGGATTTGCACCTGATAACAATATTCATCAATTACTAGCGCAATCAGTTCAGCGTTTAAGGGATGACGAGGGATACAAGGTACGTGCCGTTGTTCCAGTCTATGAAGGTGGCTATGAGTATGACTACGAAGGAGTATCAGTCGTATCAAATGGTGTAATTCTTCAAGATGGCACACAAATTGATACAACTACTGCTACTGGCTACTTTGCTGGTATTTCTTCAGCAACCGACTCAAGTAAATCACTTACATATTCAGAATATCCTGGTGCAGTTTCTACTTACCCATCATTGAATAATGAACAAACAGTTAAAGCATTAAACAGTGGTTGGATCGTATTCACAGCTAAGCGTGGCGGCCGTGTTGTTGTTGAACAAGATATTGATTCATTAACATCATTTAGTGATGACAAACCTAAGTCATTTTCAAAGAATCGTGTTATTAGAACATTGGATGATATTGCCACAGATTTTGAGAATGTATTTGAAAATACATTTATCGGCAAGATCAATAATGATGAAACTGGCCGTGATTTGTTCAAGGCTAACAGACTTGCATATATGCAATCACTTGTTAATGTTGGAATCATTTCAGTATTTGATTCATCAGATTTGACTGTTGAACCTGGAGAAGATAGTGATTCAATCGTTGCTACTGTCGCAGTTAAACCAATTGATTCAATGGAAAAACTATATATGACGATTGTTGTTCAATAGAAGGGAGAATTTAAATGGCTAATAATATTTCTGATTTTTTAAACGGTAGAGATACTATTTCTACCAAGGATGCAAAGGTTTATCTAACAATTGAGAATCAAATCATTCCAATGATTGAGTGTAATAAGTTCACAGCTAAAATTGAGAAGAATAAAGAAGATGTTCAAGTACTAGGCAGTCACTGGAAACGTAAAAAGACTACTTCCATTGAGGGTACAGGTACTTTAGGTGGATATGTGATTACTTCCAACTGGTTGAAATATGCACTGCCATATGCTCAAGGTGGGAAAGATTTGTACTTTGATGTCACATTGACCATTGAAGATAAAACATCAAAAGCTGGTAAGCAAACAGTTCATTTGAGTGAAGTAAATCTAGATGATATTCCGATTGCTGATTTTGAAGCTGACGATGGTGTCATGGAATGGGAATCAGACTTCACATTTGAAGACTTTGATTTGGTTTCAGCATTTACAGGATTTGATAATTAAAATTGGAGGAAATATGTATGGCAACTAGCGTTAGTGATTTCTTAATGGAGAATGTTGAACAACAAGTTGAAACAAAGGAGATTAGCTTTAAGGGCTTTAAGTCCCCATTTGTAATTAAATCTATTACCGCTGAAGAGAATTCAGCTTTGCAAAAGCAGGCAACTAGAAGAATCAAAGATAAGCAAACCCGACAGATTACAACAACAACTGATCAAGATAAGTATATTGATTTGCTTATTTGTGCCAGTGTTGTAACCCCAGACTTGACCAATGCAGAACTTCAAAAGAGTTGGGATTGTGTCGCAAAACCTGCAGACGTATTAAAAAAGATGCTACTTGTTGGTCAATATGCGGAGTTAAGTCAGGAAATCCAAGAAATTTCAGGATTTGATACAGAAGACGTTAATGATCTTAGCGATGAAGTAAAAAAATAGTAGAGTCCGATGATCCTGGTGCTGCAGATATCAATTATTATTTCTATGTTATGAATGAATATCATTGGTTGCCACATCAATGGACCTCATTTTCAAATAGAGAGAAAGCATTAGTGATTGCCGGAATCGATTTGCGTATCAAGGAAGAAGAAAAACAAGAGAAGAATGCTAGAAAACATACCAGAGCTAAACATTATTAGCTCTGGCTATTTTTGGAAAGGAGGTTAATATATGGCTACTGTTAGTGCTGCAATTAAGATTATGGACGGATTCACTGCACCGCTAAACAAGTTGGATGCGGGGTTGAGCAAAGGGCAATCAGCGTTTAGTAAATTCAAATCTGCATTAGGAAGTAGCGGTGCTTTTGATGGATTGAATAAATCTGCTGAGAAAAGTGGAGGACTATTTAAGTCAGTTTTAGGTGGAACTGTTGTAGGTGCAGGAATTACTAAGGGTATTGGATTAGCCACCACGGGAATTCGATCAATGATTGGTGAACTCAATGAGTCCAGTAAGGCATGGCAAACATTTGATGGGAATATGCAGATGCTCGGTAAATCTCCAAAACAAATTGCTGTTGCTAAAGGTTCAATGCAAAAGTTTGCACAACAAACTATTTATTCTGCATCTGACATGGCATCAACATATAGTCAATTGGCTGCCGTTGGTATCAAAGGAACTGGTAAGCTGGTTAAAGGTTTTGGTGGATTAGCTGCTGCATCTGATAATCCTCAACAAGCTATGAAAACATTGAGTCAACAAGCTACTCAAATGGCTGCTAAACCAATGGTTCAATGGCAAGACTTCAGACTGATGCTTGAACAGACCCCGGCTGGTGTTTCTCAAGTTGCCAAGTCAATGGGGATGTCGACGAAACAGTTAGTTTCAAGCGTCCAAGATGGTAATGTTGCCACACAGAAATTCTTTGATGCCATTTCGAAGACTGGTACAAATAAATACTTCAGTAAAATGGCTACACAGTATAAAACTGTTGGTCAAGCGATGGATGGGTTAAAAGAAACTGTTGCTAATAAGATGCAGGGTGCTTTTGATCGTGTTGGTAAGATTGGAATCAAAATGGTAAGTGATTTGACTGATGCTATAGGAAACGTAAATTTTGATGCACTTGCGGACAAGGCTATCTCAGCAATTGATAAGATTATTTCTATATCTGGGAAAATATTTGATGGTTTTAAAAATACCGGGGCAATTCAAACCGTTGAGGATTCATTTGAGACCTTGAAAGAGTCTGCATCAAGAATCTTCAGCAAACTTTCTACTGGTGGTAAAAATCCATTTAGCAACATTGGAGAAATAGCTGGTGGAGCAATCAAAGGTGCTGCGAAGGCAATTAGTACCATTGCAGATGCAGTAAGTAGATTGAACCCCGGAACATTGAAAGCAATTGGAGCAGCATTCTTGATAATGAAGACTGGATTAAAAGGTATTGTGTTTACTGCTGTTATTGCAGGATTGAACGCATTGTCTAAAATGGATGCTGGTCAAATCAAGGCTATTGCCGTTGCAGTAGGTATTTTAGCTGTGTCAATCAAGGCCATCAAAACTGCAGTTGGAATTGCTAAAGGTGTAAGTGCATTGAAAGATGCGTTTTCTGGTATGTCAGGTAAATCTATTCCTGTTCCAGATGCAGGTACAACAAGTAAATCTGCAGCAGGTTTAATGCAAATGGGTAAGGCAATTATGATGATAGGTGCTGGTGTTGTATTAGCTGGTGGTGGATTACTCATGATGGCTTATGCGACAACAATGTTGGTTTCAGCAGGTACGCCTGCTATTGCAATGTTCTTTGGGATGATTGCTGCAGTTGCATTGTTAGCTGTAGTAGTTAAGTTATTAGGTCCATCGTTGTTGGCTGGTGCTAGTGGATTCTTAGTTATGGGAGCTTCATTGTTACTAATAGGAGTGGCAATATTGATTGCTTCAGCTGGTATTGCATTACTTGCTACTCAATTACCAATGCTTGCGCAATATGGTGCGTCAGCTGCGGCTGGCTTACTTGCATTGTCCGGAGCAGTCGCTGTATTTGGACTTGCAGCCATTGTGGGTGCAGTCGGAGTATTGGCGTTGGGTATTGCTATAGCAGTGTTGGGTGTTGGATTTGTTGTAGGAGCAGTTGGCGCATTGCTATTTGGTGCTGCAATTGCTGTTATTGGAGTAAGTACCATGGTTGCTGCAGTTGGAATGTTGTTACTAGGAGTTGGACTAGCTTTAGTTTCAGCATTAGCAATTGTTGGATCCGTTGGATTGATGCTTATGGCCGTGGCTATGGTCATGATTTCAGCCGTTGCATTGGTTGCAGGCACTGGAATGATGTTATTTGCTGTAGCGTTGATGTTAGCAGCTCCTCTCATGATGGTTGCTGCCGTTGGTGCATTGTTGCTAGGGACAGCCACAATTGTACTTGGAGTTGGATTATTAGTTGTTGGTGCAGCACTTATGGTTGTTGCCAGTGGATTGACTATGTTAGCTGGTGCAGTTGTTGGTTTGGCCACTGCATTCATTATGGCTGGTACGATGATGGTTTCAGCCATTGTTGGTGCAATGACAGGCGTTGTCTCTGCCATTACTAGTGGTATTTCTAATGCCGTTAGTGCTGCAAAAGGTTTTGCAAGTTCATTGGTTTCAGTTGGTAAACAATTGATTCAAGGATTAGTGAATGGTATCAAATCAATGATTGGTTCTGCCGTCAGTGCGGTAACAAGTGTTGCTGGTAAGGTCGTTAGTGCTGCTAAGTCAATTCTTCACATCGGTTCACCGTCTAAGTTGTTCAATCAATATGGACGTTGGGTCGACCAAGGATTAATTAATGGTTTGAATCGTGATTCAGGAGCTGCCGCTAATGCTTCAAGTGCAATGGCACAGGGAGTTGTTGATGCTGCAGCAAATATGAATCCACAGTTGGGACCAATGACCATGGCTGGTGTAGTTGGAAGTAATCCAGGTGACTTACTTGCCGGTGGATTCAGTAGAGCATTGGATATGATCAATGCCGTGGCTTCAGCACTAGCTGGAATTGCAGGAACAACCAATGTTGGTATCAATGGCAATGTTAGAAGTGATGTTCCAAATAGATCACCATTTGACCGTACAGGGGTTGCTACAGGTGTAACTAATAACAGTGATTCAACAAGTAGTTCATCATCAAGCAATGCAAGTGTTGTTATTGAGTCTGGAGCAATTCAAATCAATTCAACATGTAACGCACAATATGACGGTGACATGTTGTTATCTATCATCGAACAAAAGATTATTGAAAAAAGTAATGCTTCATTATCATAGGAGGGATGAAATGAGTGAACATTTAGGTATATATATAACTGATGATTCAAATGCTACTTTTGAATTACCAATTAATCCTGCTGAAGTTGAATTAACAGCTGAAACTGATGATAAAAGTGAAACTGTTATTGATTTAGGAGAAGTCAATCTGATTGGTGATTCTAAATTGAGGTCCATTAGTGTTCAAAGTACATTGCCATTGAGTCCTGCTGATGAACATTACGTTTCGGCACAGAATTTGTTGGGAAGTGCGCAGGATTATATTGATTGGATCATTAAAATTCAGGAATCAAAAAAGCCAATGAGGTTAGTCATCAGCTCAACAAAGATTTCATTTAAGGCAACTATATCAAGTTTTCAGTATGGATTTAAGAATGGATATGATGGTGAATATGCTTATACATTAGTTCTTAAAGAATACAGGCCATATGTTGCTAAAAAATTAGGCGCAAAACAGGAACCAGTCAAAACTGAGCCTATTAGACCTAGCCCACCCAATAAGGTGGGAATGGGTTCAACGGTTATTGTTAATGGTCAGCTTCATCGTGATAGTGCCGGCAATGGAGCAGGAGTTACTGAACAGAATGCAACTAGAAAGATTTCATTAGTTAATCCTGGCTCAGCCTATCCATATCATGTAACTACCTTAGATGGTGGTGCACGTGGTTGGGTTCGTGAAAGTGATGTGAGGTCAGCATGATTACCAAGTTTACAATTGGAAGAAGACACAGTGGTGATACGTGGAATGTGGCTGAATTAGTTAATAACGTTAAGTGGGTCACTGATTTAAACTTTGCTGCAGGAACATTCACATTTGACTTATTATTTGATAGTTCATTTTATCCTCAAAATGGTGATGTGGTTGAATTCCAGTGGGATGAACAGAAGATATTCTATGGATATATCTTCAAAGCAACATTCAAAGATAAAAAATTCAGTATTACAGCTTATGACAAGATGAGATATTTGAAAAATGAAGATTCAATTGTTTGGCCAGTTTCTACGATCTCTCAACGCTTTGAAACTGCCTGCAAGATGGCTGAAATATCTCATAAGGTAGTCAATAGTTCAGATTATAAATTACCTGCCGAAGTGGCTGATGCAAAAACCTATTTTGATATGTTGAAGACAGGTATTGATGCGACTCAAAAGGCTACCAAGCAAATGTACTACTTGTTTGCTAATTATGATGTTGTTGAATTACGAAAGGCACCATATAACAATCTAGATATTATTATTGGTGATCAATCATTATTAACGAATTACTCATTTGAGAAATCCATTGATGATGCTGCTAACTCAATTCGTATTGTTAAGAAGAATTCTTCTAAATCTCAACAGACTACTTCTACGTCAGCTGATGAAGAGCCATCTGGAGATGATCCAGGCAGTACTAGTTTTTCATACACCGATGTGAAGGCTCATGATGTACAAGATTGGGGTAAATTACAGGTTGTTGAGAATGCTAAGGATAAGGCCAACGATGCACAGATGAAGGAGCGTGCCGATGCTTTACTAAAGGAAAAGAATAGAGAAATCTATACTTTGAATTTGGATTGTTTAGGTGATACTGCTTTGATTGCAGGTAATTCAGTCAATATTCAAATCAGTGAGTTATCTAAGGCTGGATTTTGGATAAGTAATACGGCGATTATGAAGGCAACTCACAGCTTTGGTAGTGACTATACTTGTAACTTAGAAATGAAGGTGAACGAACCATGGCTGGAGAGCAACTCATAAGTATGCTGAACTCCAAAGGTGGCAAACCATCAGATTACGCTGATGTTGTCTATGGAAAGGTAATTAGTATAGATCCGTTAAAGATTCAGTTAAGTAATCAGATGATACTTACTGAGTCTTTTTTAGTACTCGGAAGACATATGTCTAAACGTAAAGAACGAATCAAGGTACTCAAACATAATGATGCAATCGATGATGTCGTTGGCATTCGTCCTGAAGTGGAAGAAACCATTGAAATTGATGGCAGACCACAGATTGATGATGAGGTGACTATGATTCGTTTTGATGGTGGACAGCAATTCTATGTATTAGAAAGAAAGAACGATAGGAGGGATGTTGATGGATAACCCTACATTGACCTATCAAGTTAAAAATGGCCGAATAATGAATAAATTTGATGGTCATGAAGCAATGATCCAGGCAGTTGATAAGATTTTGAAAACCGAAAGATTTGTTTACCCAATTTATGACAATCAATATGGTAATGATTTCTTTGAGTTATTTGGTAAGTCGTTTGATTATGCAACCGTTGAAGTGGAACGAATGGTTAAAGAGGCTTTACTTGCTGATGACCGTATATTGACTGTAACGGTTGATGACATTGAGGTACTAGAGAGAACTATTTTGAAAGTCCATGGTTCGTGCACAACGATTTATGGCGAAATTCCAATTGAAAGTGTGGTGAGTGTGAATGACTCCTGAGAATCTAGCAGGTCAGATTGAATCACGAGACTTTGAATATTATCTTGATCAGATGATGGACAAAGTTCCTGACGACATTGATAAGCGACAAGGCTCAATTATTTATGATGCTTTGGCACCTGCAGCAATGGTCATGGCTAATCAATCATTGACTATGGGGATGTTGATCAGAGAAGCCTATATTAAAACTGCAGATAATGAATTTCTTGATTATCGTGCTGAAGAACATGGAACGTCTCGACAATTAGCAACTGCAGCACAAGTTAAAGCTAAGTTCTTAGATACGAAGGGAAATCCCATTAACAACGTAGAAACTGGTGATAGATTTGCCTCACTTGGAGATAATCCAATATTTTATACAGTTAAGTCCATCAATGATGATTTAACTGGGATTATGGAGGCTGAGGAAGTTGGTACACGTCCTAATGGGTATTTGGGTCAGGTATTGCCAGTAACACCCAACGATACATTGTCCTGGGCTGAAATAATTGAAGTAACAGTTCCCGCTCGTGATGCTGAAACTGATGATCATTTACGTGAACGATTACTTGCCTCAGATTCGTGGATTGCCTATGGTGGTAATATTTCAGATTATTTGGATATGTTATCGAAGATTTCAACTGTGGGTGGTGCTCAAGTCTATCCAGTGTGGAATGGTGGCGGTACAGTCAAACTTGTAATACTTGATAATGATTTACGTGCAGCAAGTCAAGAATTGCTTACACAGGTCAAGAATGAGATTGACCCACCAGATTCACCAGGCTTAGGTTATGGATTAGCTCCAATTGATCATACCGTGACAGTCGTTGCTCCTGAAGAAATTAGTGTTGATATTTCGACTAAAGTTGAGATTGATTCAATTTCTGATATGGAGGTATTGAAGCCTAAAATCATGGATATCATCAGCAAGTATTTTGAATTATGTCGTTCTGCTTGGGATGACGTCAACAAAGTGACGGGTAGAGGATATAAATTAGTGATCTATCGCTCTAAGATTCTATCTGAAATCATGAAAGTTGAAGGTGTGGTTAATGCATCTATACCTGAATTAAATGGCAAAGATGAGGATGTTCACTTGATATTCAATAATGATGTATCGCAGTTACCGTTAATGGGTGAGGTGAATTTGAATGGTTAAACTACAAGATTATTTACCCGATTACTACGATGATGTTTATGAAATGCAAAAGTTGGTTGCTGCAGAACAAGTTGATTTCACTAAATTTGATGATTTGGTTCTGAGAACTCTATTGAATCAATTTGTAACACAAACGGACTTACAAGGTATTTCGTTATTTGAAGACCAACTAGGAATTGACCCTGACCCAAATGACACACTTGAAACAAGACAATATAACGTTCTGATGCGAATGCTGCCACCACAACCAATTACATTGAAGTATTTTAAAAAATTACTACACACCTTAGATATTCCAACTCAAATCAATGTAGAGTATGCGATTAGACATGTAGAGACAATAGCAAAAAGAAGTGAGATCAGCAAGGCTCAAATACAACGTTTGAAATATCTTTTGAACGTGTATTTACCTGCTAATCTCACTTTTCAGATTATTGTTACTTCTGAATCAAATACTGATTTGAATGAATATTTTGGAGCAACACAGAGTGGTGCTGTGTCTGCAAAAGCAGAGCCAAAGCTAAAGTCTTATTCAGATACGAATATTAAACAATTCTTTGGTGGTATTAAGCCCGGAATGGCTTCTTCAGCATTTGCATTACCAAAATTAATATCAACTGCAGAATCTAGATTGCTGATGTATTTAACTGAAGCAAGTCCTCAGTCATACGTTCACGCAACCGTAAAGGAGAAAAAATAAATGGCAGAATATAATGAAACAATTCTGACTGCTGCTGGATTGGATTTGGCCAGTCGTGCTGCTAATGGAAAAACAAAATTTAGTATTACACGAGCAGCAGCCACAGAAACTGATTTATCTGGCATGTCTGAATCAGAGTTACAAGCACTTAAGCTGTTACCTAATGAAGTACAAGCTGGAACAATTGATAATCAAAATGACAATGTGCCTAATGCTAATGCAGTTATTGGAACGGAAATCTTATTCACCAATGATGGAATTGAGAAAAGTTATGTGATCAACGGTATTGGTTTGTATGCGAAAGAAGATGGTAGCAATACTGAGATTCTTTATGCAATCAATACTGCAATTAGTCCTGAAACTATGCCTGACTTTGCTGATCAAGTCTTATTTCAGTTCAGATTTACGATTTATGTTGTCGTTGGACGAACTGAAAATGTGACTGTTAATGTGGATCCAACAGGTATGGCATCAAAAGAATATGTCAACATTAAAATCGACGGGATTAACACAGATGACACTATTGGGAGCAGTGAAGATTTGAGTACTTTAATTATGATGAATGATTTTTTGGAGGATTAGAATATGAAATTACTAGATTTTTTAAATTTGATTATGAGAACTGTTATCAAATTGCCTGCAGGTGTAAAAATCAAAAAAAGCGATGGGACATACACAACTATTAAATCCGGGGATGACATGTTGATGGATATCTCTGGTGAAGTGTATTCCAAAGACCAAATAGATTCTAAATTTACAGTTGCAAATAATAATACTGTGATTGCTAGTAGTGCCGATGTTACTAAACTGCAGGAAATGGATAACTATTTGAATGGAACAAAGTAAGGGAGATGAAATAGATGGCATATAAAAATCATTTAAGCCTAGTTGCGCACCTTTTGAGCTTGGCTGCGTTTACTGCGAATTATAAGGATTCAGAAGGCAATGTAAAAGTTATTAAACCCACTGGAGCTGCACACGGATTGAATTTAGACGAATTCAGAAAAGATACCAATCCGTCAATTACAGATACCAATCCACCTGTTGGAGCTGATGTTTATCCTGGTTCCCTTGCTAAGGGTGAAATTACAGGGCGTTATATGTTGTGGCAAGGTGAAACTGATCCTACTAAAACTACCAATATTGTATTCAGCAAAGATGTTGGTTCTAAAATGAATATGGTTGGGGATGGATTGCAATTTCTTATTTATATTCGAAAGACGGTTATAACTGCTGGAGTTAAGGGAAAAACGTCAAGGTTAGAGATTGATTATGATCCGAAAGGTATTGCAAGGGATGGATACTACTCGACATCCTCACCAGTACCAATGTATATTAAATCTTCTAGTTTTGGTGTAGGTGTACCGATTGATGTTCCATTGAATGGTGCTGGTGAAAATACTGGGTTGTCAAACATCAAAGCACCTTCAATTACATTTAATTTTCAAAGTGATAAATCTTTGAATGTTAGTGCCACTCAGGGGTACGCAAATGATGGTTCACCGTCTGGTGCAACAGGGGCAACATATGATGTTGTTTGTGACCTGGTAAGTACTTTTAGTACTCAAGAAGCAGTTGAGCAACTCCCCCCAACAGTAAATTTATTCACTGGATCAGGAAAAGGTAAAATTGCATTAGCCGGTCCAACAGAATTTTCTGAAAATGATATGGATGGACTTTTGTTAACATTTGAACAATATCCGACATTCACTGGTGTTATAAGTAATAAATATGTGTCAAACACTCCACCATATTTTGTTGATGCATGGGCTATGGGATATAAGACTGTAAAGATTCCTAAGGAAAAGCTCGTTAATGGAAATACTTTTGAAATGAGCATTCCAAATTTCAAAGGGAGTGTGTCAATTTACAAAAGACATACTTATGTCGGTGGGGGGTTATATAATCTTGATAGTGAGGAAGGAAAATATAAAATCAACGGGTTAAAGACGAATAAATTTCAAATTCAAAACGGTAAAACGATTGTTGTTGATGCGTCGATTAACTTTAATTCTGCCGGGTATGCATATGATCCACTAGCGTTAACTATTTCAAAAATATCAACTTATAAAAATTAAGGAGGTTAGATAATGTCAAAAGTAGCAATTCAATTAGATGATAGCCGAAAAATTATTGGTTATGCGTCAGAAAATACAGCAGAAGCACAATCACAATTTGAAGGTTGGATATTAGTTGATAATGATCCAGCTTTTTTAGTTGGTGATATGTATTTTTGGACAGTTCGTGAATCTGATAATAAATTAGTTCACATCGCAACAGGGATGACTCCAGATGAAGAGACCAATTCAGTAAGTGCAGCAACTCTTAAACAAGTCGGAGCTGTTTCAGCACAAGTAAATAATCTTGCCACAGCATTTGGAGCTTATATGAAGGCGACCGCTTCAAGTGATGCAAGTACAACTACGGAAGAAGGTACTAAATAATGTTTATTGCAATTCAACTGATGTATCAAATGAACGTATACAAAAATACTGATGTTGCTGATTTTGTTAGGTGGAACAATATCAATACTGATCAGTACAAAGAAATCACTGGGGAAGAATACACAGAAAGCTAGCCGTTTGGCTAGCTTTTTTAGTAAGGAGATTATGTAGATGTATGATGCACCGATTCCAAAGCTTGGATTAACTGAATGGTGGTTAGCAGCTAATCAATTATCTGAGAATCCCTGGTTTACCACATTTTTAATGATTATCATTGTTGATTTAACAACTGGATTTCTTAAGGGATTTTTCAAGCATTCAAAACAGAAAGTAAATAGTACCGTTGGCCGTGAAGGACTGATCCGACACTTTACAATTGTTGGGATTGCCACAATTTTCTATCCACTTGTGGCATCATGGGGATTATCAGAGTACGCAAATATGTTCCTAGCATTCTTTATAGGTCAGTACGGTATATCTATAGTAGAAAACTTAGGTGAAATGGGAATACCAATTCCAAAATGGTTAGTTAGACGTTTAGCAAAATTAACTGATGATGAAGATACAAAGGAGAAAACTAATGACTGAATTTAATATTGATAAGACATATATGTTGGGAGCTAACGAGGGTTCAAATCAAAAGGCTGCTAATAATTTAATTGTTCTGCATGAGACTACTAATGTGGGTGCCAAAAACAATGCCATCTACTTTAAGAATAATGTAAATACTGCTCAAACTTATGTTCAATATGTAGTTGGAGATGGTGGTAAGATTTATCAGGTTGGTGCTGAAGGATATGTTGCTTGGGGTGCAGGTAGTTATGCAAATGCTAACGCACCTGTTCAAATTGAATTGGCTAGAACTTATGATAGGAAGACTTTTGAAAAAGATTATGCAACATTTGTTAATTTAGCAAGAGCTAAAGCCGATCAATTTGGTATTCCAGTTGAGTTAGATACTTCTAACAAGCGTGGTATTAAGACACATCTATGGGTATCAAACAATGTGTGGGGAAGTCATGTTGACCCCGTACAAAGTTATTTGAAACCAACTTGGGGAATTACTCAAGAACAATTAGCACACGACATTGCACATGGTATTGGTGAGAATGTCGTAGAACCAGCACCACAGACACCAAATAGGGATGTTATTACAATTAAACATGGACCTGTGACCGGTATTGCTGGATGGACGGCAGATGGGAAAATTATTCCCGGTTCTAACTCAAAATTAGTTAATGCGTCAAACTGGAAGACTTCAGGATTGAAGAAAATCAATGGATTACCGATGTACCAAATTGCTACCGATGAGTTTATTCCCAAGAAATATACTGATCAAGCTAACGTTGTGACTGTTAATGCTATTGCTGGAATTGCAGCAGTTAATTCAAAGGGTAACAAATTAGATAAGATTCTTAAAGATTTGACTCAGTGGAAGACGGATGATGTGCTTTACAGTATTGCCGGAAGAGATTACTTCAAGGTTGCCACTGATGAATACGTGGATGCATTCTATACCATTGGTGGTGGCAATAAGTAACACCTAACTGTAATAGGAACTATAATATAGATGTTCCCCGGAACGGAACAAGTATAAATACAATATTTGAGCTCTCTATCTTTAACTGGATAGGGAGCTTTTTATTTTGTCTGAAAACACAAAAAAGCCGCTAGTCAAATGACTAACGGTTCTACGCTCCCACGGCTTGATGTTGTTTTGGGGTGGTCCGACAAGTGGTCCGGTTCCTTTAAAATCTATTGAAATTCAATGAAACTATAATTTGCTAAAACGTTGACTTATCAGTGCTTTTGACACGCATTGAAATGTGTTGAAACCCTAAAATTGGGCAAGTAGGG
>NZ_RHOO01000024.1 GCF_003946555.1 Companilactobacillus hulinensis | reverse complement strand
TGGCACCACGGTGATACTGTGTTAAAGTAGATATGCTCATAGTAAATGTCTTCTTTCATGGTCTGTTTAGTCACTACCATTGTAAAACATTTACTATGGGTATTTTTTTTTGATTAGGTGTTCGGATTAATTTTACAATTCACGAATTATTAAAATTTATGGAGGAAACAACAATGAAACACATAGTAGCAGGGATAGTGGCTCACGTTGACGCTGGCAAAACGACACTTTCAGAATCGTTATTGTTCCAGTCTGGTGAACTGCGTAAGTTGGGACGTGTGGATAACGGCGATGCTTTCCTCGACCCAGATAAATTGGAGAAGCAGCGTGGTATTACGATATTCTCCCATCAAGCTAGTCTACATTACGGCAACACTGAATTGACACTTTTAGATACTCCGGGACACGTGGATTTTGCTGCACAAACTGAGCAAGTGCTTAGTGTATTGGACTATGCTATTTTGGTAATTTCTGCTACTGACGGTATTCAAGGTTATACCAGAACATTGTGGAGATTGTTGCAACATTATCATGTTCCTGTATTTATCTTTGTGAATAAGATGGATGCTAACGGTGCTGATGAGCAACTGGTTCTCAGTCAGTTACAGGATGTCTTTTCTAAGGGATGTATCAGATTTGGTACCGAAATGGGTGAAGAGTCTTATGAAGAAATCGCTATGCAAGATGATAATGTCTTGGAGCAATTCTTGGATTCAGGTAGTGTTGAGGATGATGTCATTCGCGATATGATTGCTCATCGGCAAGTTTTCCCATGTTACTTTGGTTCGGCATTGAAGCAGGATGGTGTGGATAACTTTTTGGCTGGAATTGATCAATGGTCGACTGAAAGAACTTATCAACAGGATTTTGGTGCAAAAGTCTTTAAGGTCTCACATGATGAAAAAGGTGAACGATTGACTTGGATTCGGGTTACCGGTGGAGTGTTGCCTAATAAATCAATTGTTTTTGGTGAGCAAAAGGCCAATCAATTACGTATCTATAACGGTAGTAAGTACACAACTACCCAAGAGATTCCAGCTGGTGGAGTTTGTGCTATTCCTGGATTAACTGATACCTTTCCTGGCCAGGGACTTGGGAAGGAAAGGGATAGTGGAGCTCTCGAAATCCAACCTGTTTTGAATTATGCTTTAGATGTTTTGGGCAATGATGTACACACTTGTTTGACAGCATTGCGCCAATTAGAGGACGAAGACCCACAACTACATGTTTCATGGTCAAGTCATCTACAAGAGATACGTGTTCAAATCATGGGTGAGGTGCAGTTAGAGATTTTGCAACAAATAATGTTGGATCGATTCAATCTGGATATTGAATTTGGGGAAGGCAGTATTTTGTACAAGGAGACTGTGACTAAGGCTGTGGAAGGTGTCGGTCATTTTGAACCGCTACGTCATTATGCGGAAGTACATTTGTTATTGAAGCCTGAACCTGCGGGCAGTGGATTAACATTTGATACGCAATGTGACTTAGAAATTTTGAGCAAAAATTGGCAACACCAGGTGTTGACTAACCTTGGTGCTAAAGAACAATTGGGTGTTCTAACGGGTTCTCCACTGACAGATATGAGTATTACCTTAGTTGGCGGCAGATTCAGTAATGTCCACTCAGTCGGTGGGGATTTCCGTGAAGCTACTTGGAGAGCTGTACGACAGGGATTAATGGAATTGAAACAAGTCGGGGCTTGTCAGTTATTGGAGCCTTGGTATAGGTTCCGATTAGAGGTTGGAACGGATCAAGTTGGTCGTGCCATGAATGATATTCAAAGGATGAGCGGTAGTTTTGATACACCTGAAGCTGGTAGTGCGAATGAAATGACAGTTTTAACAGGGACTGCTCCAGTATCAGAGATGCAGGATTATGCACAAGAAGTTAATGCCTATACGCATGGCCAAGGACAATTCGAATGTTTGGTAGATGGATATCGGCCTTGTCATAATGCAGAAGAGGTAATTGCTGAGTTTGATTATGACCCAGTATCAGATTTGGACAATACTCCAGGTTCAGTTTTCTGCGCACATGGTGCTGGTTATCCAGTGCATTGGGATGAAGTTCCGGAGATGGCACATTTTCCATATGTTTATTCACAGGACCAATTAGATGAGATTAAATAAGCATAACAACTACTGGTTGTGGTGCTTTTTTTACACAAATTTTACGTTAAATAGGTAATCATTATATATTTGTTGTTTATAATTTTTGAATTATACATTTTTGTGGAGAATATGAGGATAAAATTATTAACAATAAATTTGAAATTGATATTTTGATTGATGAATTGACTGAGTGTCTGGAAGATTCGATAACAGGTGAAGTATTTCGAACTGAGTATGAAAAAATTGAAATGACACCTAGGTTGTCCAAAAAATTATTGAATCAGGGATGGAGATTTAATTGGGATCTGGTAGATGATAAAAATACTATTATTAAATTACATCTTAAAAATTCGTTAGCCATTGAGGGTTTGGTAGCATTCCATGAAGATGATGATTTCTTAAAGATTGATTTAGTTGAATCAGCCCCGTATAATGTCGGTACAGGAAATGGATTAAATGGAGTCGGTGGGCATCTTTTTGCGATTGCTTGTAAGGCCAGCTTTGGTTGTGGTAGTGACGGCTATGTACTATTTATTCCAAAAACAAAATTGAAAAATTATTATGTAAATAAATTAGGGGCAAAGTATACTCCGAGTGGGAATATGTTTTTAGACTCTAATGCAAGCTCTCTTTTGATAAGTAAATATATGAATACTGGTGAATAAATTGAAAATAGATAATATAGACGATCTTGTAGAAGAACATAATCGATTATTAAATGGTAATATTCCAACAATGGGTGAAGAAAGCAGGCAATTGGATAATAAATTCATTAAAGCAGTCAAATTGGTGAATGGTAATTTAACCGTTGAGGAATTTAATGAGAGAAGTAGACAATGGACGAAAAAATGATACTATTGGATGAAGTAATTGCTGAACAAAATCGGCAAATGAATGGTGTCATTCCAAAAGAAACAGAAGAACACCGTCAGATGAATGCTAAATATATCAAAGCAATCAAAGAATCTAATGGAAAAATAACATATGAAGAGCTTTGTAAAATTAAATGAGACACCACAACTACCAGTTGTGGTGTTTTTTTAATATCAAATTGACACGAAAAAATATCAGCGTGATAATGAAAATGTTAAAGAAAAATTTATATTTTACACTAATATGCCAATGCGAAGTCGACGTATTAATGCTCTAGGGGGACATTTCCATGAATAGTAAAAAGGGAATGAAATGGGCTTTATCTTGCGTTGCAACAAGTGCAGCTGTACTTTCATTCATGATTGTTTCGAGTAATGTTAATGCTGCTGAAAATGATACAACAGGAGCAGTAACAGCTAGCCAATCAGAAACACCGGTTGAAAAGACCGGAGAACAACCAGCAGGGAATGTTGGTAACGTTGATCAACCTGCTGATCCTAGTCAAAATAATACTGATGAACATAGTTCAGAATCTGGTTCAAATTTGAATGGTAATGAGGATTCATCGCAATCAGATAATCAAAAGGGCTCAACTGATGATCAACAATCAGCAGGAGCTCAAAAGGTGGCTACTGGTGCACCAATTCAATCTAGAAGTGCTGCACCGGTTGATTCGAATATTAATCCACAATCAGCAACTAGAGATAATAACGATGCTGTGAATTATGGCGGTACGTTTGCCAATGATATTAAGAATTATAGTGAGAGTGACAAAACTGGATTTAATCTACATCCAGAAGATAATGAATTAGGCTATGCTGCATACTTCCATATTTTTGCCAACGAAGCACATTTGAGTACTCATACAAATGGTAATGTTGCTACTGGTTTGCTTGATGGACAAGTGAACTTTGGTACTAATATTAAAGAAGAGCTTGTTGATTATGATGTTTCATATATTCAAAAAATTTCAAAAATTGCTGGAAGTTCATTCGTATCGGGTGGAAGCAATCGTCAAAACAAAATTGTTTTTGGTAATGGAATAGCAATCGATGTATCTAATCCAGATAGACCATTGGTAACTTTTGGTGATAATGATGAGCAAGTATACATCGATCATTTGAAGGCTAAAGAGACTTTCCAGGACAAAGCAGGTCAACCGGTATATATTGACTTTGCTGACATGTTTAATAATTATCTTGAACCAAAATCACAAGAGTTGGCTACAAGAGAACCAAGTACGTTTGAGTCAGGCAAAAAAGCATTAATTACTAATAGTCAGTTTGAAGACAATAATAATCGTGTTATCGATTTGATGGATATGACACCTGACAAGGATAATCAGATTGTTATTTATCTATCACCTGATGTTTTGCAACAAAGTACGCCATTGACTATTAGAGGATTAGCAAGTCTTCCCGAAGGCCCAACCGTAATTCTCAATGTTGATACTCAAGGAAGCAATCTTCCACTAAATCAATCAAACAACCAACAATATACTGTTGGTTCACAAATAAAAGTCATTTACGATGATGGTAATGACAGAAATAACCATGAGACTGAATACTTTGGTGATAATCACTTATTGTGGAATTTCTATGATAGTACGGCTTCAGATAAATTGTTTGATGGAAACATTGACTTCAACAACACATTCCAAGGTAGTGTTCTTGCACCCAAGGCTGACGTAACGGTTCACCATAACCTAGATGGTAATATTGTTGCTGATAAGGTTAATATCAAGGGTGAGTCTCATAGATGGGATCTCCAAGATAACGCTACTCAAGAAGAAGAAGAGGAAGACAAAGAGGGCGAAGAGGAAGAAGAAGACAAGGATGACAAAGAAGAGGGAGAAAAACCTGAAGAGGAGTTTCAAACTATTAAGCCTCTTCCAATTGAAGTTGAGCCTGATTTAGGAGTTGATCCTGGAGAGCCAGAAGAACCCGGTGAATGGGAAGGTACTCCAGATCCAGACCCAGAGGAACCTGGTGAAGAAGGTAATTGGGAGAAGCCTGGAGAACCAGGAATTCCTGCTACTCCTTGGGAACCTGACGATGAAGATAACAATGGTGGCAATACCGAAGAACCTGACAACCCAGGTACTGAGACGCCAGGTAAACCAGGAATAGATGTTGAAGAACCTGGTGAACCCGACAAACCTGTAACGATCCCCGGTTAAGTTCCTGGTATTCCAGATTATCCAGAAGTAGATACTGATGGAGATGGAATTCCTGATACACCAGTTACATTACCTGGAACTGAAGCACCAGTTAATGAAGTATCAAATGACACAAATGCTTCAAGTTCTAATTCAGCTTCAACAAGTACTAGTGAAGGAACATTTCCTCAAACAAATGCATCAAATGGTGGAATCTTAAGTATCTTGGGATTAGCCTTGATGTCATTCTTAGGATTGTTCGGATATAAACGCAAACAAAATTAATATGTGATACAAAAAATAGGACTCGCAGTTTGCGAATCCTATTTTTTGTGCGTCCCTGTTAATAAGTAATTCAATCCTGGAATCAAGCTAATGATCCAAATAATTAATGTTGAAAGTGCTGCTACGGCAATGTAACGAATAAAGGTTGAGGCTAGTCCGCCAAATGGAAGAATTGACATGAACCAAGGTTCCAAGTATAGAATCAGCAAATTGTGAATTAAGTAAATTCCGAATACAAGTGGTGCTAGGAATTCAAAGACACGAATTACTTTTTCAGATTTGATACGTTCTCCCCATTTTTGTAACAGAATGTAAGCTGGAATTGACATCAAGGGGATGAAGATTGAAGTTACATAGTAGCCATTGTAAGCATCGAAGATTTTGGGAACCATTTCTGAGATAAAATTACCGGCAAATCCGAACACTAGCATCATGATCCATAGACCGATATTGCTGTACTTGTGGATATCAATTTTTGTTAGTAAATATCCAAGAATAAAGTATCCTGTAAATCCTCCAACGAGGAAGAAGTTGGCGACAGGGTAGATTGTTAATGCGTTAGTCCAGTTCTTGGGTACCATCACAGCAATCGATGGCAGCAGTGAATTCGTTACCAGCCAAATTGCCATAGTATACAATAGCATCTGCTTGCTGGCGTTCTCAGTAAATTCTTTGATGATTGGTGATAAAATGTACACACCAACTAGTGGATACATGAACCAGAGAGTTGGGGATGTTGGTTGGTATAACATCATTTTCATTGCTGCAAGTACATTATGAGCTGACAATGAATGTGCGTAGATACCGACAACAATTGGTGAAATTATTGACCAGAGTACGAATGGAATTACCACACGTGGAACTCGCTGCTTCCAGGTGTAGCTGATTGATTTGGTTTTTTTGCTGTTCAACAGCAGTGCACCCGATATCATGAAGAAGACCGGCACACTGATATGTGCAAAATAATTTAGAATTTTGGTAATTTGCCATTGACCACTGCCAATGTTCAGGGTAGTGTCGATAGCTGATACGTGAATGAAGATAACTAGAAATATTGCGATAACACGAATAAAGTCTAGAAAAAAGATACGTTTACTTTTTCTCATTGAATTTCCCTCCGAATACTTATCTAATAATAAGTTAAATAGAGAAAAAAATGAAGTATTCGTATATGATATAATAACGAAGTAAAATTATTGATTGGAAGATATTAATTATGCGAGTAGGAGAATCTCCTGGAACAGACTTAGTCAGGTACATTATTTGGATTATTTTTGCCGTAATTACACTAAGTTTAAAAAATATAACCGCAACAGATAAAGGCTTGAATGTGATCTTAGCTGTAGTATTCTTTGCAGTTGGAATTGTCTTTACATTCTTGATGACGAGAAGATATTTACGTGAAAGACGTTCGTTCTCTGATAATCCTAATGGATTTATGAGTTCGTTAGTTTCAAACATTGGATTAGTAACATTGATGATTATTCTGGTTTGTGCACTAAGAATTATGATCAGTTATCTACAAGTTACTGGTAAGTTGCCACAGTTTAAGAACGATGATGTTATGAGTTCTGACCAAAAAGTATTTGCTTTTAATATGATTGCGAATGTGTTCATTATTACTATTCAGCAACAGTTGGTTCAAACTGGGTTTTTCTTTAATTATTTCTTTAGAAAGAGTACACCAAGCAATGCCATTATTGGGATCGTCTTTAGTGGTATTATCGGTGGTTTGATCAGTTTGCCAGGTTCATTATTGCAATTCTTCATGATGATGGCTCTGGGGTGGTGTTATGCATTGACATATCTTTATACTCAAGATGAAAAGATGTCGATGTTGGTTGCCATTGTAAGTTCTATTGTTGGTACGATTTTAATTTGAATTTGATGATCCGTTGATGAGGTTTTTACCTTGTTGGCGGTTTTTTTGTTTGGTTTTTGTGATCTACAGATGAATAGTAATTATTAAATTCTGTGGGTCTAAATATTCTTAACAGCAATTTATTTCAAAGAAAGTAGTTTTGAAAATAATGTGGCTTTAGTTGTACTGTACTGCTGAATTGAGTTTACGACTATTACATAAATAGAGAATTACTGTTAAAGGAACGATAAGTAGCATCACTGGGTAGAAGAATTTGAGTGGAAAAATAGTTGGTAGAATTCCACCAATGATGGGTCCAAGTGACATACCAATATCGGTTCCCAAATAATAAGTGGCATTAGCAAGTCCTTGCTCTTCCAAGGGGGCTAATAAGAGAGCAGTTGATTGGGAAACAGAAACCATGATTCCAAAGCCGACTGCCATTAATCCAGCTGCCAGAATCATTTCAAAGTTATTCTGCATTATGGTTAACAGTGTTATATAACCAATTGTTGCAATTATGCAGATAGAGAACCAAATACCAAATGAAATAGTATCAAAATAATTTTTTAATAGAATTCGAATAACAATCAAGATAAGTGAGTAACTTAGGAAGAATAGACTTACGGTAATATTCAAATGGCGTTCTTGAACGTACATGACAATATCGGCTTGAGTAACAAAGTAAGGAATAGACAATAGTGAAAAAATTATTGCTACCGGTAATGCATCTCGTTGAATAATCTTAAAGTGCTGAGCTTCTAATTTAACAGATGGTTTTGCACGGTTATTGATCAATTGTATTACAACCACCATAGCTACTGCACTTAAGGCAGCTAACAATATAATGAATTTGTATCCTAGAAGTTGATAGATGCTGATGGCTAGTGCTGGGGCAATCGCCATTGCAAGGGCATTTAATAATCCGTAATATCCCATCGCCGCTCCAAGATGTTGCCGTGGGACTAGAAAGGCCATCCAAGTTGCTAGGCAAACGGTACATAAAACGAAACCTACACCATTGACGATTCTAAAAGCTAATAGCAACGAAGCATTGGAAGCAAAAAGGTATCCCAAATCACTAATTGCGCACAAACTACCGCCGACTAGTGCTAAACGATATTTGGAAATTCGATCGGTTAAATTCCCAGCAAATGGTCTTAATAACATTGAAGTAATGCTCATAGTTCCCACAATAATGCCGGCAAAAGTACTATGGATTCCTAGATTACGGGCATATCCATTCATTAGTGGGTTGACTGCCTGAATGCTAAATTGATAAAAGAAAGTTGCTAACATGACACAAATAATATCCCTTGAAAAAAACGAAAATTTCTTTGTCAAAACTTATTTTTCCCCTTTGAAATCTATTTTGGGCAAATAAAAAGGGTGGTTATAAACACCCCTTTTGTAAATACTAATTATGGACGAGCGATACCTTTAAATAGTTGTAGCACGGTTTTGGCATGTTCAACTCCGTTATAAGGTCTCTGACCGATGTCTTTGATGACTAATTGATCTGCCTTCACTGGCGACCATAATTTTTCATGCTGATCAGTAGCAAAGTTAATTAATGTTTGACTAATAAAGCTATCACGGTCGAGCTGTTCTTGACTAGCATTGGGTGCAGCTTGACCTACAATACCGTACATATCAGTACCATGGTATGCAGGATCCCCCTCGGCTGGTCCAACACTTAGTTGATAGACACGCCCACCAGCTTGAGCATGATCGTGTGCTTCTCTAATAGCTGGTAAGGTGAAATTATAATCTGTAAAGAAGCGAGTTCTGACGTTAAGTGGTGAATCTTCGCCAGCTCCACAATGTAAGGCGATAGCCTCAGCTTGTTTGCGTGGAATATGGCAGTCATAAACCATTTCATCAATTACAGCTTCGATAGTTTTGGGATCAACATTATCCGGAATGTTGGCTGCATACCAGCTGGCTTCTTCTGTTGTTGAAGTTATTATTAAGTCGGTGTCTTTATGTTCACCACTTTTGATAACATCAGCAGGGTGAGCTTTTAAAATACCATTTGGTAAAAATTCATCATCAACAATTCCAATTGAAAGTGTGTTTAAATTGCCACGTTTCAAAACGTCAGTTGGCAAAACTTTATTGACGGCATTGATCAGTGATTTGGAATCAACTGTTAATAACTCTTCTGGTGAAGTTAATTCCAGTTCCTTTAAAGTTTTAGCCGCCAATTCTTCGGCCCACCAGGCTGGGATATAACGTGCAGCATATCCAGAAAATGCTGCTAATTTGTTATATAATCCGTCAGCTTCAGGTACAGCTAAGAGAGTTAGTAGTGAAAATGAACCGGCACTATGACCTGTAAGAGTAACTTGATTAGGGTCACCACCGAATAATCCGATGTATTGTTGAATCCACTTTAAGGCTACGATCATATCTTGCAAACCTAAGTTACTGGCATCTTTAAACTTTCCACCATATTGTGATAATTCAAGCCAACCAAGTGGTCCAAGGCGGTAATTAATTGAGACGCCGATAACTTTACCGCTAGCAACTAAGCCAGATAAATCCGATGTATCTTGAGAATTAGCACCATAAGTCCAACCACCACCATGGATATAAACGACGACTGGTAGTTTTTCTTGAACATTATCTGGAGCCCAGATATTAAGATTCAAGCAGTCTTCACTTTCACCTTTGTCGGAATTTAAAAAAGCAGGATCTGTTACTTGAACTGATGCTGGCCCACTTTGACTATATTCATGGTTGGGGTCGAATGGTACAATTTGAACTTTTTGGAATCGGCTAGCAGTACCGTAAGGTATCCCGAGCCATTCCTGAACGTTATTAAATTTTTTATTAGGATGTGACATGTTAAATTCCTTCTTCCGCATTTTTGTATCGCTTTAGTTCATTATTTGTTCATTGTAAACTGTACCGTAACGTTACAGTCAAGAAGAATTTTAATGGTTTGTTTTATAAGTTAATTTTGTGAAGATAATACGAACTAGTCGGAAGGAATGAAAATAATCACCCGCTATGGCAGTGTTGTTATGGCTTTAGCCATTACAACACCGGACGTGTTTGGAGACTTGCCGAACTTTGCAAGGCTTCAAACCGAAATCCGAGACCGAACTATGGCTCGGGTAGGTCCGCATAGCGGGTGATTATTCTCATTCCTGGAGACGGAAAACAAAAAAAGACTTGAAGAAAAATGCTCTTCAAGTCTTTACACATAATTTACATTAAATTAATCGAACCTTTACATTGCCGCATTAAAATTTTGATAGAGGGCAATGATTATGGGATTATCACATATTTCGATAGCTATGTTTCTCTTCCAAATCTTCGAAGCAGTTTTAATAGTACAGGTTTCAAGGTCACGCTCCATGATGACATTGTTGTTTCTGATGATGCTCGATTCACTATTTGTGGACAATGTATTATTACCGCTAATGGTAATTTTCATTATGGGAGTTATTTTAACGTATCTTGGCTACACTCGTCGAAGCAAGTTGCAACTAGTTTTTGGCTTGGCAACTTGTACTTCTCTGGCAAGTATTCTGTTATATGAAACCTATCTAGTTGCAGAAGAGGTTTCATAACTAGTTAGTTATCTTTGTGTGCTCCAATAATGGAGATGGTTCTTTTTCAACACATAATGTTAGATTATGCATAGCACGGGTACAAATTGTGTATAGCGTATCGCGACTTCTCGAATCAGGATAGTTGGCTGCGGAAATATCGTGTCCAATAACGGCATCGAATTCTAATCCTTTGGCCAGATAAATTGGCATGACTAAGATGCCCTTTGGAACTGAACGGAAGCCGGCATCAACCAAGGTGACTAATGATTCATCACCGAAGTGAGTATAGACTTGTTCGGCTTGTGCCTGGTTTCTAGTTAAAATAGCCACCGTTTCGTATTCATCAGTCAAATCACGTGCGGTTTGTTTTAGTCCCATGTAGTAGTCAGTTTCATCGTCAAAAATCTTAACGGTTGGTGTTTCGCCTTTTCTCGAGAACGACTTAACTTCATCCGCATTTGGTAATAATGACTTGGCGAAGTTAGTGATTTCAGCGGTGGAACGATAACTTTGATTCAAGGTAATAGTTGTGACTTTCTTACCTTTGTACAGTTCACAAATGGCGGTAATGACGTCCTTATTACGATATGAACTTGTCAGGACATCCTGTGCACGGTCACCTAGTAGTGTCATTTTGGCATTCGGGAAAGAGTGAGAAATGTACTTCAGTTGTGCCATTGTGTAATCTTGAATCTCATCGATGAAGATGTGTTGGATATTGTGATTGATACCATTGTCAGTTATGAAATCACGTAAATAAAGAATAGCTACGGCGTCACTCAAGCCTAGTTTATGAGCTTCCACACTTTGGTCGATTGATTCGATCATTGTTTGCCAAACACTGTCAGAAACAATATTTTGGCGCATATTATCTAGTAAGAAAACATATTCTTTGTATGGATCAAAGAAATAATTATTGATCAGAGCATTGTAAATAGGAGCGTAACGTTCCTTCAGGAATTCTTCAGCGATAATTGAACGCTGATTAGTTGATTCCTCAATATTGTGATCAGTAATGATTTGTTGGAAGTCCTCATCGTTTAGATTATCGATTTCCGCTTGAACCCAGTCTTCATCACGATCATTGTGAATGCGACGTTTCAGACGTTTAATTAGGATATTCTTAGTCTTGAGGAAGCGGTCAGGAATGCTGAAAGCTGTATTTTGCTTGTCATATATTTCTGAGATTTCTTCTTTGGTGAAGAATGGTTTACCTTCGAAGATAATATCTTCGAAGTACAAAGTGTGTTCTTTGTTTTCTTTTTCAGTTTGTTCCAGTGTTTCAAGGAATTCGGCACTTTCTTTGAACAAACGAATGTTAATTGTAGTCTGAGGTAGATTATGCTCGTCTTTTTCGTAACGGTCGAATAGTGTTTCAACTTGAATACCAGTCAGACGTAGTGAAATGAATTCATTAAGGGTGACCTGGCGCATGTTTCTTTCACCCAAACTTGGTAGAACTTCAGAAATATAGTTACTGAATAGTCTGTTTGGTGAGAATAGAACAATTTTGTCGGCATCCAAAGTTGAACGACTGTGGTATAGCAGGTAGGCTACACGTTGCAAGATAGCTGAGGTCTTACCACTTCCGGCAACACCTTGAACCAGTAGAACATCCGAGTGTGTATCGCGAATAATAGTGTTCTGTTCATGTTGAATAGTTGCGACAATATTCTTCATATATTCGTCGCTGTATTCGCTAAGAACAGATTGCAGAATTTCGTCTCCAACAGTTTCGTTGGTATCGAACATGTTGCGAATCTTGTTGTGGATGATCTGGAATTGGCGTTTCTTTTTTAAATCTACCTCAGCTTTACCGGTTGGGGTAGGATAGCTGACTTTTCCAAGGACACCATTGTAATAGATACCAGAAATAGGGGCACGCCAGTCATAGATCAGGAATTCTCCGTCGTCGTCTTGAAGCGTAGATGTTCCTATATATAGTGTGTCTTCTTCGCCATCTTCAACAATATCAATTCGTCCGAAGTATGGAGAACCTTGCAGGTTTTCTAGTTTTAATTTGTTTGATTCGAGAATGTTTTCATTTTCAACGGCCAAGGCAACCAATTGTTTCTGTTGCTGAACAGAAGCATTAGTTTCCATTTGGTCATCGACTTCAAAGGTATTAACTTTGGTATTTTCACCGTAATTACGGTAAATGTTATGTGTTTCGGTATGAGCTTTTTCGAGATTTTCTGTAGCACGGTTGATCTTATCGTCAATCTTTTGTGCGATTTCATTAACTCGAGTTTGTTCTTCTTCTTTAGTTTCGTTAACGGTCATAAATTACCTCTCATTGACAATTTGGTCATTATTAATTATGCTTATAGCAATTAAAGTACATTAAAGCATAAGCATTTTTGAGTACTAATTCAAGTAAGTTGTATCAGAGAATGACTTCAAGGCTGAAAAAGTCATCGCTCTTGGATTGGAAACTGGGTATGGGTTGCTACCTTACAGCTAATGAGTGGTAGAGAAATTCTACAAAACAGGTGGCACCACGTGCAAGCGTCCTATTGATATATTTATATCTTTAGGCGCTTTTTTTATGCAGAGAATGAAGAAAAACGATAGTATTTGAGTACTGCCTAAGATAATGATTTCAGCGTGTAACTCTGATGTTATTATCTGTAGCAGGCGCAGAATACTGTTTTTCGTAATTCGTTTTGTTTTGATGATATTAAATGGAGGAAACAATATGAAAACAAATACAATTTTAACAGGTGATCGTCCAACTGGTAAGCTTCACATCGGACATTACTTAGGTTCATTGAAGAATCGTGTCAAATTACAAAACGAAGGCAAGTATAACATGTTTATCATGATTGCGGACATGCAAGCCTTCACTGATAATGCTAGAAATCCTGAAAAAGTTCGTAACAGCTTGATTCAAGTTGCTTTGGACTATTTATCTGTTGGAATTGATCCAGCTAAGACAAATATTTTGGTTCAATCACAAATTTCAGCATTGAACGAATTGACTATGTATTACTTGGATATTGTTAATGTTTCTCGTTTGGAAAGAAACCCAACCGTTAAGTCAGAGATCCAACAAAAAGGTTTCGGTCAAAGTATCCCTGCTGGATTCTTAACATATCCAGTTAGTCAAGCAGCTGATATTACTGCTTTCAAGGCTGATACAGTTCCCGTTGGTGATGATCAGGAACCAATGCTTGAACAAACACGTGAAATTGTTCGTTCATTCAATAGTATCTACAACACAGATACATTAGTTGAGCCAGAAGGTGTCTTCCCACCTAAGGGACAAGGACGTCTTCCTGGTACTGATGGCAATGCTAAGATGAGTAAGTCAATCGGTAACTGTATCTACTTGTCAGATCCAGCTGATGTGGTAACTAAGAAGATCATGTCAATGTATACAGACCCTGATCACGTTCACGTTGAAGATCCCGGTAAAATTGAAGGCAATACAGTATTTACATATCTAGATGCCTTCGCAGATGACAAAGCCAAAGTCGCTGAATTGAAGGAACAATATCAAGCCGGTGGACTAGGTGACGTCAAAGTTAAACGTTACTTGAATGATGTATTACAAGGAGTACTAGAACCAATTCGTGCACGCCGTGCTGAGTACGAAAAGGATATTCCTGGAGTTTACCAAATTCTAAAAGACGGTAGTGACCGTGCTAACGAAGTTGCTAACCAAACATTAGCCGAAGTTAGAGCCGCCATTGGTGTTAATTATTTTGACGATTTAAAGTAGAGAGCGCAGGAATCTGGCTTCTGCAGCTCGTTTAGGAAGTAAAATTGCCGGGAGATTCTGAGCATTACCTAGGATAATGAAGGTGCCACGTAGTGGTGCATTTATTATTCGTAGTAAGCGCAGGAATCTGGCTTCTGCAGCTCGTTTAGAAAGTGAAATTGCCGGGAGATCCTAAGTGAGCACAGAGTTCTGGCTTCCATAATTCATTTAAATAAAACATACTTAAAAGATGGTGATAGCAAAATATCACCATCTTTTTTTGTACTTGCAAATATGGAAACAGTTTCATCAAAATATATGGTATCTAACTCTTGATTTTGTCAACAGTTGGGTATAGCATATTTTTTGTTGCTATTTAGAAATATATTTTTAATTTTATGAGGTGAACAATGGACGACTACGATTTGATAGGCTTTGCGGTTAGATTTATGATGCAACGCAAGCGGATTATATCAGCTTTTTTGAAAGGAACCGATTTCAATCCTGCCGATTGCATAATAATGATGATTGTTACGAAACACCCTGGATATAATCAAGAAAAGATTAGTGAAGCTACTTTATTCGATGGAGCAATTGTTGCCCGATCAATGAAAAAGCTGGAACAACAGGGATTTGTAACTCGAGAAGTTGACGAAAGCAATCGACGTAGAAAAATTGTCCAAGCTACTGAAACAGGAAAAGAGTTTGGTAATAAACTTAGAGCGGCATTTAGAGATTCTAACAAGGCCATTTATTCTGGAATCACTGAGGATGAACAAGAGCAATTGAAGATCATTCTCGCAAAAGTTTATGCCAATCTCGATAAGGTCAAAATTCCCGATATTAATAAATAGATACGAAAAAATGAAAGAAGGAAATATTATTATGACAAATGGTGGTGCACACTTAGATGTCAACGGCAAGCCATTCAACCGTAATTTGTTAGTTATGGTTTTACTTGTCGGTACATTCTGTACTGTTTTGAACGGTACTATTTTAACTACCGCATTTCCAACTTTGATGAAGGAATTCAACGTTACAACATCTGATGTTCAGTGGTTGACTACTGGATTCTTGATGGTTAACGGTATTATGATTCCAGTTACTGCTTGGTTAAGCACTAACTTCAGTAACAAGATTCTGTATATTGTTGCGATGTCTACATTCTTAGTCGGAACAATTATGTGTTTTACAGCTCCAAACTTTGGAACTATTCTTGCAGGTCGTTTGATCCAAGCGGTTGGTGTTGGTATTACAATGCCACTGATGCAAGTTATTATGCTTTCAATATTCCCAGCTAATCAGCGTGGTACTGCCATGGGATTGGGTGGATTGGTTATCGGACTTGCTCCAGCCATCGGACCTACATTGTCTGGTTGGATCATCGATAACTTCACATGGCGTGATTTGTTCGGAATGATCATTCCTATCGTTGTGATCGTATTGATTTTGGCCTTTGTCTATATGAGACCAGTTATTCAAACAAAGAGAACTAAGCTTGATGTTCTATCCCTAATCCTTTCAACTGTTGGGTTTGGTTCAGTTCTATATGGATTCTCATCTGTTGGTGACAATGGTTGGGGTTCACCAATTGTTCTAAGTACTATTATTGGTGGTGTTATCGTCATTATCTTGTTCGGTTACCGTCAACTTAAGATGAAGACACCGTTCTTGGAATTACGTGTCTTTAAAGTTAAGAAGTTCGCAGTTGCTGCAGCTTTATCATCTGTAACTAACATGGCCATGGTCGGTGTTGAAATGATCTTGCCATTATATCTACAGATTGTTAAGGGTATGAGTGCGTTCCATTCTGGATTGACACTTCTACCTGGTGCTATTTTGATTGGTGTTATGAGTCCTATCACAGGACGTGCCTTTGATAGATTCGGACCTAAGGATCTAGCTCGTATGGGTATGTTCTTACTTACTGCTGGTACAATTCCATTCTTATTCTTAACTAAAACAACACCAATTTTAGATATCGTTGTATTATACATGGTTCGTATGTTCGGTATTTCGATGGTCTTGATGCCTGTTACAACTGATGGTATGAACGCATTGCCATTTAACTTGATGAGTCATGGTACTGCTGTTAATAACACTGTTCGTCAGGTGTTCAGTTCAATGGGTACAGCTATCTTGGTCAGTGTCTTGACTAACGTTACAAATACTGACAAGCCTGGCAAAGGTTTATTAGCTTCAGATCCACTTAAATACGCTGATCACTTCTTTAATGCTACTTTGAGTGGGTATCATGCAGCCTTTGGTGTTGCTATTCTATTCTGTGTGATTGCTTTGGCTATTACATTTATGGTTAGAAATGACACTAAGTCTAAAGAAGTCGATATTGAAAAAATGAGTGAAATGGCAGGTGACAAATAATGGTTATTATTTCAATTCTTATTTGTGCCGTATTATCTTATTACTTCGCAGTTTTTATTCAGAACAAAAAAGTCGGCTATACATTAGCTGGAATCTTCATAGTTATATTTATTGGAAGTATCGTCTTATTAGTATCAAATGAATATGGTCATTTTGGTATGAAGAAGGTAACTTCTGAAAAGACTGAACAGATTCAAACTGTTCAAAAGGGTAACAATATTTTGCTTTATAAAGAATTAGGTACTAGCGGTAAGGAAAATGTGTATATTTATCGCACACCAGAAACTGCCAAAGCTAAGAATCCTGATCACACTAAGGCAAAACTTCATGTTACAAACAAAGTCAAGAAGGGTTCAAGTTCAAATACTTTAACTTCTAAGACTACTCGCTGGGAATACAAGAATGGTTTCTATTCATTCTTATTCAGTATTTCTGGAAATAACAAGGAGTTCATCAAACAATCTAATACATTCCACATTGGGGATGATTGGATTGTCTTGAGTACAACTCAAGCTACTAAGTTGAGTAAAGAAATGAAGAGTAAAAAAGTTCAAGCTCAAATGGGGTCCGAAGGTGAGGCTTATGTCAAAGCTGCAGTCACAAAAGCAATGATGGCTAATCCAACCATGACCTCAGCACAACAAAAGCAAGTTATGCAACAAGCTCAAAAAGAGTTTAAAGCACAAGCAATGGCTAAGATTGTGGAAGAAGTTACTAAGTAAAAATATCAGAGAGCGGAGAAGCACGGGAGATTCTGAGCACTACCTAGGATAATAAAGGTGCCACGTAGTGGCGCATTTATTGTCCGTAGTAGGCGCAGGAATCTGTGCTTCGTAGCTCGTTTAAGAAGAGGATCGTAGGATCTCCCCATTTTGGGAGAATCACCTTACGATTCTTTTTTAATGTTCATATTAAAAGTTTGTAGCGATACCGTGATATAATTGGTGACGTTATTTCAAAGGAAGACTTGGAATTTAATTCTAAGTCTTCCTTTGATGCTATGTTAAGTACAAAATGATACTTGACGTTTTTGCCCAACAATAAATAAGCAGCTTGATTAAAATTGGAGGTCCACATGGTAGTAAGTAAGTCAGAAGATAGCTTGGTTGATTTAACTCAATCAGTTCATAAACAAATGAGTAAGTATAAAGTCCAACAGATAAAAGCAGTTCTAGAATTATTAGATGAGGGTAATACCGTGCCGTTTATTGCTCGTTATCGTAAGGAACGCACCGGTACTTTAGATGAAGTTGCTATTCGTGATATTGAAGATGAAGCACGTCGATTGATGAAGTTAAACCAACGTCGTAATGACGTCATTAACTTGATTCAAGAACAGGGCAAGTTGACACCTACATTAAAGAAACAACTTGAAGAAGCGACGGTATTACAAAAAGTTGAAGATTTGTATCTTCCATATAAACAAAAGAAGCAGACCAAAGCTAGTATTGCTCGAGAAGCTGGATTAGAGCCCTTAGCAAATTGGTTATTAAGTTTTCCATCGAATGGTTTGAATAACAAAGCCAGTTCTTTTATTAATGCTGGTAAAAATTTACCAGATTTAGAGTCGGTTTGGGCTGGAGTTAATGAAATTCTAGCCGAAAGATTCAGTGAAAAAGCTAGTTTTCGTGAGTGGATAAGAGGGTATACTTACCAAAATGGTGAATTGACTAGCAAGGTGAAACGTGGTGCTAAAGAAAAGGATGAGGGACAAACTTACGAGACATATTATGATTTTCAGCAATCATTGAAACAAATTCCTCCATATCGAGTATTAGCTATTAACCGTGGAGAACGTGAAAAAATATTGACTGTCGGTATCTCTGTCGATACTGATAGAGTTTTGAATTTTGGATATTCTCGAATAATTGGTAACCATCAAGGCCCAGCTGTAGAAAAAGTTAAGATAGGCTTTGCGGATGCGTACAAACGATTTATGGGACCAGCTATTGCAAGGGAAATTCGTCGTAAGTTATCTGACCAAGCGAATGAACATGCAATTAAAGTTTTTGGAAATAACTTATATCATCTTTTAATGGCGTCACCATTGAAAGGCAAAGTTGTTATGGGATTTGATCCAGCTTATCGAACAGGCTGTAAATTAGCAATTATCGACGCTAATGGACAGTTCTTAACTAAACAAGTAATCTATCCTCACAAACCGGCAAATAAAGAAAAACAGGCTGCGGCTAGTACAGAATTTAAGAAGTTACTTGAAGATTATCAAGTTGAAATGATTGCTATTGGGAATGGAACTGCTAGTCGAGAATCAGAAGAGTTTGTCAGTGGAATTTTAAAAACTCTAAAACGTCCGGTTTATTATGTGATTGTTAATGAAGCAGGCGCTTCAGTGTATTCAGCCAGTGCCAATGCTCGTGCAGAGTTTGGCAATCTTCATGTTGAGGAACGTTCAGCAATTAGTATTGGTCGCCGATTGCAGGATCCGCTGGCTGAATTGATAAAGGTTGATCCTAAGGCAATTGGTGTGGGGCAATATCAACATGATGTTCCTGAAAAAGACCTAGATGAACAATTGGACCGGGTTGTAGAAACAGCTGTGAATCAAGTAGGCGTTAACGTTAATACAGCAAGTCCAGAATTGTTGACTCATATTTCTGGGTTGACCTCAACTACCGCAAAAAATATCGTAAAGTTTCGAAATGAACAAGGTTCCTTCGATAATCGTGAATCCTTAAAGCAGGTTCCTCGATTGGGTCCCAAGGCTTATCAACAATCGGTTGGATTCTTAAGGATTATTTCTGGAAATGACCCACTGGATAATACTGATATTCATCCGGAAAGCTATGCAGCTACACGGAAATTATTCAAGGGAATTGAAATGTCCACTGAATCAATTGGTACTGCTGAACTTCATCAAAAGTTGGTTAAGTTGGATAAGCGTGAGTGGACTCAAAAGCTGAATATTGGAGAGGAAACTCTAACTGATATTATTGAGGGATTGAGTAAACCAGGACGAGATCTTCGTGATAATATGCCGGCACCATTGCTCCGACAAGATGTCTTAACTATGGCTGATCTTAAGCCAGGGATGGAACTTCAGGGTACGGTTAGAAACGTGATTGATTTTGGTGTATTTGTTGATATTGGAGTTAAACAAGACGGATTGGTCCATATTTCACAGTTGGCCGATCGATATGTTAGTGATCCAAGTACGGTAGTAACAATTGGCGACATTGTGACTGTTTGGGTACTTAGTGTCGATGAGACTCGTAATCGTATTCAACTAACGATGCTTGGAAATAAGGTTAATAATTAAATTTAGTCAAAATAATAGAGTCACTGTCCACCTGAACGATAAAGTGGATAGTGGCTCTATTTCTTTCTATAACCAAGCTATACATCTCGTCCCGAATAACCAGACAAATACTTTCGACAAACCAAATCAATCAGAGTAAAACATAGTCTGAAAATGAGAACAAAGAGTTCCAATTATTTTGAGGATTAATAGTCGTTAGCGACAGTTATTTGGAAGTAATTAATATGAAGAATAAATATGGAATCTTTTTATATAGTGGACTATTGGCAGCGGTATTGATCAGCACCCAGCCGGTTGCAACAGGTATTGGACCATCAATTGTATCTGCGGAAACTTCTCAGGCAACTACAACTTCAATTAAAGTTGGAGTTGTGAAGACTCATGGTGTGACATCGTTGTACAAAAAAGATGGTCAACAAGTTAAGAATCGCGCGTTGGCAGCTGACACACTTTGGTTAACTGATAAGGAATTAACGTTTAATGATCAGAGATACTATCGTGTTAGCACGTCTGAATATGTGAAGGCCAGTGATGTTTCGTTGAATTACGGCAAATCCACTAGTGGGATTATTCGTGTTAAAAGTGATGGGGCAAAGAAATACAAGAGAGCCTATAGTGATTTTGAAGCTATTGATGATGTTGATTTAACTGCTGGTTCAGTTTGGAAATACAATCGTATCGACGAATTTGGCGGATTGAAATTTTATCAAATTGCCGATGATGTTTGGATCAATAGTGATGACGCCACAACCGCCGATTATTATCAGAATCCCAGCGGTTGGCTACAGATTTCTAACAGTCAAATTCAACCAGTGGGAAATGTTGGTTATGACCTCTATAGTGGTGTTGAAGGTGTGAAAGTCTGGCTGGTCAGAGGTTATTTTGGACTTTCAAATCATCATACAATTTATGATGCTGAGCTTGCTAGTGACGTCAGAAGTTTCCAGTCTCGTCATGGATTACCAGTCACTGGTATTGTCGATCTACAAACTTGGGAAGCTATGGGATTCTCTAGTTCGCAATGGTATGGGATTGATTCATATGTGTCTCCATTACAAACAAATACCAATAGTAGTAGAACTGACCACGTTAATGCAATGATTGATCAGGCAGAAAAATACGTTGGTCTACCTTGGATTTCTGGGGCATCAAGTTCACCTGCGTATGGTGTTGATTGTTCTGGATTAGTAGTTCAAGCAATGTACGCATCGGGAATCAATCCAGAGCCAGTTTCATCTATTCAACACGCCCAGCCGGGTAATGAATGGAACAGTAGATTGCTATGGGCTGACTCAAGAATTCACCAAGTTAGTTTTGGTGATCGTCAAAGAGGCGATTTGATTTTCTTCGCCGATCCAGCGACAGGAGTTGTTTGGCATGTCGGTATTTTGACTGACGCTAATGACATGGTCGATTCATATGGTCCCTATGTTGGTAACTCTTCTATCTATAGTAATAAAGGATTAATCGTTGGTGTGAAACGTATTTTTTACTAAAATTTGAAAAAGCTGCAATCTCATTTAAACGAGACTGCAGCTTTTTGATTAGGACGTCATAACATCTGACATGGTCCATGTTAACGTTCCAGTATATTTTCCAGGTTTGGTATCGGAATTGAGATTTAATTTCCAAGAACCAGCACCGATGTAACTTGTCAGATCCTCATCGTTAGTGAAGCTGTTGGGACTTATTGATATTCCATCAGATGTTATCCGTGTCCATATACCATCGTTGGTTGAAGGATTATTGCGAACTTTTAGGAACATCAATCCATCGGCCGTCGGCGTTAACGTGTCGCCATTGCTATTGTGCATTTGCGTATCGGGATTGTCATTGTCGTAGGCAACTGAGACCGAATATTTATTGCTGTCATTACGTTTGGTTTTTAATTCACCGATAGTAGCGATATTAGTAAGTGTTTGAATTTTCCCAGCAAAATTTGTCTGACCAAACTCTATCGCTTGCGGAACTTTTTCAAAACCATCTGAGGAAGTTTTGACTGATAGATCCGCATTGTTAGTGGAGATATCGTTTATTTCCGTCCCAGAGCTTGTTGCTCCACCGGTCATAGTAGCAATATTGGAAGTTGGGTTACTAGCAGCACTATTAACCGTAGCGGGAAACTTGATGGTCAGATTTTGACCTGGCAAAATTTTATCAATCCAAGCATCAAAGTGACGTGGATTAGTTGCTGTGAATGAAGTTTGTCCATTAGAATTTGGATCAGTGTAGATTGTATATATGGGTTCGCCAACTTTTCCATCGATACCTGTGGGTAGAGTTTCATGGATAAAAGCCCCATCTGTCAGATAGTTGGAGCTATTTCCACTGACTGCAAATTTGATAAGATATTCAACCTCGTCACCGATATCCGCATTGGTTTTATTACTATAAGTTGTTTCACCTTTGGTAATGTTTCTGACTTGCTTGGTAAATGTATAATCAAAATTAGATTTTTCCACCGGAATGTCGACTGAAGCAGTGTAGGTTTTGTCAGTGGCGTTAGGGATGTTCATATCTATACCGGTAAATGAACCAGTGTTGGTTATTGTTGAACTTGTGGCATCAGGCGTGATAGTTGCTTCAAATGTGACTATGACATCTTTACCATCAGTTATTGTGTAATTTGTTGGAACAGTTAAAGTTGAATTCTCGTAGGTTGAATCTACATTGACCAGGCCAGATGTTGGAGTTTCCATTTTTACGGAATTTGGATCTAGTTGTAATCCGGCTGGTAGTTTGTCAGATAATGATTTGTAATTCCATTTCGATCCGTAACCATTATTTGACATTTTTAGATTGAATCTTAATTTATCACCAACACGGTTTTTACCGTCGGTACTTGTTTCGTTTTCGAAATTCTTTTTTGTTTCAAGCATGGCATATGTTTGTTTGATAACACCGATTGCTGAAGAATAGTGTTTGATTTCTCCAGGCTGAATGGTGTCATAAGGCCATTTTAATGTATAAGAAGAATCTTGCATGTTATACAATGGATCTCCGTAGTTGTAACCGAATCGCTCATCACCTTGACCAGAGAAGTTATCGGGGCTGAAACGTGATACCCAATTAGATCCGAATGATTGACCAGTATAACTTGTGAATCCATCTTTTAGGGTATTGCTCACAACTAACTGATAATCATTATCCGACATGTAGAATCCTTCTCCATGTCCCAAATCGTAAAGTGGAATTCGATCGTTTGCACTTAACTTTGTGTCTTCAGCGAATAGAACACCGTATGATTGTGCATGAGAATTATTATTTTTTAAATACAATTCTCGTTGTATAACTGGTAAGCCACTGGGGGATGGTCTTAGAACTACTTCAACGCGTAAAGGATCTTGTTCAGTAGAGGAATTCTTTTGGATTAGATTACCGAAAACTCTGTATGCGGGATGATTATTAGAGTCAGTTCCTGTTGAGTATCCCTTGTTGTTCATATTTAATAATAGTGAATAGTTCTTAACATTAATGTTGTTTGTATCTTTGTTTGGAACAATCATGAAGTCCGGTGATGTAGGCGATACAGTCTCACCTGGACCACCAGTTGAGTGATATCCAGCTTGATATGTGGAAGGGATATACTTTGTTCCATTCTTTAGGAAAACATTGATTTTAGAGAAACGTGTATTAGATCCTCCATCTCCAGTTGAAGGTTTACCAACATCCCAATCGCCTCCAGTTGTGACATTTCCGTTTGCGTCTTGTGCCAGTCCCAATGCATAGCCTAAGGATAAGTTATTCCCAATAGGAATGTTACCAACCTCATTGGGACGTTGATTAGTATTATTAGTAGACCAGGTAATCCCATCATCGAACTCATTGGCTTTAACCGTACTATAAATACCAGCGAACATTATAATTGCAATTAAAAAGTTTAAAATCAATAAAATCTTACGGATCTTCTTGTTGAGCATAGGGTACTCCTTCAAAAGAATGTGAAGATGATTTAATCAAATACTTTTTCATGTCATGACGTAAACATTATAACGTTTGATTGGTGCAAAAAGTAGGCCAAATATTATTTGAATTATTATCTAGAAATATTAAAAAATACATAAAAAGACCAATCTCGTTGGCTGAGATTGGTCTTTTCTAATCGGATTTATGTATTATGTAACGAAATTAGTCTTTAGTTCTAAGGAATGATTTAAATAGAAGTACTGATATTTGATCTATATTACTTCACCTCCAAACTAACGGTACCCAAACCGTTGTCGAATTGTGCTTGCCACGTTCCTTTTGCCAGGGAATGTGGCAATATCAATGTTCCTGATGATACTTGTTGACCTTTTAGTAAGGTTTTATTTTGTGTTGCTAATTTATCGACCAGCCACTTAAGTGATCGTAGAGGATTCCCCAATACCTCTGTTGATCTGCCTGATCTTAAATTCTCCCCGTTATAAAACAATGTACAGTTGATATATCCTAATGCATCAACTGAACTGAACAAATTTGTGTCGAACTCATCCCCGTATACAACCAGTTCACCTACAGCATCGTCTGCCATTATCATGTACTTGGATAGACTAGGGAACCAATTTCTGAATCTTGAATCCGGCACTTCTAGTGCTGGAGCAATGGTCGTCTTGTTCATCAGATCTTCTAATGTATCATCTGTACTAAGATCCTCTTTAGCACGGAATACCAATTCTACTTCAACTAGTGGTTCCATCAAATCGCTGAGATGTACCAATGCTGGTGTGTGTAAGAAATGACTTGCCAATTGTGCTCCATAAAGTGGTTCGTCTGCGAAGAACATGTTCTGAGTTTCTTCACTGGTTAGTGAAACCTTATATCCCCCAAGTGGTTCATTTTTCAATTTTGTTAATTCATTCTGGACACGATAAGCTGTTTCGTCGTCGGTAGCTAGATTCGACCAATCATCTTCATTAAGTGGTTCTTGAGATTTCCAAGCATTGTACAGCGCCTGTGTTAATTCTCTTTCATTTTCGGTAAGTCTTGTTTCGTTCATTGTTCTGACTTCTTGCATAAGTGGAGCCCCTCCATCCATTTTGCGTATTTTTAACATATTAATCTGTCCCTTAATCTGTGATTCACTAATATTTGATTCCACCGAGCCCCACCACACTTCTAATCCAAAATTTAATTAACAGAAAACAAAAAGACGCCTTAAAATGAACTATTCACTAAAGGACGTCTCAGACGTGTTACCACCTCATATTCACATATGTATCACTACAAATGTCTCGGACAAACTATAAATAATTTGTCGGCACGATAATGGGTGCAACCAGAACTTTCTAGTACAAGAGTAAATTGATTTCGAAGTTCAACTGACAGGTGATAATGAAATACATTTACGTATATTGCCTTGCATCAACCGGCAATTTTCTGAAGTAGGATGTATTACAATGTCCTGATAAACGTCATTGTTCTTTTGTTAAGTTATTGATTGGTTGTAACTTTAGTTGCTTTTATTAGATATGTCAATGTTAAATTATAATGTTATTAGGTATTTTCTAATTTAATCTAGACCAATATATTGATGTAATAGTATTTTCGGAAAGTAAAAAACATTACTAGAATTTCTCTAGTAATGCTTTGTTTTGGCGTCTGTTTAAACGCTCTGTTTGAAACGCGCTTAAAACAGACACCACTTTCCGCTTACTACGAATAAGTAATGCAACACTACGTGTTACCTCACTTATCCTAGGTAATGCTCAAGTTCTCCCGTCTGTTTATGCGCTCTGTTTGAAATGCGCATAAAACAGGCACCACTTTCCGCTTACTACGAATAAGCAATGTAACACTACGTGTTACCTCACTTATCCTAGGTAATGCTCAAGTGTTCCCGTCTGTTTACACGCTCTGTTATAGTCCATCAGTCATCGACCAAGTTAATGTTCCTGAATAATTACCAGGTTTGGTATTGGCTCCCAGGTAAAGTTTCCAATCACCAACGCCAATGTAGTTAGTCAAATTCTGACTGCCACTGAATGAACTCGACTGGATCGGGGTACTTGAAGGGCTTGAGGGGATGGGCGTCCAAGTGCCGGGATCAGTGTCAGAAGATTCACGTTGTTTGATGAACATTAATCCGTCCGCAGAAGGAGATAGGGAGTCTCCATTTTCGGAATTGATCATTTGGTTCTCATCACCGGTATTGGTGAATCCAACTTGAACATAATAGTTACCAGTGGTTGGGTGATTTACAATCAATTGACCAGTCGTTGAAACATTTGTGAGTGATTTTTCTTTACCTGCAAAGTTTGTGGAACCGAAGTCGATTAATTGTGGTATTTCTGTGAATCCTGTTACATCACTGATATTGATTTGAGCTTCATTTGATTTCAGTTGATCAAACGTTATGCCTGAACTTGTTGTGACGTTGTTCATTAGAGCAGTGGTACTGATAGTTCCAGCTGAGGCTTTGGATATTTGAACTTGGATATCCATTGTCACGGTGGTACCTGCTATAACGATTGAGGCTATGCCGAAACTAATACTCGAAGGATCATCTTTATCTGGACTGCCTATAATTGAAGGGGTTCCATCGGAACCTACGATTTGGGCGCTCTTAAATGTCACCCCATCTGGAAGTGATGCTTTAAGTCGTCCACTGCTGAATTTATCAGTACTTGTATAAGGTACAGTGAACTTTATTTGATAATCCACTATATCTCCAGCAACGGCATCGGTTTGTTTGGCAAAATCAGCATCGCCTTTAGTTTCGTTTTTAACCATATTTGTAAATTCATAAATGAATGGTGATTTCTCAACTGGTATATCAATTGAAGACTTATATGTTTTATCGCCTTCACTCGTTGCAGCATTATCCAAACCTGTGAATTCACCAGTATTGGTTAAGGTCGTTGCACTAGCAATTGGATCAATAGTCGCTTCAAAAGTCACGGTATTACTTAATCCATCAGTTAGGCTGTCTGCCATTGGAATCGTTAAGGTATTGGACGATGAATCATAATTGCTGGCAGAAATACTAGCTGAGATTCCTGCACCATTAGTCATTTTGATTGAGTTTGGGTTAATAGTTAGCCCATTTGGAATTTTGTCGACTAATGTTTTGTAGGACCAATTACTATTAAAACCATAGTTTCCAACTGTCAGTTTGAATTTTAATTTGTCACCAACACGATTCTTGCCATCAGAACTAGTTTCGTTAGTATATGTCTTGTCGGTTATTGGCATTGCATAAGGTTTCTCAGTAACACCGATTATTGTGTTGTAGTGTTTTGTTTCTCCGGGGTTAATAGTGTCATAGGGCCATTTTACAGAGTATGATGTATCTCCATTATTGGATGTCAACTCGGATAAAATATCACCATATACGTGATTTTCAGATTCAGCACCAGTACCTGAGAAATTTGGTGAATTGAATCCTTTTAGCCAATCCATGGAATTACTGTTATATTGTTGGCCGGAATAGTTTGAAGGACCATCTGTGACGTTTTTACTAATCATTAGTCTATAGTCGCCATCTTGGATGAATAAACCTTTCCCTTCACCTAGATCCTTGATAGGGACACCGTCTGATCCCATCTTTGTATCTTCACCAAATAGAACACCATATGATTGGGCTTTTGACGAGACGTTCTTCAAGTACAGTTCTCTTTGTACAATTGGGGCCTTACTTGGTGAAGCACGCAAAACAACTTCCGCTTGTAAGTCGTAAGATGTCCCACGAACGAAGTTACCAATAACTTTTAGTGCCAAATTACCATTAGAATCATGACCGTAATAAAACTTCTTGTTTTCTAACTTGTTAGTTAGAAGTGAGTAACTTGCACTGGTAGCATTTGTAGTGGTTTTACCTGGAATAATCATGAAGTCTGGTGATGAAATTGAGACCATTTTTGTATCAGTAGTATTACTTTGGAAGGTTGAAGAGATATACATTCCAGATACACTTTTGAGAAAGACGTTCATCTTTGAATAGTATGAATTATTTGTACCAGCGGCTTCACTAGCTTTATTAACATCACCGTCAGGTCCGGATACGCTAGTGTTAGTACCAGTAGTCGGAATTGCCTGTCCATACTTGTTGGTGGCTAGTCCCAAAGTGTAACCCATTGATAATCCGTTACCGATAGGTAAGTATTGGATTTGATTGACACTTCCGGGATACCATTTTGGAATACCGTCGTTAATATCGTATGGACCAGTAGGATCACCAGACGCCGCCTGAGCAGTTTTCACCAATCCAAAGGATAAAATCAAACTTATAAAAAAGAAAAAAATCAGGAAGATTTTTCTGAAGTATTCTTGTTTTCTCATAATATTTAGCCCCTCGCTTAATATTTCGAATGCTTCGATTTGAAGGGATTTGGCTACTATCCCCAGCATGTTCACTGTAAGTATATTAAATATCATGCTGTATGCGGTGTCATAATTGGTAAATTTTTTTGTTGTATTTTATTAATCAATCATATTTATTTTATTAATTGCTTAATACGGGCACTATTTGTCGTTTGTAGAATTTGTTAGAATCTCAATTCAGTTATTGGCAATTTGTCTTCAAATGAAAGATAATTCTTGTTAGCATATTTGTTAGTAAAATAACTTCAATTTGAAATATGGGGTGGAACATTTGAACAATATTTTTGAACTGAACAATCTTTCTTATCAGGTTGGCGATAAGGAAATTCTCAAGGATATAACGTTGAATATTGAGCGGGGTAAGTACATTACAGTTGTAGGACCATCTGGCTCTGGTAAGAGTACTTTAATGAGGATATTAGCTTCTATGATCAGTGCTACTTCAGGGAAAGTCTTGTTTGAGGGTAAAAAAATAAGCTCTTACGAGCCAACAGAATATCGCCGAAGAGTTTCTTATGCTTTCCAGCAACCGACACTTTTTGGTAAGACAGTTAAAGACAACTTGGAGTTTCCTTATACCGTCCGTGGCAAAGAGTTCGACCGTAACCAAGTAGTTGAATTCCTGAATTATGTTAATTTGGATGAAAGTTACATCGACAAGAATGTTAATGATGTTTCTGGTGGTGAGAAGCAGCGTATTGCCTTGCTCAGAAATCTGATTTTTAAGCCAGAGGTATTGATAACTGACGAGGTTACGACTGGACTTGATGCAGAAAATAAAGAGATTGTTCATAATATTTTGAACAAATTTAATCGTGATGATGGCTTAACAATTCTGCGTGTTACTCATGATGATTCAGAGATCGAACAGGCAACTGACAAAATCACGATTAAGAATGGCGAGGTGATCTAATGTCTAATCTAACGGTTTCTAATTCAACTTTAGCTTTGGGATTTATTTTGGTAGTGATTGCTCTAGTTATCGGTTATTGGCAAAAATTACAGATTGATAAGGATATTATTATTGGAGTCGTTCGTGCCATTATTCAATTAACGATTGTTGGGTATGTTTTGAAATTCGTTATCAAAGCGAACGATATTTGGTTGACGATGGCATTCTTTGTAATTATCGTCATTAATGCATCGTGGAATGCTGGGAAACGTGGGAATGGAATTCCTAAAGCATTTCAATTTTCGTTATTAGCAATTTCAGTCGGAACAGTCGTCACGCTGGGTACGTTAGTCTTGACTGGTTCCATTCAATTCATTCCTGAACAGATAGTTCCATTCACAGGGATGATTGCCAGCAATATTATGGTTGCTATTGGATTGTGCTACCGTAATATGAAGCAATCATTCACTGACCGTCATCAACAGATTCTTGAGAAGTTGGCGTTAGGTGCTGACATAAAACTGGCATCTGAAGATATTATTCGTGAGAGTATCAAGAGCGGAATGCAGCCAACAATTGATTCGATCAAAACTTTGGGATTAGTTGCACTGCCCGGAATGATGTCTGGATTAATTATCGCTGGTGTTGATCCAGTTAAAGCTATCAAATATCAGATCATGGTAACGTTTATGTTGCTGGCATCAACTAGTATTGGTTCGTTCATTTCATGTTATTTGGCCTACAAACAGTTCTATAATGACCAGAAACAATTGAAATCTGAACTAATTTCATAACTTTGTGAAGATAGACCTACTATGTGGGTCTATTTTTTTATATAATTGAAACTAATGGGAAGTGATGCAATGTGAAGTTAGCAGTGATAGAAATAGGATCTAACTCCATCAGAACATCAGTGTATAAATCTTCAAAGCGGAATCGTTTTAAAACCTTGGATCGATGGCGCGAACCAGTCCGGTTAGGCAAATCGATTGCACAAAGTCGATTATTAACGAATGAACAAATTGAAGAAACAATTGATGTTTTAGAGAAATTTCAAGATAGAATCCAAAGATATGAAGTAGATCAAACAAGTTTGATAGCTACGGCAGCTGTTCGTATGGCAAAAAACCAAGAACAATTGATTTTTGCGGTATTAAAAGAAACAGGTCTGCAATTACACATTATCGATGAACAGGAAGAGGCCTTTTACGATTATGTTGCTGTACGCAACACGATGCGGATAAAAGATGCTCTGATCGTTGACGTCGGTGGTGGTAGTAGCGAAATCAGTCTTGCCAAGAAAGGCCGTTTGAAGCACGGATTAAGTATCCCAATTGGAGCAATCTCCATTTCGGACCTTTATTTGAAGAGTGATCCAATCAAGTCTAGCGAACTAGCCGCTGCCAAACGAGATATTAATGAACGTTTGGAAAGCTTACAGTGGATGAATTCTCAGGCCACATTCGTTGGACTAGGTGGAACTTTGCGTGCTGTCACTAGTATTTTGAATCGTGAAGGCAAGCGCAAGAAAACGTTGCACAATTCAATTGTAACAAGTGACCAGATCGACAAGTTATTTAATCGTCTGTTGCACGCGTCTAATGAAGAACGCAGTCAGATCAAGGAATTAAGCGATGGCCGTTTTGAAGTTATTCTCGGTGGAATCCTAATTATTTCTGAGATAATCAAAAAAACCCCCTCTAAGGAAATTCGTTTTTCGAATTTCGGAGTTAGAGAAGGTTATGTCTTCAATTATTTTCACAAAATGAATCAAATCGATAAAGATTAAGCACGACTTGGTAAATCGATTTTTTCGGAATCTATAATGTGGCCGTCCATTTTATGGATAAGTTCGTTCATCCAGAAGCCTTCTTGGATATCAAGAACACTGTCAAGAGCGTATACTTTTAGTACATAGGCGTGTGTGGCATCAGGTGGATATGGTCCATTATAACCAGTCTTGAGTTCTTCATCATTGTCGCCGACCAGTTTGCTTGCGGAACTGTTTTTACCTTGAGCAACTGAATCAGGAGCATTTTGACTGAAGTTCTCAGGGATTTCCAATTGTTTTGGTGAAATATTAGCGACTGTCCAGTGAATCCATTCAAATCCACAAACAGGGATGGAGTCAGGATCAGTAAATGTGAAAGCAATCGATTTGGTACTTTCAGGAACATCTGATAACTTAATTGGGAAACTGATGATGGGTTTCCCATTTTTAATATCACTAGCTGGAGCGTACTTGCCGTATTTATCAGGCAGAAGTCCATCTATCAAAGGTACAGTTATTTCCATATAAACCCATCTCCTTAAAAATATTTGTAGCGAGGTAATCATATTGGAAAAAATAGATATAAAAGATCTATCTGACAATATTGTAAATCAGATATCAAAAATTGAACAACTTACCGGCAAAACGGTTGAAGTTTACAGTGATTATGCAGATCAGGAGTATTTGACGCTTGACCAAGCTAGCCATCAAACGGATGACAAAATAATCTCAGTAACAATAACTAATAAGAAGTATAGTGATTTTGTTTTATTGCATGAGTTATATCATATCGAATTAGAGAACTCTGGAGAGCCATTGATCTCTTGTGCTGTAACAAGTGGTAATGATGATGTAGATGGTCGAATTCTTTCGACTGCCAATTCATTGTTTGAGAGTATTGAACATTCAATAATCGTTAAGAAGCAAGTTGAAGACGGTAGTTATACTGACGAAGTTAAAGAAGAATATTTGAAGGGTGTGGACCATGCTCTAAGACCTAATGTTCAACTAGATCCTGCCAATATGAGATTCTTCCGTTCATTGGTCATTTTTGACGGTATCGTCTTTGGTCAACATGCTAAGGACAGTAATTGGAAGTTGGAATTCCCAGTTTCATTCAAGACTGCTTCGAAGTTTGTTGAACAAGTTGAGAACAATGATTTAACTGTTCCATTCAAGTTCAGACGTGCACTCGTTAATATCTTGGACGGATATAATGATTTGATTTTGTCTAACGGATATGAAAGTATGCACTATCATGAATTCTTAAATGTGACACCGATCGTTTCAGAACGCCAGTTGCGTTTGAATCTGAATCAAACTTATAACATCAAGCATTCAGCATACAAGAATCGTGCTACTAAAGATGATGCCTTTGTCTTGATTGCTATCAATGATGGTCAAAGTGTTGCTACATTGAACTTCGATTCAACTAAGGTCAATCCAGAGTTTTACAAAGCATATTACCAGAGAACACTAAAAGAAACGTTTGCTAAGAATGGAATCAAATATCAATTAAGATAGGAGAAAACTATGTCAGACGAAATTTCAGAGTTTAAGGATCTGCTTGAAAAGGCCAAATTTGTTACTTTCTTAACCGGTGCCGGCGTGTCTACACCATCCGGTATTCCCGATTATCGTTCTAAAAATGGTTTGTATAAGCGTGAAAAGTACGATTTTCCACCAGAATACATGTTGAGCCATGAGAATCTATTGAAGCATCCAGATATCTTCCATGATTTCACAGTTCATAACATGTACTTCCCAGACGCTAAGCCCAATATCATCCATGAAAAAATGGCTGAAATCAGCAATAAAAAGGGAGCTATCGTCACACAAAATGTCGATAAGTTGCATACCAAAGCTGGAGCTAAGAATGTCGTGGAATTTCACGGTAATTTGTATGATAATATTCATTGCCTAACTTGTGGTAAAGAATTTGATTACAAATATTACTTAAAGGATTATCGTCATCACGAAGATAATGGAATTATTCGTCCAGGAACGACTGTATTATATGGAGAAAATATCAATCCTGAAAATATTGAACATGCGGTTCAATACGTTCAACAGGCTGATCTATTAGTCGTAGTCGGAACAAGTTTCAAAGTTTATCCTTTTGCTGGACTGTTAAATTACGCATCACCTGATGCTAAGTTAGTAGTTATTAATAAGGAGAACATTGATCTTGATTCTGAAGGATTAGCAATCTCTGATGACGCTGTTAATGTTTTTTCTCAAATTTAAAATGATATACTTATAACAATTATTTGCGGAGGCTTAAATATATAAATGACTCAAGATAAAAAGACTTTTTACATAACTACTCCGATCTATTATCCATCGGGGAAACTTACAATTGGTAACTCATATACAACTATCGCTGCCGATACTCTTGCACGCTACAAGCGTAATGAAGGATTCGATGTATTCTTCCTAACAGGTACCGACGAGCATGGTTTGAAGATCGAACAAAAAGCCGAAGCTAAGAAGATGCAACCTCAAGAATACGTTGATATGATGGCTACAGACATCAAGAAATTGTGGAAATTACTAGAAATTTCTAATGATAAGTTCATTCGTACAACTGATGATTATCACGTTAAGGCTGTTCAAAAGATCGTTGAAAAATTGATTGCCCAAGGTGATATTTACTTAGGTGAATACACTGGCTGGTATTCAGTTGACGATGAGGAGTACTTCACAGAATCACAACTTGCTGAAGTTTACCGTGATAAAGATGGCAAGGTCATCGGCGGTAAAGCTCCATCAGGTCACGAAGTTACTCTAGTTAAAGAACCTTCATATTTCTTCAAGATGAGCAAGTACGCCGATCGTCTATTGAAGTACTACGAAGACAATCCTACATTTATCGAACCAGAAATTCGTAAGAACGAAATGATCAACAACTTCATCAAGCCAGGACTTGAAGACTTAGCTGTCTCAAGAACTAGTTTTACTTGGGGTGTTCCAGTTCCTAGTGACCCTAAGCACGTTGTCTATGTTTGGGTCGATGCTTTGTTGAACTATATCACGGCACTTGGTTACATGAGTGACGATGATTCATTGTTCAAGAAGTACTGGCCAGCTAATGTTCAATTCGTTGGTAAAGAAATTGTTCGTTTCCATACTATTTATTGGCCAATCATTCTTATGGCTCTTGGAATCGACTTGCCTAAGCAAGTCTTCGGACATGGTTGGTTGTTGATGAAGGACGGTAAGATGTCGAAGTCTAAGGGTAACGTTGTTTATCCTGAAATGCTCGTTAACCGTTACGGACTAGATTCGCTACGTTACTACTTGATGCGTGCAATGCCATTCGGTAATGACGGTGTCTTCACTCCTGAAGATTACGTTGATAAGATCAACTATGACTTGGCTAATGATCTTGGAAACTTGTTAAACAGAACAGTTTCAATGATCAATAAGTATGACGATGGCAAAGTTGTTACGGTTAAGGCTGTGACTGAATTCGACCATAACCTAGAATCTGCATATGCTGACACATTGACTGACTATCGTAACCACATGGATAAGTTCGAATTCCCAGAAGCACTTGCTAGTGTATGGGCATTCATCAGTCGTGCCAATAAATACATTGATGAAACAAAACCATGGGTTCTTGCTAAAGACGATGCTAAGAAGGAAGAATTACAATCAGTTCTTGGTCATCTAGCAGAATCATTGAGATTGATTGCTCTATTGATCAGTCCAGTTATGACACAATCACCAATTAAGATTTTTGCTCAATTGGGATTGGATTATGACAATGATAAGAGTCTTGAATTCGGCGATACAGTTGTTGGTAAGACTGTTACAAGTGATCCAGAACCTATCTTCCCAAGACTTGATGCCAAAGAAGAAGTAGAGTATATCAAGGGTAAAATGGCTGAAGAGCAAGCTAAGAATGGTAGCGGCAAGTTGAGTAAGTCTGCTCAAGCTAAGGCCAAGGCACAAAAGGACGCTGAAGACGAATATCCTAAAGAAATCAGCTTCGATGACTTCTCAAAGGTAAAGATGGTCGTTACAGAGATCCTCGATGTTAAACGTGCCGCAAATGCTGACAAGTTACTACAATTCACATTGGATGATGGTACGGGCGTTGATCGTCAAATTCTATCAAGCATGTACGAATTCTATCCTAACTTCAAAGAATTGATCGGTAAGAAAGTCGTTGCTGTTATCAACTTGAAGCCAAGAAAGATCCGTGGCGAATGGAGTAACGGTATGTTGCTTTCAACCGAAGCTGGCGATGATGTGAAGTTAGTACTTGTTGATAATTCACATAAAAATGGAGCAATCCTAGGATAATGAAAATTTTTGATACGCATACACATTTGAACGATCCAGCCTTTGCTGGTAAGACTCAAGAGTACATTGATCGTGCTGCTGAGTTCGATGTTGATGAAATGGCGATTATCGGTCAGAACGAAGAATACAATATTGAAGCAATTCGACTAGCTCAGAATTACAAGCCACTACATGCTGTAATTGGTTGGCATCCCGAATTTGCCAAAGAATACAACGAAGAACAATTGGTCAATCAAATCAAACTTCCAGAAGTTGTCGCAATTGGTGAAATCGGCTTGGATTATCATTGGGATGAGAATCCTGATCCAGAGATTCAAAAGGCCACATTGATCAAGCAACTTGATGTTGCTCAACAATACAACATGCCAGTTTCGATTCACTGCCGAGATGCCTTCGCAGATATGTACGAGATTTTGAAGAATCACGATATGTCGAAGTCAGGTATTATCATGCATAGTTTTAACGGTAATCTTGATTGGTTAAATAAGTTCTTAGATCTTGGATTGATGATCTCTTATAGTGGAGTTGTTTCATTCAAGAATGCTCCTGAAGTTCATGAATCAGCTAAGAACACACCATTAGATAGATTATTGGTTGAGACTGATGCACCTTATCTAGCACCAGAACCATATCGTGGACATCAGAATGAACCGGGATATACTCGTTTCGTTCTCGATGCAATCGCAAAATATAAGGATATAGACCCAGATATTGTCGCTCAACATACGTTTGAGAATTCACATCGTGTCTATAACATTAAATAATGAAAATAAAAGAAATAATTGTAGTGGAAGGAAAGTCTGACACTAATCGATTGAAGGATTGCTTAGGGGATGTTGATACGATTGAAACTATCGGCTCAGCTATCAATGATGAGACGATTCAACGGATCAAACTTGCCCAAGAGAAGCGTGGAGTTATTATTTTTACTGATCCAGACTTCAATGGGAATCGATTACGGACGATAATTTCCAAAGCTGTACCAAATGCAAAACAAGCATTTTTACCTCGAAACAAAGCTGTTCCTAAGAAGAGTGACGGTAGTTTGGGAATCGAACATGCCAAAGATGAAGACATAAAACAGGCGTTGGCAGCGGTGTATACGACTTCGGATTTGGTAGACGATTATAGTACTGATGATATGATCGACCTGGGATTGATCGGGGATGTTCATTCACAGAAGCGCCGTGAATTCGTAGGTTCAGAGTTGAAGCTTGGTTATACGAATGCCAAACAATTCTTGAATCGCTTGAATATGCTTCAAGTAGCACCGAAGGACTTGCTTGTTGCAGTTGAAAAATTTGATAAAGGGAGTACCCATGACACTAAATAGACTAAGTATTGCTGACCCAATTCGCACCAATGATATTCTTCGTAAGTATAAATTGCGTGCAAAGAAGAGTTTGGGACAAAATTTTTTAACGAACGAAAAAGTTCTAGATGATATTGTTGATGCAAGTAACCTACAGTCTGATGAGATTGCTATCGAGATCGGACCTGGTATCGGAGCATTGACTGAGAAGTTATCTCAAGTAGCTGAGAAAGTTTATGCATTCGAAATCGACTCAACACTTATTCCAGTATTGGAAGATACATTGAGTTATTACGATAATATCGAAGTATTCAATAAGGATATTTTGGATGTTGACCTTGATGAATTCGTTGAAGAACATCATCTTGAAGGCAAGACTATCAAGGTAGTTGCCAATCTTCCTTATTACATCACCACACCGATCATGCTGAATCTGATCAATAGTGATTATCCATTCCAAGCATTGGTCTTGATGATGCAAAAAGAAGTAGCCGAAAGAATCACTGCTAATCCGGGGCATCGTGAATATGGCTCACTGACAATTGCGGTTCAAACACAAATGAACGCACGAATAGATCGAATCGTTGGTAAAGAATCGTTTATCCCAAGACCAAAGGTTGACTCAGCCGTTGCCGTCTTGGAAAGATTACCAAAAGACGAGATAAATATAGAAGATCCAGAGTTCTTCAATAAGATGATACGTTCAGCCTTTGCTCAAAAGAGAAAGAGCTTGATGAATAACTTCTTGAACTGGCTTGGAAGAACTGATGAAAATCGTGAAATGATCAAGGAAGTTTTCAAAGACTGTGAAATCGCTGAAAACGCCCGTGGTGAACAGGTTTCTATTGAACAATTCAAGAAATTAGCGGTAGATTTCAAACAAAGAACTAAAAAATAATTAGTTCAAAAAATGATAATCTTCTTGCAATTTTCAGGAAATCGTGGTAATATTGCACTCCTAAGGAGTGATAATATATATGCCAACGTCATTGAAATCAATTAAGAGTCGTCTAGACTCTCACTTAGGTGAAAACCTAACGGTTGTAGCACAAGCAGGTCGTAAAAAGGTTATCCGCCGTCGTGGGACCTTAGCAGAAACATTCCATTCAGTTTTTGTTGTTGATTTAGATCAAAATGAAAATTCTTTCGAGAGAGTTTCATACAGTTATGCCGATCTATTAACAAAATCTATCGATATTACATTCGATAGTGAAGCAACAGATGAAGAAACAAGTGCCGACGAAGAAGTTGCCGACGCAGAATAATATATATTTGATACTGAAAAAGAGGATTACCGAGAGAAGGTAATCCTCTTTTTTTGCGTTCAGTTGTGTTTTAGCGTGACAGAGTTGCGGGTAATTATATAAGCTTATGGAACGTTAAATAAATCACAAAAAAGGAAGTGAATAGTATGTCAGGTAAAAAATTAGTTAAGGTTGTCGCAGGGGTTGGTGCAGGATTATTGCTTGCATCGACAGTAAGTTCACATTCAATATCACATTTAGCTAGGACACATGTTGTACATGCTGAAGAAATACCTGGATATTTATCTGAAGAATCATTGGTGCCGGATGACAATTTGAGAGCTTTGATTAAAGGAACTTTAGGAATAAAGGGTAGGGAATTAAATCGAGAAGATTTAAAAGGTTTGACAAGATTAAGTGGATCTTCTAATGGGATAAAAAGCCTAGAAGGATTAGAATTTGCTGAAAATCTAAATACGTTAAATTTGAATCGTGATGAAATAGAAGATTTATCGCCACTAGCCAATTTGACAAAGTTGAAAACCCTTGGCATTGTTTATAGCAAAATCAATGATATTTCGCCATTAAAAGGATTATCTAATCTAACCAGTTTAAACTTGGTCGGAAACAAAATAAAAGATATCACACCACTAAAAGAATTATCTAAGTTATCTACTTTGCAGTTGGGCTTTAATGAAGTAGAAGATATTTCCTCGTTGGAAGGATTATATTTGTTGGAGAAATTGGGGTTAGCTATAAACAAAATAGAAGATATGTCGCCATTAAATGAATTAGAAAATTTGACGGATTTAATCTTGATTGGAAATAAAATACAAACGATTACACCGTTGAAATTAATCCACAATCCTGCATCTGGTGTAAGGCTTAGTCTTTCTTCCAATCAAATAACAGATATCTCATTACTTGGAGGAAAAACAAATATTAGTATGCTTGACGTATATGATAACTTCATAACTGAGATGCCTTCGTTTGTAGGAAGTACAGCACTTCGAAATTTAGATCTGTCTAACAATCAAATTACAAATATATCACCATTACCTGAAAATATAGGATATGTAAATTTGTCAAATAATCAAATTGAAGATTTATCACAATTGCCAGAAAATATAGGTGTACTTTATCTGTCAGATAACAAAATTAAAGATATATCTTCATTGCCAAAAAATATATATGAGCTTAATTTATCAAATAATCAAATTAAGGATATATCAACCTTGTCTGATTACCCTAATTTATGTGATTTACATCTTTCAAATAATCAAATTATAAACTTTGATGTTTTGAATGGCTTTGATGTTCTGAATGACCCATATCTGTTTTATTCACCAGATACTCTATCCTTAGACAATCAAAATGTCGTACTTGATGACGTTAATGTGGATAAGAATAGCGATGGTTTTATTGAAATTGATTTCAGTTCTATCTTTGGGGAAGTTTATGAAGTAGACCTGGATAACGATGGATTTGATAAAGTAACACGTAAGTTGAAAGTATCAGAGAATGAAATATCAAATGGAAATCTTAATTTAAAATTCCTTATTAAATATAAGGGTAATTTTGAACAAGATATCGTTGTTAATGTTACGCAACCAGTTAATATCACGGGCACAATTCCGAAACCAAAAACTGAGATCATAACTAAGAATCAAGAAGTTGAATACGACTCAGATTGGGATAATAGAATGGGGTTTGTTAGTGCAGTTAAGGACGGGAAAAACTATGAATACGAAGAAATTGAGAAAGATGGTCCTGTAGTTGATACTAAATCTCCAGGTGATTACACTGTTAATTATTGGTTTACTGATGATTCTGATACAAAGTATCCAGCTGTGATTACCGTAAAAGAAAAGTCTCCAGATACAGATCCTGGTGATGGCGGTGACGGAGATGATGGGGACAATGGGAATACTGGAAACGGTTCTGATAATTCTTCAAATATCAAAGATATTGATGAAACTAACATCATGACTGACCAGAAATCGCTAGATATTTACAATGTTAGTGGTAATAAAACTGGTGAAAAGAAGCTAACTAAACAAACTACAGACTTTAAGACGAATAAATTGAACACTGTTGGAAAGAATGAATATTACCAAATTGGTGATAATGAATGGGTTAAGAAGGATGATGTAAAAGTCTTTTACTATAACAATTCATACGTTCAAACTCATAGAGATTCCATTAAGGAACTAACTAAGTTTAGAAACTCTGGAAAAGTTCAGAATAGAGCATTAGAAAAGATGACAGATTGGTATACAGATCGTTATGCGTATTTCCAAGGTGAATGGCACCATAGAGTTGCGACTCACGAATGGGTACATGCTGATCATGTTGTGGAATATAAAAAGATTACTGGAACTGTGCATGCCAATGAAGTTGCTCAACTTTATACTAGTAAAGGTAAAAAATCTAATCGTGCATTGAAGGATGGATATACATTTGTAACGGATAAGACTGCTACCATCAATGGCAAATTGATGTATCGTGTGGCAACTGATGAATGGGTACCGGCAGAATTAGTTACATTCGAATAGTTTTTAATATGAGAGATTGCGAAAGCAATCTCTTTTTTTGAGTTTAGTTGTGTTTAAACGTGACAGAGTTACAGGTAATTATATAAAATTATTTACAAGTGAGAGATTGCAAGTTTAATCCGAACACTTTGTTAAATATCCACGAAATGAATCAATGGCAGTATTCCAGCCTAAAAC